>NZ_LGHM01000338.1 GCF_001908185.1 Bradyrhizobium sp. AS23.2
CACCAACGGCTCGATTGGCCGGCCTCTAACACCTGCATTCGCCACAAGCGCTCTCCTCTACAGAGATTCGAGCCATCATATAATGTGACGAACTTGCGTTCCAGATGACTAGGATGCGGACTCATTAAGGCGCAGCCATAGCCTGATTGACGCGAGCTGAACGAAGGCAAGGTAGTTGGCGGCGAGCCTGTCGTAGCGCGTTGCAACTCGACGACATTGTTTGATCCTGTTGAAGAACCGCTCGACCCGGTTGCGAGCGCGGTAGAGATACGGGCTGAAGCAGATCGGATCGCTGCGATTGCTTTTCGGCGGGATGTTGGCCCACGCGCCCTTCTTCATGGCAAGCTCTCTAATCCAGTCGGCGTCATAGCCACGGTCGGCAAGCAGCATTGACCCGGATTTCAGACAAGACAGCAATTTTCCGGCAAATCGAACGTCATGGGCCTCACCGGGGGCTCAGCGCCAGCCGTACCGGCAGACCATTGCTATCGACCACCGCATGGATTTTGCTCGTCAAGCCGCCGCGGGACCTTCCCATCGATTGGCGCTGGTTCCTTGTGATGCAGGATCCATGCTGATGCACGCGGACAATGGAGGTGTCGATCATCTGGACAGCGGCATCATGGGCAGCGGCAAGTGCGTCTATGATGCGGCCCCAGACACCAGCCCGCCGCCAGCGGACGAACCGGTTGTAGCAAGTGGTGTATGGGCCAAACGCCGCTGGCAGATCACGCCAGGGTGCTCCTGATCGGAGGACCCGGAAGATGCCATTGAGGACACGTCTTTCGTTCACCCGAGGAACGCCACGCGGCTTGTTCGGCAGCATCGGCCTTGTGGCCGTCCATTCATAGTCGGCGAGTTCGTAGCGCATGATTCGAGCCCCCAGTTTGGGAGTTTGAATCACGGAAGTCCGGCCAAACGCAACGCTTCTGGCTCGGCCCCGGTTCGGCGCTTACGGGCAGAAGCGGACATCAACCTGCCGACAATCCCTGATGAATCCGTCGAAAATGACCCAAAGCAGAAGTCCCCCTTTTTGCTGAGCAACGCAATCTTTACTATGGGCGCGTCGGTAAGCCGGAATGATGCACTTGGGAGGTGCTTCGGGTTGCAAGGGTGCAGCATAGGTTGTCAGCATGAGTAAGGGCATCCCAACCGGCGCAACATATCTCGGCTTCGCCTTACTTTGGCAGGCGGTGTTATTCGTCGCGTGGATGGCGTGCATCGTTCTTTTTGGGGCTGGTTATTGCGCGACCGCAATGGTTGCAATCGTGCTCACCGCTTACGGGTTCTTCCGACATGTCAGATCGATTGGCCGTCGCGCAAAGCAGGGCATCCGGGAGCCCACCCCTGAGCTTCGCAGACTGCTGTCGATCATGTCTGGGAGCCGAGACGCTATCAACGGCGCTTCTCGAGATTAAACGCCCGCTTCTGGCCCTGAGCCGATAACAACCAGCCGGCGGCATGTTGGCCGTCTGAGGTAGACCGGACGCGCGGCCGCGCTTGCCACGACCGCTGCTTGTGACCCATAGCAACCTCATCGCCGACCTATCGAGTATGCAAGCTGATCGCCGCTCGCATTAGCTCTCCGAACTAATGATGTGTGCTGCATAATCATCGCGTTGTGCTGCCCAACTCAGGAGGGCATCGAGAGCGGGACAAAGCGCCTGCCCCCAATCGGTCAAGCCGTACTCCACTTTAGGCGGCACCTGATGATGCACGGTGCGGCGGACGATGCCGTCCTTCTCCATCTGCCGAAGTTGCTGGATCAGCATCTTCTGCGACACCTTCGGAATCGCGCGCTCAAGATCCGAGAAGCGCAGAACCTGACCGCCAAACAGATGGAACAAAATCACGAGCTTCCAACGACCTTCGAGCAAGGTCAGCGCCTTCTCAACGCCTTCTGCCGCTGATTCTCTTGTATAACTCCGCATACTTTTTCGTCAGTACCTTACTTTTTAGTGCGTTCTTGTCATTTAGTAATGTTCACCCGATCTTGTCCAGTACGAAACAGATAGATGAGGTCGATATGCCGATCAACCTGCCCAAGCCCATTGCAGCCTATTTTGCCGCGGATGCCACGAGTCGCGAGGCCGTCGCCGATTGCTTTACCGCGGATGCGACCGTGATCGACGAGCGAAAGACCTACCGAGGTCGCAAGGCCATCCAAGAGTGGAAGGCGGCTTCGACGGCGAAGTACAGCTACGTCGCCGAGCCCATCGCGATCAAGAACGACGGCGGGCAAACTGTGGTCACCGCGCGCGTGACCGGCAACTTCCCTGGCAGCCCCGTGGATCTACACTACACGTTCACTCTCGATGGCGATGCGATCTCGCGACTGGAGATTGTGCAGTGAACGCAGAGCTTGGCTTGAAGGATCTCCGCGCACTCGTCACCGGGGGCACGAAAGGGGTCGGGGCGGCGGTCGTCGATAAGCTGCTCGCGACCGGCGCGAGGGTTATGGCCACGGCGCGAACCGTTCCCGAGAGTAAGTCGGATCGGCTTCGCTATATTGCTGCCGATCTCACGACCGCTGTCGGCTGCGACGCAATAGCGCAAAGCGTGCTGCGCGAATTCGGCGGCATCGACGTCATCGTACATGTCGTCGGCGGATCGAGCGCGCCGCCCGGTGGGTTCGCCACGCTTAACGACACGGAATGGCTGAGAGCGTTGAACCTGAATCTGATGCCGGCGGTTCGACTCGATCGATCTCTGCTGCCGTCCATGATCGCACAAGGCGCTGGCGTGATCATTCATGTGACCTCGATCCAGCACGTATTGCCGTTACCGGAGGCGACCACGGCTTACGCGGCTGCCAAGGCAGCGCTGTCGACCTACAGTAAGAGCTTATCGAAGGAGGTAACGCCCAAAGGCATCCGGGTGATCCGCGTCGCGCCGGGTTGGATCGAGACAGATGCCGCTGTCGCATTCGCGCAACGGCTGGCAGAGGAACGTGGCACTGACTATGAAGGTGGGAAGAAGATCATCATGGAATCCCTGGGCGGCATTCCGCTTGGTCGCCCCGCCCGGCCCCAAGAGGTGGCCGATCTGATCACCTTCCTGGTCTCGCCACGCGCCGCATCGATCACGGGCGCTGAGTATGTCATCGACGGCGGGACGGTGCCCACAGCATGAGCCAGTTGCAAGCCGTTGAGATCGAGTCACCCATGGCCCAAAAGCCCGCTTCTGGCCCATCGCGACATTTGCTGCGGTTGCACAAAGGCGGTCGGTGTCGGGGCGAACCGGACATCGACGAAGATTTGTGAGTACGCGCCCTAGTCACGTGAATCTAAAGTTCGCCACATAATGTCTGCTGAGCTTTGTGACAGAAGCGTTTGACGGAAGCCAAGATCTGGTCTGCGGACTTGGTCCATTTGAAGGGCTTCGGGTTGTTG
>NZ_LGHM01000339.1 GCF_001908185.1 Bradyrhizobium sp. AS23.2
TCGAGCAGAACTTCCGCTTCGCATCCACCGTCGCCGACCGCTACTACGTGGTCGAACACGGCAAGATCATTGACGGATTTTCCAATGCGGAGCTTGCCGCCAACATGGACAAGCTCCACACTTATCTCGGCGTCTAGAACGGTCACGAGATATTTCACAAGGGAAGTAGCATGAAGACAAGGTCGATTGCATCGTTTCTGCTTGGCACGGCGTTGGCCGTTACCACCGCTGGCGTCGCCTTCGCACAGGACAAGACCGTCAAGATCGGTGCGCTGTCCGATCAGTCCGGCCTCTATGCCGACCTCGGCGGGCCCGGCTCGACGCTAGCCGCGCAAATGGCCGTCGAAGATTCCGGCCTTGCGGCGAAGGGCTGGAAGATCGACATCATCTCGGGCGATCACCAGAACAAGCCCGACATCGGCACCGCGATCGCGCGGCAGTGGTTCGACGTCGACAAGGTCGACATCATCGTTGACGTGCCGAACTCCGGTGTGGCGCTCGCCGTCAATAACGTCGTCAAGGAAAAGAACGGCGTCTACATCAATTCCGGTGCGGCGACCTCGGACCTCACCAACGCGCAGTGCACGCCCAACACCGTGCACTGGACCTACGACACCTACATGCTGGCCCACACCACGGGCCAGGCGCTGGTGAAGGCCGGTGGCGATACCTGGTTCTTCCTGACCGCGGACTACGCCTTTGGTGCGGCGCTCGAGCGCGACACCACCGCCGTCATCACCGCCAATGGCGGCAAGGTGGTCGGCGGCGTCAAGCATCCGCTGAACACGCCGGACTTCTCGTCCTTCCTGCTCCAGGCGCAGGCGTCCAAGGCCAAGATCATCGGCCTTGCCAATGCCGGCGGCGACACTACCAACTCGATCAAGCAGGCGGCCGAGTTCGGCATCGTCAAGGGCGGCCAGAAGCTCGCGGCGCTGCTGCTGTTCCTCACCGACATCAAGGCGATTGGCCTCGAGACTGCACAGGGCCTGAACTTCACCGAAACCTTCTACTGGGACATGGACGACAAGACCCGCGCCTTCTCCAAGCGCTTTGCCGAGAAGATGAAGAACAACGCTCCGCCGACCATGGTGCAGGCCGGCGTCTATTCGGGCGTGCGGCATTACTTGAAGGCGCTCGAGGCGCTCGGCGGCAATCCGCATGACGGCGTGAAAGTCGTCGAGAAGATGAAGTCGATGCCGACCGAGGACGATCTGTTCGGCAAGGGCGAGATTCAGCCCAACGGCCGCACCATCCACAACGCCTATCTGTTCGAGGTGAAGAAGCCCTCCGAGTCCAAGGGACCGTGGGATTTCTACAAGCTGGTCGGTACGGTGCCAGGCGATCAGGCCTTCACGCCGCTCTCCGAGAGCAAGTGCGCGCTGCTTAAGAAGTAAGACCAACAGCCCGCCGGCAGCTAGTCGGCGGGCGGCTCTAGGGAACGCCGAAGGGACCGGGTGCGGGATCGATGCAGGCTCTTTACGCTCAGCTACTGGTGGGACTGATTAACGGCTCGTTCTACGCGCTGCTCAGTCTCGGGCTCGCCGTGATCTTCGGCATGCTCAACATCATCAATTTCGCCCATGGCGCGGTCTACATGATGGGCGCCTTCGTCGCCTATTTCCTGCTGAACCTCGGCGGGATCAACTACTGGTGGGCGTTGCTGCTTGCACCGATCATCGTCGGCATCTTCGGCATGATCCTGGAGCGGACGATGCTGCAATGGCTGACCGGGCTCGACCATCTCTACGGCCTGCTGCTGACCTTCGGCATCGCGCTGATCGTGCAGGGCGTGTTCCAGAACTATTTCGGCTCCTCCGGCCTGCCTTACGCCATTCCGGACCAGCTCAAGGGCGGCATGAATCTCGGCTTCATGTTCCTGCCGGTCTATCGCGGCTGGGTCGTCATCTTCTCGCTGGTCGTGTGTCTGGCGACCTGGTTCCT
>NZ_LGHM01000340.1 GCF_001908185.1 Bradyrhizobium sp. AS23.2
CCTCGCGACCAAGATCACCTTCATCAACGAGATCGCCGATCTCTCCGAAAAAGTCGGCGCCAACGTGCAGGAGGTCGCGCGCGGCATCGGCCTCGACAACCGCATCGGCACCAAATTCCTGCATGCCGGTCCCGGCTTCGGCGGCTCGTGCTTCCCGAAGGACACCAAGGCGCTGATCAAGATCGCGCAGGACTACGACGTGAGCTTGCGCATCGTCGAATCCGTGCTGGCGGTCAACGAAAACCGCAAGCGCGCGATGGCGCGCAAGGTCAGCCACGTGCTCGGCGGCTCCCTGCGCGGCAAGACCATCGCGGTGCTCGGTCTCACCTTCAAGCCCGACACCGACGACATGCGCGATGCGCCGTCGATCCCGCTGGTGACGGGGCTGCTCGACATGGGCGCCAAGGTACGCGCGTATGATCCCGTCGGCATGGAGCAGGCCAAGGGTGAGCTGCCCAGCATCACCTATTGCGAGGATGCCTATTCCTGCGCGCAAGGCGCCGATGCGCTCGTCATTGTCACCGAATGGGTGCAGTTCCGCGCGCTCGATCTCGACCGGCTCAAAAGCGCCATGACGCAACCGATTATCGTCGACCTCCGCAACATCTACCGCCCCGAAGAGATGGCCGCGGCCGGCTTCGTCTATGAGAGCGTCGGGCGATCGTCCGAGGCCTAGAGCATGTTGTCTTTTAGCGGAATCTGGATTCCCAGATGGGGCAATTTCTGATTCAAACTCCATGCTGGCGAACGGACGCCAGCATGGATGACGCGACGTTTCCGGTTGAAGACATTCGCGAGCGCGCTCTGGCACGGGCTGATGCCGGCGAAACTGTCCGTTCGATTGCC
>NZ_LGHM01000341.1 GCF_001908185.1 Bradyrhizobium sp. AS23.2
GTTCGCGCGTACTGATAGCGCTCGAAGATAATCTGGTCGTCCTTGGCAATCAGTAGGCCAGTGACCGGATTGCGCGACATGTAGTCGAGGGGCGAAAACTTGCTTCCCTGAAAATTGTAGTAAACTTCTGCCCTTGAGCATTTGAACTTCCAAGGCGTCACAGCTCGCTCGATGAGCCGTGTTGGATAGATGCGATCGATATGGGTGAATGCGCCGACACGGTATCTTGGCTCCCAAGGGTCGCCTTGCCTCCGCGCCTCCGCAATGTCGGGAAGAGGATAGCCATCTTTTGCGCCGTAAAGCTCGGCGTTTGGACCTGTTGTGAAGAAAATCGGACCGGCGCAGTCTTGCGTCTCGCGGGGGGAAACTGGTTCCGCGGTTGCGGGGATGGGGCCGCCCAACGCACAGGCGACTGTAGCAGCCAGCGATGAAACAGCCTTACGACGGGAATATTGCTGCGCCGACATGTAGTCCCCCAAGGGTCCTGTAAGTAGAGACCAAATTGGGCGGAAACTTCAAGGAGTATGTCTCCTATTGGCCGATTTTGTTGCAGAACTATCTTGAGGAGCAGGGCGAACCGTGATTCCGTCGAGGTGAAGCGGCCATCGACGGAGAGTTTCG
>NZ_LGHM01000343.1 GCF_001908185.1 Bradyrhizobium sp. AS23.2
CCCCCAGCCTGCCGCCGACCCTGATGCAGCCGGTGACGCCCAGCATGCCGCCGCCTGCGGTCACGACCGTGCCGCCGGCCGCGCCACTCAACGCGGCCGTGCCCGGACAGGCTGTGCTGTCGCTCACCGCCAAATACGGCAAGGACACACCCCCGATCACCAGCGGCCTGGTCTGGCGCGTGTTCGCCGACCGTCCCGACGAGAACGGCACCTTCAAGCTGATCCGTGAGGATCGGAATGCCACGCCCAATATCGTGCTACCGCCCGGCAATTACGTCGTGCACGTCGCCTTCGGCCTCGTCAGCGCGGTGCGCACCGTCAGCCTGAAGGGCGAGACCGACCGTGAATCCTTCGTGCTGCCGGCCGGCGGCCTGCGCATCGAGGGCCGCGTCGGCACCAGCCGCATTCCGCAGAACCAGATCTCGTTCGCGATCTACAAGGGCAGCCAGTTCGAGTCCGGCGAGCGCGCCTCGCTGGTGCCGAACGTCTCCGCCGGCGACGTCGTGCTGCTGCCGGAGGGCACCTACTACATCATCTCCAACTATGGCGACGCCAATTCGGTGGTGCGCTCGGACATCCGCGTCCAGGCCGGCAAGCTCACCGACGTCACCATCACGCACCGCGCCGCGGTCATCACGCTGAAGCTCGTCAGCGACAGGGGGGGGCGAGGCTCTCGCCAACACCGCCTGGTCGGTGCTGACCCCCGGCGGCGACGTCATCAAGGAATCGATCGGCGCCTTCCCGCGCGTCGTGCTCTCCGAAGGCGAATACCGCGCCATCGCCAAGAACGAGGGCAAGGTCTACGAGCGCGGCTTCAACGTCGTCAACGGCGTCGACGGCGAAGTCGAAGTCGTCGCGCGCTAGCGCCTCCGCGGCGATGCCGCATGCGGTCAGGCGTCGGACTTCACGTCCGGCACAATAATTCTCATCCGGCGCACGATCGTGCTATCTCCTGTTACCTCTGCGATTGTGTGTACAAGTGAACAGATGCTCACGCTCTGTGTTCTGCTTTGAATACCTGTGTCGGCGCGACGAGGCGGCGCTTTGGGGCGTGAAGAAACACCGGCAGCAGCGCCTTATTCCAGAGGCGTCGCGACATCGTGACAGCCGGTGCAAGATACGTATTTCCGATAATCAATTTTATTCTCTTTCCATCCTGCTGGGTTATATGTCGGGCATCCATCTAACGGGGGACGCCGGAGCAGGTGCGTATGCCTTGCGAGACCGGCAGGAGCAGGGGACCAAGCCCGTCGGCATGTTCGAAGTGATCCTCACCAGGCGTAAGCGGTTTGGCTGGCGATGGCAGGTGTGCGACCAGTCCGGCAAGATATTTGCCGATGGCTTCGAGCGCACCCGGCCGTCCGCCAAATATCATGGCGAGCGCGCATTATTTTTCCTGTTGTCGCAGGCCTATTTGCGCAATCGCTCGGCGGCCTCGAGCGAGGACTAGCCGCGGCTGCGCATGCACTGCGAGGAGGCCGCGATGAAGCATTGCAAGATCGTCGTCTTCGTTCCGGTGTCTGACGGCGATCGCGTGCGGCAGGCGATGGGCGATGCCGGCGCCGGCGTGATCGGCAATTACTCCTATTGCAGCTTCACGGTGAAAGGCATTGGCCGCTTCAGGCCTGATGCCGGTGCCAGTCCCTCGATCGGCGAGGTCGGACGGCTCGAGGCGGTCGAGGAAGAGCGCATCGAGACCGTCTGCGCAGCCGAGAAGCTCGCCGCAGTGATCGCGGCGATCCGAAGTGCGCATCCCTATGAAGAGCCCGCGATCGACGTCTATCCGCTCGAGGCGATCGGCTAGCTCTAACGCCTCGTCCCGTAGATGGGGTAACGGGCTCCCTGAGGCCTTCAACCAAGCCGCGCTAGCTACGGCGCTGTTTGATGCGCGCGTCGCGCGGCTTGGTTGAAGGCCTCAGGGACCCGTTACCCCATCTACAAGCCCTTGCGCTGCCCGACGGGCAAAACACCCAAACCATCGGTCAACGCACGCCAACAAAAACATTCCGCTTTACCGAATTTCGGAAACGGCGTATCTGTCACCTCATCCCGGCCCGAGGAAGAGGGGCGCATCGCGATCGTCACGACACGCGGGCCGGACGGCGGTGGACGTGGGCCACATCGGCGCGAGTGGCTTCGCAGGGCAGGCGACTGTGAGCGGAGACCTCGCGCACACGACCGGTGTGGTCCACGTACGGCCAAATCGTGTGGTCCTGGCGCCCGGAGTCTGTGCGCCAAATCTTGCGGTGATGTTGCGGCCCGACCGGACCGCGCGCATCGGCCATCCGCGAGGCGACGGGGGCAATAGTGCATCGCTCCCCGGGGAGAGCGCGACATAAGCCGTTCCAACCACTGCGCAGGGAAGGCCGGGATGCTTCCGGTTGCCCTGTTTCCCGCTGTGCATTGTAGCGCAA
>NZ_LGHM01000035.1 GCF_001908185.1 Bradyrhizobium sp. AS23.2
WTTTTTTTTCTTCGTGACGCAGCGCATGCCCACCAACATCATGAGCCATCTTCGGATACGATCCTGATCCTGCAGGATCGCAGGGACGACGACATTCAGTGGCGAAAGAACATCATATATTCGTTGCACTATGCAGTCATACGATTCAAGAGAGATCCAGATGCGAGGTCCTCTCTTAGAGCGATGGGCATACTATCCTACTGCAAGAGCTTTGCTGATTGTTGTAAGTCAAAGCTCAAAGAGCGCTATCAAGGCTTCCCTGACTTCAACGACGAGGCGCTGTTATTGAGCCTTCAGGCAAAGGCCGACGAAATCACGGTGGCAGAGCAGATCATTGCGAATCGCCAGAATGCGTCGATCACCAAAGCGGCAGCATCGAGAACCGTTGTCCTAGCATTCGTTGCCATCGTAGTGGCCACCATTGCTATTTTAATTCAGCCGCGGATCTCAAATGAGGAGAGAGCAAATTTTCCTCATCTCTTTCAGATGAGCACCTTTGCTGCAGAAAATTTCTTCAACTTCATAGGAGCATCGGCACTAGTTGTCGGGGTCACCTGGTTCACCACTGCATTCAACATGGCCATGGACAACCGCCGTTTGGGGCGCGCCCTGCTCGAGGCAACTTACGTGCGTAAGAAGAGCGCTATCGCGCTGCTTTTCCTGAGTGGAATGCTCGTAGTCGGTGGAACAGTTTGGATATTTAAGCCTGCAGTCCTCAGCTTGCTCCAAATTGTCGCCGGGATCTTCCGGCTGTTCGCTCCCACCTAAGCGAACGCCCAGAGGTCATTCATCGTCCATCTCGAGCGTGGTGCTCTCCCCTGTCGAGGTGTCCGTCGCCTCAATTTCAACCGTTCGGCCAGTGCGCCGAATGCTGTCTACGTCATATTCTTTGTAACCCTGGTCGCTGTCGTACACTTCTATGGTTCGGCCGGATCGAACAAGTTGGCCTCGCTCAATCTCAACGCTCGAGCCGGTGGTCGTGTTGGCACCGTCCCACGCGAATGCTTGCGACCCGGCGACCGAGGCGGTCAGAACCGCGAGCAATAAGCTTCGGCGCATCACGAAGACATCTCCTGCTTACCCGGGGGGAATCGGCTCTTGGACCGTAGATGAAAGGATAGCGAACGTTTGCCTGGTGGTTACGCGGTGGTTCCTAGCCTGAGGACAGACAGGATTAGAAAAACGGCGCGCATAGAAAACACAACTGAAACAAAGAGATAAATGGTGCCGCAAGAGGGATTCGAACCCCCGACCCCGTCATTACGAATGACGTGCTCTACCGACTGAGCTATTGCGGCGAACCCTGCCGGACCCGGCGAGGCCGGCCCCGATACGCGCGCTCCTGATATCGGGCATGGCCCGAATTGGCAAGGACAAGCGGGGCGCGAAATGCGCCTTACGCGCCCCAGCGGGACCAGAATCCGCGCCAGCCGCCAGCCTGGGCCTTCGGCGTGCCGATTTGTTCCGTAAATTCATCGCTCGGACCCTCGTCATCGATCCCGGGATCATCAGGGGCGCGGACGATCGGGATGATGGCCTGGATCGGCGCCGGTGCAGGCTGGCCGAGGTCGGCGCGGGTCCGGAACACCGGCGTTGCTGCCGCCGGCGCTGATTCGGCTGGCACCGGGGTCGGTTTGGCCGGCTCAGCGGACGTGACGATCAGCTCTTCCTTGACGGCTTCTTTGACCTCAGGGGGCGAATTGTCCTGTGCGGCCGGCACCGGATCCGGTGCAGTCACGGGCGGTTCCACCGGGCTTTCGCTCGAAGGTGCGGTCACCCGCTTCGGCGGCGGGGCCGCCAGCATGGCTTCCTCGAAGGCCGAGGATTCGATCATGGGCCCCTTGTCGGAAGGCAGGCTCGCAACCGGCGTCTGCCACTGGAAGGCGTCGAGGCGGCCGGTGACCGGGGAGATCGGGCGCCAGCGGTCGCTGACATAGCCGTCCGCGGTCCAGGCCGGATCATGGCGGGCACGCACCGCGCGCAGCGTCCAGGCGCGGGCGCGGCCGCTGTCGCCATGCTCGGTGCGCTCGACCTCGGCCATGAGCAGCGCCACGCGCTGGGTCGGATCGCTGACGTAAGGCGCCAGCACCTCGCGCGCGCGCGCGAATTCGGAAGCATCGATCGCGGCGCGCGCGATCGCGAGTTGGCCCTCGATGTGGCCAGCCTTGGCGGCAGACGTCTTGGCTGCGAGCGCCTCGACGCGCTGCAAGCGCTGCCGGGCGGAATCACCGAGCTTCACATGCGCGTAGGCCTCAGCGAGATCAGGGTGCGGATTGGCGAGCCAGGCGGCCTCGACCAGCTTCATGGCGCGGCGCACCTGATGCGCCTCGCTCTCGAATTTTGCCGCAAGCACCGCGGCAGGTACCAGGGTCGGCGCCAGCTTGACCGCCTCCATCACGCTCTCGCGCGCGACACCGCGGTCGGTCGTTTCCAATTCCAGCGCGCGCGCCGTCAGCAGCACGCCGCGCTGGCGGCGATAGGCCTGTTTGTCGATCAAGCCCGCGGACAGATTCGAATCGAGGATCGCGAGCGCGCCGCTCCAGTCGCCGCGGGCGCAGCGGAATCCGAGCACTGCATGCGAGGCCCAGGTCGAGGATGGCGACAGCTTGATCGCTTCCTCCGCGATCATCACCGCGCCGACCGCATCGTCGGCGCGCTGCGCCTCGATGAACAGGCCGCGCAGGCCGAGCAGGCGCGTGTCCTCGCGCTCGGCCATGGCGCGGAAGGCGCGCTGCGCCTCATCGCGATTGCCTTCAAGCTGGGCGGATTGCGCGTGCAGCAGAAGCGCGAGCGGATCATCCGGCGCATGCCGCCGCGCCGCTTCCGCGTGCCGGCGGGCGAGCGCGGTGTCGCCATGACCGATTGCGAGCAGGCCGTGGGTGATGGCGTGGCGGCCGCGGGCGTGGCGCTTTTCGTGACGGCGGCGGCGCAAACGCCCCGGCGTGCGCCAGATCGTCGTCAGGATGCTCCAGACGAGCACGACGGCCGCGGCAAAAAGGCCGAGCAAAAGCACGAACCTGGGAAACGTCGTTGAGGCGCGGAGACCGCCCCAGGTCAGGACGAAATCGCCGGACTGGTCGGCAACCCAGGCCGCGCCGGCCGCCGCCAGCGCAATCAGGACGAGGAACAGGACGATGCGAAGCATGGCGATCCCTATTACGCGCTAGTTATTGCGCGAACCTTATTGAGCAGGCTTGATTGGATCAGACTTGGCGAGATCCGCCATGGCATCGTCGGCGAATTTGCGGGAGGCCGCGAGCGCGGCGTCGCGAGCAGCGGCCTTGTCGAGCCAGGCCTGCGCCGGTGCACGATCGGCCTCGGGCAGCGTCTTCAGCTCGCGCCGGGCCTCCACGAAATCGTTGCGGAGCGCCGCGGCGGTGACCCGCGCGACGATGGCGCCGCGATCATTGCCAACGCCGTCGGTGCGCTCGATGCGGACAAGCTTCGACGCCCCGGCCTGCAGACGCTCGACGATGCCGGCGCCGCCGGGTGGGGCTTCGGCCGGCGGAGAGAGTTTGGGTACGATGTTGAGGAGCTCGCGGCTCAGCGCGACCGGTGTCGGGATGCCTGACGATGCGAATGTGTCGAGCGGCTTCAGCGCGTCGGGCTCGGCGGCAAGCGACCGCGCCGCGACCAATTGCGATTCGTACGGGTCGCCATGGCGGACAGCGACGTCGAGCAGGGCCGCCGCCACCACATGGCGCAGCGGCTGGTCGTCCATCGTCTTGGCACTGGCGATCTTTTCGCCCTGCTGCGCGATCTCGGCACGCTCGGTCTTGCTGGCGCGCTCGAGCTGCGCGATACGGTCGTTGAGGGCGGCAAGATCAGGCGCCGCAGCGCGCGGCGCAGATTTCACGTCGTTCAACGCGCTCGCAGTCTTGTCGGACTGCGCGCGCAGATTGGCGATGTCGCTGCGCAGTGCGCCAACGGATTTTTCCAGCGCGTCGATCCGCGTCGCCATGGCCGGATCTGCGACCGGCTTGCCAGCCTTGGCTTCGACCGCAGCAACGCGACCACTCAGCGCGTCGACCGTCGCGCTTGTCACTTGCGGCGCGGCAGGGGGCGCCTGCACCGCGGGCCAGCCCAGCATCCAGCCGACCGCAATCACGAGTGCCGCGGCTACCGCGCCCGAGAAGGGCGCAATGACCCAAGGCGAAATCGGCGACGAAATCGGCGGCGACGCAGGCGTGGACGCCACGGAAGGCTGCTCCTCGGCGGGCTCGGAGTGAGGCTCGGCCTTGGTTTCTTCGAACTTGGTCTCTGCGGAGTTGGCCTGCTCATCCGCGGCCTGCTCGCTCGTCAGCTGAGCCTCCGGCTCGCCCGCCACCTCCTGCGGCTGGGTCGAGATTTCTGCCGCCTCGAGGTCGATGGTGGGCGGAGTGCGCTTGGCACGGCCGGACTCGGGGGCCAATCCTGCGTCTTCAGGCTTGTCGTCGGCCATCGTGACGGTTCCTCACACTTGCGTACCCGGGGCGGACCCGATTGCGTCGGATTCGGCTCGCCCTCTTACGCCAAACGGGTGCGCAAAGCACGCTCCAAGGTGTCGAACAGGGCATTTTCGTCCGGAGTCGCCGCCACCAGAACCTGCGACGCGCCGGCGTCGCGCAGCACGCCCGCGACCGTCTCGGACAAGCAGCATTGCGGGATCGCCAGCGCCGAGATTTCGACGCCTTCGTCCCGTGCGGCATCCAGGAAGGCCCGCGCGCTGCGCCGTGAGTAATGCAGCACGGCCTCGATCCCATGTTCGGCAAAGCCCTCGCAGACCTCGCGCGGCAATATCTTGACCGGCGCCATGCGATAGGTGGTCTGCGTGACCACGTTGAATCCTTCGGCGCCGAGTTCGCCACCGAGATCGCGCGAAAGATCCGCGCCTGCAAGATAAAGCAGTGTGCTTTTCTTCTTCAGCACCTTGTCGCGCGCGCTCTGCATCACCTTGTCGCGCAAGGCCACGGCATCGCCGCCGGCGACGATCACCTCGGCGAAGCCGGCGTCCCGTGCCACGGCGGCGGTGTGTTCGCCGACCGCGAACAGCGGAAGCTGCAAGAGGCCAAGGTCCCGCAATTGCGGTGCGACGGCGCGGATCGCGTTGGCCGACGTGACGATGACGGCGCCATAGCCCGCCTCGCTCTCGTCGTGGAAAGCGACTGGCTCGAACTTGAGCACCGGCGCGAGCAGCACCACATGACCCCGCGCGTGGAGATTTTCCGCCGTCGCCTCGTTGTCGGGATGCGGCCGTGTGACAAGAATGGACATCGCTTGTGTTCCCGGGGACGTGGCGGTGACGCATTCGCGAGGATGGCCGCGCGTGACGATTGCGCAGGCCGACCCCGGAATGCTACCGGACGTACCAGAACTCTGCTTTACGGATGAGCGCAAGGGCGCAAATTGGATAACAATTCGCCAATGCTGGTACTGGGCATCGAAACCACCTGCGACGAGACCGCCGCGGCCGTGATCGAACGCGCGCCTGACGGCAGCGGCAAGATCCTGTCCAATATCGTGCGATCGCAGGTCGAGGAGCACGCCCGTTTCGGCGGCGTCGTGCCGGAGATTGCAGCCCGCGCGCATGTCGATCTGCTCGACGGCATCATCGACCGCGCCATGCGCGAGGCCGGTATCGGCTTCGCCCAGCTCGACGGTGTCGCGGCGGCCGCGGGACCGGGCCTGATCGGCGGTGTCATCGTCGGGCTCACCACCGCGAAAGCGATCGCCATGGTGCATGACACGCCGCTGGTCGCTGTGAACCATCTCGAGGCGCATGCGCTGACGCCGCGCCTCACCGATGGAATCGAATTCCCCTACTGCCTGTTCCTCGCCTCGGGCGGCCATACCCAGATCGTCGCGGTCACCGGCGTCGGCCACTATGTGCGGCTCGGCACCACTGTCGACGATGCGATCGGCGAAGCCTTCGACAAGGTCGCGAAGATGCTGGGCCTGCCCTATCCCGGCGGACCGCAGGTCGAGCGCGCGGCGGCAAATGGCGATGCCACGCGGTTCGCGTTTCCGCGGCCGATGCAGGGACGCCCCGATGCCAATTTCTCGCTGTCGGGATTGAAGACGGCGGTGCGCAACGAAGCCAGCCGACTCACGGAGATCACACCGCAGGACATCAGCGACCTCTGCGCGAGCTTCCAGGCCGCCGTGCTGGATTCGACGGCCGACCGGCTGAGTGTTGGTCTCAAGCTTTTCAACGAACAATTCGGCGCGCCACGCGCGCTCGTGGCCGCCGGCGGCGTCGCCGCCAATCAGGCGATCCGCGGCGCCCTGCATGACGTCGCGCGACAGACCAAGACGCAACTGATCATGCCGCCGCCTGCGCTCTGCACCGATAACGGCGCGATGATCGCATGGGCCGGCGCCGAACGCCTCGCGCTCGGCCTGACCGATACAATGGAAGCGCAACCCCGTGCACGCTGGCTGCTGGATGCCAATGCGACGGCGCCGGCAGGCTACGGCAACACGCGAGCGGGATTCTGAATGCTGTGGTGTCGCTACGAGCTCCGCTTCACCTCGCCCCGCTTGCGGGGAGAGGTCGGATTGCATCGGAGATGCAATCCGGGTGAGGGGGACTCTCCGCGATTCTTTCTGTCACCGTCCTTGCGGAGACTCCCCCTCACCCCGACCCTCTCCCCGCAGGCGGGGAGAGGGAGTGGAGGAATCGAGCGATGACCGCGTTCCAATCCGTCGCGGTGATCGGTGCAGGCGCCTGGGGGACGGCACTGGCGACGGTGGCGGCGAGGGCAGGGCGGAGCGTGACGCTCTGGGCGCGCAATGCCGAACATGCGACCCGAATCGCATCGACACGCGACAATCCGCGGCTGCCCGGCGTACGGCTTGCGCCGGAGATCATCGTGGCGAACGATCTCGCCATGGCCGCACACGCCGACATGCTGCTGATCGCGACTCCGGCACAGCATCTGCGCGGCGCCGTCAACATGCTGGCCTTGCATCTGGCGAAGCCGGTGCCGATCGTCGCCTGCGCCAAGGGCATCGAGCACGGCACCCACAAATTCATGACGGAAGTGATCGCCGAGGCCGCCCCTCACGCGCAGCCGGCGATCCTGTCGGGTCCGAGTTTTGCCGACGATGTCGCAGGCGGCTTGCCGACGGCCGTGACGCTGGCGGCGAAGGACGAGGCACTGGCCAGCAGCCTGGTGCAGGCGCTGGGTTCGCCGACATTCCGCCCCTATCACTCCACAGACATTCGCGGCGTCGAGATCGGCGGCGCGGCCAAGAACGTGCTCGCGATCGCGGTCGGCATCGCGGTCGGGCGCAAGCTCGGCGCGTCCGCCCAGGCTGCGCTCACGACCCGCGCCTTTGCCGAGCTGACGCGCCTCGGCCGCGCACTCGGCGCGCGCAGCGAGACGCTCACGGGCCTGTCCGGTCTCGGCGATCTGATCCTGACGTGCTCAAGCCCGCAATCGCGCAATTTCGCGCTCGGGCTCGCGCTCGGGCGTGGCGAGCAGCCGCCAGCCGGCAAGCTCGCCGAGGGCGAGTTCACCGCCCCCCGTGCTGATCGAGCTCGCAGCTTCGCAAAACGTCGAGATGCCGGTATCAGAAGCGGTCGCTTCGATCCTGAGCGGCCGGAGCACGATCGACGCCGCGATTTCAGGACTTTTGACGCGCCCCTTCAAGGCAGAGGAATGAACATGGCGTACTGGCTGGTGAAATCCGAACCGTCGGTGTGGTCCTGGGACCAGCAAGTGGAAAAGGGCGCCAAGGGCGAGGCCTGGACCGGCGTGCGCAATTACACTGCGCGCCAGAATCTCGTGAACATGAAGAAGGGCGACAAGGCATTCTTCTATCATTCCAACGAGGGCAAGGAGATCGTCGGCATCGCCGAGATCGTCAAGGAAGCCTATCCCGACCCGACCGACAAGACCGAAAAATTCGTCTGCGTCGATATCAAGGCCGACAAGCCTTTGAAGACGCCGGTGACGATGGCCGCGATCAAGGCGGAGAAAAAGCTCGCCGACATGGCGCTGGTGAAATATTCGCGCCTGTCGGTGCAGCCGGTGACAGCCGAGGAGTGGAAGCTCGTCTGCAAGATGGGCGGGGTTTGAGCTTATTCGAACCTACGTCTCCGGCAGCGCGAACACCTCGCATGGCGCAGCGATGCCACGGAGTGCATGCGCGCCGAGCGCGATCAGAGGGGTATCCGTCTCAGCAGCGAGCGCGCCCGACACCAGCACGGTCTTGCCGAGCTGCTTGCACAGACCTTCGAGGCGGCTGGCGAGATTGACGGCGGGACCGATCGCCGTGAAGTCGAGACGGTTGGCGGCGCCGATATTGCCCCAGAGTATCTCGCCGAGGTGAAGGGCCGCACCGAACGCGAGTGGCGGCAGGCCTTGGGCCCGGCGCTCGCCGTTGAGATGGGCCATGCCGGCCCTGGCCGCGCCTGCCGCACGCAGAGCGGCATCGCACGCACTGCGCGGTGACGCCTCGATCACCGGAAAGATCGCCAGTACGCCGTCGCCGATGAATTTCAGCACCTCGCCGCCAAAGGCATGAACGGCGCCGGCGATGCGATCGAACCAGGCGTCGAGCGCCGCGATGACATCGGCGGGCGCATTCGATTCAGACAAGGACGTGAAATTGCGCAGGTCCGCATAAAGCAGCGCGGCCTGAATGGTCTCGCCGAGATCACGTCGCAAGGGCGCCGCCAGCACCCGCTCCGCGCTACGCTTGCCAAGATAGGCATCCAGCGTCGCGCGCAAGGTGGCGCGCGCAGCGAGCACGGCGAGGGGCGTCGCGGCGAAACGCGCGGCCTGACGCAATTGCTCAATCTCATCTGCAGTGAACGGACGCGGCCCGATCCAGCCGAGCAACGGCCCACCTTGCCGTCCGACAATGTCTTCGTGGACTTCGCCGCCCGCGATGTCGCGCAGCCAGCGGCGACCGGCATCGTTCGGCGGATCGGGCGCAAGGCCGCTCGGTGCGAAACCGAGCGCTTCGATCACCGTGCCGCTCTCGGCGCGCCAGAGCCAGGTCCGCTTTGCGATCAGCGGATGCGGCACCTCCAGCGTCAAGGCGCCGCCCGCAAGCGGCACGCCGTCGGCGACCAGATGCGCGCCGAGTTCCGTAAGCAGGCGGTCGGCTCCGCGACTATCCGAGGCGGCATCGACGAGCCAGGCGAGGGTCGGGGAGAGTTGCATGGCCCGATGATGGCGAAGACTGGCCGTCTTTGTCACGGGCAATCCTTGACGGGGCGCTGCGGCGCCGCCATGTCCCAGCGGCAGCCGAGGGAGGATCGCCGATGACCGAACCGTTCGTAGTGCGACGCGAGACCCAGATTGCGGCTCCGCGCGCCACCGTCTTCGCCTATTTGACCGACCCCGAGAAGATCCTGAGCTGGATGGGCTCGGATGCGACCACGGAGCCGCATCCCGGCGGGGTCTACCTGCTCAAGGGTATCGGCCCGCGCGGCGGCGTCGGTCGCGGCGCGTTCCGAGAGGTCGTGCCGGTGCACCGCCTGGCCTATACGTTCGGCTGGGAAGGCGGTCAGGAAGTGCCACCCGGCTCGAGCCTGATCGAGATCGACCTGATCGAGCGCGACGGCGGCACGCTGCTGCGCTTGACGCACAGTGGCCTGCCGACCGAGGAACAGGCTGCCGCGCATGCGAAAGGGTGGGCGCACTATCTGGGACGGCTCACGACCGCAGCGGCCGGCGGCGATCCCGGCCCCGACAAGGGTATTTCACACGAAATGTAGCGATGCGGCGGGTCAAACCGCCGCGGTCGCGACCACCTGCTGCAAAAGCTGCTCGCGTCTCGCCTGCGAACGCTGGCCCTTCATGGTCGCGGCGAAGCGTTCAAGGATGCCGTCCTCGAAGGCGGTGACGATGGTGTCGTGGACGTAGCTCTTGCGGCAGATCGCCGGCGTGTTGGAGAGCTTGTCGGCGGCCGCGCGGATCGCGTCCAGCACCTGCTTCTTGCGGCCGCGCTGACTGGTCGCCGGCGTGATCCGCGACAGCGATTCCACGACCACGGCAGAGGCCATCAGCGTGCGGAAATCCTTCAGCGAAATCTTGATGCCGGCGATCTCGCGCAAGAACGCGTTCACCTGCGTGGTGTTGACCGCGCGCACGATGCCATAGGCATCGCGATACTGGAACATGCGCTTGCCCGGAACGCTGCGCAGGATGCCGATGGCGCGCACCAGCTTGGCGGCGTCACATTCTTTCCGCACCGCCTTGCCGCCCTTCGCCTTGAAGGTCAGCACGAAGGAATCCTCTTCGAGCGTGACGTTCGACTTCAGCATCGTGGTGGCGCCGCGGGTGCCGTTGAGACGGGCGTAGGATTCGTTGCCGGGGCGGATCGCGGTGCGCGCGATCAGCTCGATCACGGCCGAGAGCGCGAATTCACGCGTCGGCTCGTCGCCCGACAGGAACATCGAGACCTTGCGCCGGATCTTTGGCAGCGCGCCGACGAGCTTTTCCAGGCGATGCGCCTTGCGGTGCTCGCGGACCTTCTCCCAGTCGGCGTGATAGCGGTATTGCAGCCGGCCCGCGGCATCTCGCCCCACCGCCTGGAGATGCGAACTCGGATCGGCCGAGTAACGCACCTCGCGATAGGCCGGAGGCACCGCCATGGCGTGCAGCCGGCGGATGGTGCGGGCATCGCGGATATGGGCCCCGTTGGGACGGACGAAGGAATAGCCCTTGCCGCGCCTGATGCGGCGGATGGTCAGCCCATTCTGGTCGCCAAGCCGCAGGCCATGCTCCCTGGCGAGCGACTCGACCGTCGCCGTGGGCGCCGTGTCGTACATCTTTTTCGGGCTGGGACGGCCGGAAGTGGCTGGTTTCGGCCATTGTCCGAGGGCTTTGGCCAGCGCCATAGCGGCAGGATCGGCTGAAGCGGGCCGCATCGTCCCGAGATTCTGCTGATCCATCATAGTCTTAAGCCTTAGCCCTGTCTGTTATCGGTCAATGCCGCTGTTCTGATTTTTGTTCCGAGGGGTCTCTCCGGGCCCGGGTTGGCCATTTAGGGTGTTCCGAACGGCATTGCGAGTCCCGAATCAGTGAGAGACGGTTGCCAAATACCGCCGACAAGTGCATGGGGGCTCTGCGCGGCCTCTTCCTGGGCTTGGGGTAAAGCCCCCGAAAGCCGCCCCTCGGCCTGTTTCAGATCTGCGACAGTCGCACCAACAGGCGTTGATCCTGCGCATGGCCGGCCGCTCGCCGAAGGTTCAGCTTGTGCTCCTTGTCGGGCCCGGTTAGCCCGACGCATAATCGGTTGAACGATCAAGTCGGCTCGCCATTCACCAATGCTCGGCTGCCGTATCTGGAGGGAAAACATGTCCGAGAAGATCTACGACGTCTCTGCGGAATGGGCCAAGCGCGCCTGGATCGACCAGGCCAAGTACAAGGACATGTACGCCCGCTCGATCTCGGACCCGAACGCTTTCTGGGCCGAGCAGGCCAAGCGCATCGACTGGATGAAGGCGCCGACGAGAATCGAGAACGTCTCCTTCGCGCCCGGCAACATCTCGATCAAATGGTTCGAGGATGGCGTCCTCAACGTCGCCCATAACTGCATCGACCGGCATCTTCACAAGCGCGCCAACCAGACGGCGATCATCTGGGAAGGCGACGATCCCTCGCAGTCGAAGCACATCACCTACAAGGAGCTCCACGACGAGGTCTGCCGGATGGCCAACATCCTGCGCACCCGCAACGTCAAGAAAGGCGACCGCGTCACCATCTACCTTCCGATGATTCCGGAAGCGGCCTACGCGATGCTGGCCTGCGCGCGGATCGGCGCCATCCACTCCGTGGTGTTCGCCGGCTTCTCGCCCGACAGCCTCGCCCAGCGCATCAACGACTGCCAATCCAAGGTGATCATCACCGCGGACGAGGGCCTGCGCGGCGGCAAGAAGGTGCCGCTGAAGGCCAATGTCGACGTGGCGCTTGCCAAGACCGAAGGCGTCGACTGGGTCGTCGTGGTCAAACGCACCGGCGGCAAGATCGACATGAACCCGACCCGCGACCTCTGGTATCACGAGGCCGCCGCGATGGTGACAACGGAATGCCCGGCCGAGCACATGCACGCCGAGGATCCGCTGTTCATCCTCTACACCTCGGGCTCGACCGGCCAGCCCAAGGGCGTGCTGCACACCTCCGCCGGCTATCTCGTGTTCGCCGCGATGACACATCAATACGTGTTCGATTATCACGACGGCGACATCTACTGGTGCACCGCGGACGTCGGCTGGGTCACCGGCCACAGCTACATTCTCTACGGGCCGCTCGCCAACGGCGCGACCACGCTGATGTTCGAGGGCGTGCCGAATTATCCGGACAATTCGCGATTCTGGAACGTCATCGACAAGCACAAGGTCAACACCTTCTACACCGCGCCGACTGCGATCCGCGCGCTGATGCAGTCGGGTGACGAGCCCGTGAAGAAGACCTCGCGCGCTTCGCTCCGCCTGCTCGGCTCGGTCGGCGAGCCGATCAATCCGGAAGCCTGGGAGTGGTATTACCGCGTCGTCGGTGACGACCGCTGCCCGATCGTCGACACCTGGTGGCAGACCGAGACTGGCGGCATCTTGATCACACCACTGCCGGGCGCAACAAAGCTGAAGCCGGGCTCGGCGACACAGCCGTTCTTCGGCGTGGTGCCGGAAATCGTCGACGCCGACGGCAAGGTGCTGGACGGCGAGACATCAGGCAATCTCTGTCTCACCCGCTCCTGGCCGGGCCAGATGCGTACGGTCTATGGCGACCACGCCCGCTTCGAGCAGACTTACTTCTCGACCTACAAGGGCAAGTATTTCACCGGCGACGGCTGCCGGCGCGATGCCGACGGCTATTACTGGATCACCGGCCGCGTCGACGACGTCATCAACGTTTCCGGCCATCGCATGGGCACGGCCGAAGTCGAGAGCGCGCTGGTCGCGCATGACAAGGTGTCGGAGGCGGCCGTCGTCGGCTTCCCGCACGACATCAAGGGCCAGGGCATCTACGCCTATGTGACCCTGATGTCCGGCGTCGAGCCGACCGACGATCTGCGCAAGGAGCTCGTCACCTGGGTGCGCAAGGAAATCGGCCCGATCGCCTCGCCCGACCAGATCCAGTTCGCGCCAAGTCTGCCCAAGACCCGCTCCGGCAAGATCATGCGTCGCATCCTGCGCAAGATCGCCGAGGACGAACCGGGCAGCCTCGGCGACACCTCGACCCTGGCCGATCCCGCCGTCGTCGACGACCTCGTCAAGAACCGGCAGAACAAGAAGTCGGCCTGAGCCAGACCTCGTGCCCCGGACGCAGCGCAGCGCTTCTTCAGCGGTGCGCTGCAGAGCCGGGGCCCATCGCACCAACAATATCCCCTCTGCGACGTGGGTCCCGGCTCTGCGGCGCGTCACACCGGACGATGCTTCGCATCGCCGGGACATGCCGCGCCGCGTCCGGGACACGCGGCCGCGTTTCGCGCGAACGCCCCCAAAATAACAGCCGTTCACACCCCTCACGCACTTGTCAGGGCGCTTGCCGCCGCCCCCGCACCTTTCCCGCCGAGTGTTGTTTTCAGGTCATTTACTTTATTTCGAACATTTTCTTTGTTCCGCCTGCTGGCTGGCCCCGGTGGCTGTGCGTGGAAACCATCCGGTTAACGGGCGCGGTTCAGAATGTCCCCAACAAGGACTCGGCGAGCCGGCGATTGCCGGGTTTTGCGTCAATTTGGACGATCCCGTTCGGGGCAAAGGGGACATTCATGTCGATGAAGATTGCTGTGGCGCTGGCCGCCACCATCGGGGCAGGGGTCTTGATGTCGACGGCGGCGCAGGCGCGGCCGGAAATGGTGGGGACGCACTTGGCCGATTATTCGCCGGGCACCATCGTGGTCAAAACCAATGAGCGGCGGCTTTATCTCATTCTCGATGACGGCCACGCCATGCGTTATCCGGTCGGCGTCGGCAAGTCCGGCAAGCAGTGGGCCGGCACCACCCGCATCGACGGCAAGTATCGCAATCCCGCCTGGTCGCCGCCCGCCGAGGTGAAGCGCGACAAGCCGAGCATTCCCGACGTGATCCCGGGCGGCTCGCCGCGCAACCCGATGGGGGTCGCGGCAATGACGCTGGCCGGCGGCGAATACGCGATCCACGGCACCAACGTGCCCGGCTCGGTCGGCGGCTTCGTCTCCTATGGCTGCATCCGCATGCTCAACGACGACATCACCGATCTCTACAGCCGCGTCTCCGTCGGCACGACGGTGGTCGTGACGCGCTGATCGCCGGGATCCAGGCAAGACAACAAAGCCGCGTCGAAAGACGCGGCTTTTTCGTTACCAGAAGCGCCAGCCTCTTGCGCACCAGCCGTCGCGGTGGCCGCCATTGTAGCTGCGCGCATAGCCGCCCGCGAGCAGCGCGGCCGAGACGTTGGCGGTGCGTTTGGTCGCGACGTCGGCGAGAACGCGCCCGTATTTGTCCTGGCCAAGATTGTAGATCGCGACGCCGCCCTGGCCGAGCAGGTTGCGCAGCGCATCGCTGGCGGCTTCGGCCTTGTCCAGTTCGTCCTGGCAGGATGCTTTCATCTCGGGTGCATCGATGCCGCGCAGCCGAACCCGCGCAACGAGATCGCGCCCGTCGCGCTGGTGCACGCGAGCGAGGAAGGTGTCGCCGTCGATGGTCCTGATAACGTCGACCGGTTGACGCACGTCGGAACCGCCGGACTGCTGCAGGATGATCGCGGCGTCTCGCGATTGTCCGTCATCCGCATGCGGAATGGGCCAGTTCGTCCCCTGGCGGAAGGCGAGCACGACGGTCATCACGACGCCGACCACGAACATCCACGGCAACAATCCGGAGAAGCGACGGCCGAACGGCGAGCCACTGTATGCTGGCCGGTATGGATGGCTGGGATCGAAGCGCGGCATCCACGCACGCTAGGGCTGAGTCGGCTGAACCGGCAAGCGCGCCTTAAGAGCAAGAGCGCCTTAAGACTTAAGAAGAGTGCCGTAAGACAAGCGCGCCTTAAGAAAAGAAGAGTGCGCCTCGAGAACCGGACCTCAAAAGTCGGAGGCGATGCCCTTGCGCTCCCAATCGCCGTAGCGGGTCGGCTCGGGCCCCTTCGGTCCCTGCAATTCCTTCGGCGCGGCCTTGGTGCCGTCCTTGGCGTGTGCAGCAGCGGCCTGCCGGCGCGCCTCGGCTTCGGCCAGCGCACGCTGGGCGGCCGGCGACAGCGGCTTGCGATCGGGAACGGAGGGCTGGTCACTCATCGTGCGGTTCCTAGCGCAGGATCAGAAAACGCGCGACGTCCAATAACGCATTGCTGAAATGGTCACAGCACGCTGTAAACGCGAGCGGCCATTCTTACATTTGGCATATTCGCGTGCCACATATCCCCTCCTCAAGGCATGCGCCCATTGCGGCGGAACTGCCGCTCGCTCAGAACCTTGCTTCCGCATGCCATCTCAACGTTTCGTTCCTCCGTCCGAAGTGCCCGGTCTCGCGGCGCGGCGGATTGCCGCCGATATCGTCGACGGCGTCCTGCACAAGCACCGCACGCTTGACGACCAGCTCGACGGCGGCGGCGCCCACCCCGGACTGAAGACGCTGGCCGACCGCGACCGCGCGCTGATGCGGCGCTTGGTCGCGACGGTGCTGCGCCGGCTCGGCACGCTCGGCCATGTGCTGTCTCGCCTGCTCGACAAGGGCATTCCCTCCGACGCGCCGCGCGCGCAGAGCGCGCTGTTGATCGGCGCCGCCCAGATCCTCTGGATGGACGTGCCTGATCACGCCGCGGTCGATCTCTCCGTTCGTCTCGTGCAATCCGATCGCCGCGCCGCGCGCTATGCCGGTCTCGTCAACGCCGTGCTGCGCCGCTGTGCGCGCGAGGGCCAGGCGCTGGTGGATGAAGTCGCAACACAATCGCTGGACCTGCCACCCTGGATGCTCGCGCGCTGGAGCGCGCATTACGGCGAGGCGACCGCAAGGGACATGGCGCTCGCACTTAGCCACGAGCCGTCGCTCGATCTCACCGTGAAGTCGGACGCCGCACAATGGGCGAGCCGCCTCCATGGCGAGACGCTGCCGACCGGCACGGTGCGGATGCTGCTGCACGGCTCGGTGACCATGCTGCCCGGCTTCGCCGAGGGGCAATGGTGGGTGCAGGATGCCGCCGCCGCGCTGCCGGCCCGGCTGTTCGGCGACATCAAGGGCAAGTCCATTGCCGATCTCTGCGCCGCCCCCGGCGGCAAGACCGCGCAACTGGCGCAGGCCGGCGCGCATGTCACAGCGATCGACCGCTCGCCCGCCAGAGTGGCACGCCTGCGCGAGAATCTGGCGCGGCTGTCGCTCCAGGCCGAGACTGTGGTCGCCGACGCCGTAGAATGGGCCGGTCCGGCCGAAGGCTTCGACGGCATCCTGATCGATGCGCCCTGCACTTCGACCGGTACGATCCGCCGCCATCCCGACGTCGCATGGCTGCGCCAGGAGTCCGACATCGCCGCTTTGACTGCGCTCCAGCAGCGGTTGCTGCGGAAATCACTATCGCTGCTCAAACCCGGCGGGACGCTGATCTACTGCACCTGTTCGCTGGAACCCGAGGAGGGTGAGCAGGCCGTGGCCGCGCTGCTGGCCGCGGAGCCTGCGCTTCGGCGCGTGCCGATCGAAGCGTCCGAGGTGTCGGGGCTCAGCGAGATCGTCACCGCCGATGGCGATTTGCGCACCCTGCCCAGCCATCTGCCGAACGCCGATCCCAAGCTCGGCGGGCTCGACGGATTCTACGCGGCCCGGCTCGTTAAATCCTGATTTTGCACCGGTTTTTGCCACGGCGCTGATTCGCGAGCCTTCAAGATGGTGTCGGACGTCCGATTTTGGGATTAAGAAGGATTCGTCGTTAATCCTCTCCCCCTTCAAGGCAAGGCGTGTCGGTCGCTCAACGCAGACGTATCTCGACGCTGGTCATGAACCGCTTCGCGCGGAACATGCTGTCGCGCGCGAGCGGCGGATCCGTTGCGCTGTCGCGGGTCTGGCCCGGCCGCACCGACCGGCTGATCATCGCGCCGCATGATCTGCGCACGGCGGATGCGACCCGCGCCGCCGAGATCTATGCCGGCCGCTTTGTCTTCGCCGGCAAGATCGTCAATTGCCATGGCCGCTCGATCTTCGATCTCGAGCCGCCGTCGGAGGATTGGGAGGTCGCGCTGCTCGGCTTCGGCTGGCTGCGTCACTTACGCGCCGCCGACACCGCGCTGACGCGGGCCAATGCGCGCGCGCTGGTCGAGGATTGGATCTCCAATCCCGCCAACAAGCGCCGGCCCGTCGCGCGCCGCGCCGACGTGCTGGCGCGCCGCGTGATCTCGCTGCTGTCGCAGGCGCCGCTGGTGCTCAACGACACCGACAACAAGTTCTATCGCCGCTATCTGCGCGCGCTGGCGCGCGAAATCCGCTTCCTGCGCTACACCATGCTCGACATTCCCGACGGGGTACCGAAGCTGCAGGTGCTGATCGCGCTGTGCTACGCCGCGCTGTGCCTCGCCAACCAGGCGAGTCACATCCGCAGCGCGTCGAAAAAACTCTCGGACGAATTGCAGCGGCAGATCCTGCCCGACGGCGGACACATCTCCCGCAACCCGGGCGCGCTGATCGAGCTCCTGATCGACCTGTTGCCGCTGCGGCAGACCTTTGCTGCGCGCAACATCGCGCCGCCGCCGGCGCTGCTCAACGCGATCGACCGCATGATGCCAATGCTGCGCTTCTTCCGTCACGGCGACGGCAATTTCGCGCTGTTCAACGGCATGAGCGCGACGCCTTCGGACCAGCTCGCCACATTGCTCGCCTATGACGACACCCACGGCGCGCCGATGGCGAACATGCCGCATACCGGCTTCCAGCGCCTTGATGCCGGCCAGACCACGCTGATCATCGACACCGGCCCACCACCGCCGGCCAGCGTCAGCCACGACGCTCATGCCGGTTGCCTGTCGTTCGAACTGTCCTCCGGCATCAGCCGCATCGTCACCAATTGCGGCATGCCGACCACGGGCCGCGACAACTGGCGACCGTTCGCGCGCGGCACGGCGGCGCATTCGACGCTGACCTATCACGACACGTCGTCATGCCAGTTCGTTGAGATGTCGGCGATGAAGCGGCTCCTGCACGGCGCACCTGTCACCAACGGCCCCGTCGAGGTCGAGAGCTATCGTGAGGTCGTGCAGAACGGCACGCTGCTCACGACGTCGCATGACGGCTATCTCGCCAAATTCGGCGCGATCCATCGCCGCGTGCTGATGATTGCCAATGACGGCGCGCGCCTCGACGGCGAGGACACGCTGTCACCGAGACAGGGCGGGCGTTTCAAGGGCGCTGACGCCGATTTCGCGCTGCGCTTCCACCTGCATCCGGCGGTCAAGGCGAGTCGACTGTCGGACGCCCACGGCGTCATGCTGGTGCTGCCGAACCGCGACGTCTGGACCTTCGAAGCGCTCGACGACAAGGTCGACCTCGAGGATAGCGTGTTCCTGGCCGGCAATGACGGCCCCCGCCGCACCGCCCAGATCGTGATCCGCCAGGACGCCCGTCAGGCCCCTTCGATCCGCTGGAGTTTTGTCCGCTCCACCGCCTCGCCGACGGTCACCAATGCCCGCCGCAACGCGCGGCGGGAGCCGGAACTCCCGCTGTAAGCGCGCGCGATCTGGCCCTATCTGATCGTTGTGAAGGGCGGCGAAAGCTGCTAACCAACGCGCGCCCGCGCAACTGGCGACCTTGGATGGAGCACCATCGGGAAGCGCGGGACATAGCTGCCGCGCGCCTGGGCATAGGTACTCCCTTCAACAGAGGATCTTGCTCATGACTGACCATCCCCGCCGCGTCACCCGCGCCCTGCTTTCCGTTTCCGACAAGACCGGCCTGATCGAATTCGCAAAGGCGCTTGCCGCGCATGGCGTCGAACTGGTCTCGACCGGCGGCACCGCCAAGGCGATCGCCGCGGCGGGCCTCAAGGTGAAAGATGTCTCCGAGCTGACCGGCTTCCCCGAGATGATGGACGGCCGCGTCAAGACACTGCATCCGAAGGTGCATGGCGGCCTGCTGGCGATCCGTGACAACAAGGACCACGCGGAAGCGATGAAGGCGCACGACATCGCACCGATCGATCTCCTCGTCGTCAATCTCTATCCGTTCGAGGCGACCGTCGACAAAGGCGCGGGCTTCGAGGATTGCATCGAGAACATCGACATCGGTGGCCCCGCGATGATCCGCGCCGCCGCGAAGAACCATGACGACGTCGCCGTCGTGGTCGAGGCGCAGGACTATCAGGCCGTGCTCGACGAGCTCGCGGCCAACAATGGCGCGACGACGCTGAAGCTGCGCCGGCGACTGGCCGCCAAGGCCTACGCGCGCACCGCGGCCTATGATGCCGCGATCTCGAACTGGTTCAACCGCCAGCTCGAGATCGACGCGCCCGACTTCCGCGCCTTCGGCGGCAGGCTGATCCAGTCGCTGCGCTATGGCGAGAACCCGCACCAGACCGCGGCATTCTATGCCACGCCCGACAAGCGCCCCGGCGTCTCCACCGCACGGCAGCTCCAGGGCAAGGAGCTCTCCTACAACAACATCAACGACACCGATGCGGCCTATGAGTGCATCGGCGAGTTCGACGCCAAGCGCACCGCGGCCTGCGTCATCGTCAAACATGCCAATCCTTGCGGCGTCGCCGAGGGCTCCGACCTTGTCAGCGCTTATCGCAAGGCGCTCGCCTGCGATTCCACTTCGGCCTTCGGCGGCATCATCGCGATGAACCGTGCGCTCGATGCGGACACCGCGCGCGAGATCACCAAGATCTTCACCGAGGTGATCATCGCCCCCGACGCCAGCGAGGAAGCGATCGCCATCATCGGCGCCCGCAAGAACCTTCGGCTGCTGCTCGCGGGCAGCCTGCCCGACCCGCGCGCGCCCGGACTGACCGCCAAGACGGTCGCCGGCGGTCTGCTCGTGCAGAGCCGCGACAATGCCGTGGTCGACGACATGACTTTCAAGATCGTGACCAAGCGTGCGCCGACCGACGCTGAAATGCGCGACCTGAAGTTCGCGTTCCGCGTCGCCAAGCACGTCAAGTCCAACACCATCATCTACGCCAAGGATCTCGCCACCGTCGGCATCGGCGCGGGCCAGATGAGCCGCGTGGATTCAGCGCGGATCGCGGCGCGCAAGGCGCAGGATGCGGCCAATGAGCTGAAGCTCGCCGAGCCGCTCACCAAGGGCTCGGTCGTGGCATCGGATGCGTTCTTCCCCTTCGCCGACGGCATGCTCGCCTGCATCGAAGCCGGCGCCACCGCCGTGGTGCAGCCCGGCGGCTCCATGCGCGACGATGAAGTGATCAAGGCCGCCGACGAGCACGGCATCGCCATGGTGTTCACGGGAACGCGGCACTTCCGGCACTAAGTCGAACGGCGTGACCTGCTGCAAGAGCGACGCCGATCCCATCGACTTCGTCATTGCGAGCCAACGGGGCCGCGCTTCGCGCGGACCCGTTGGCTCCTCGCAATGACGGCGGTGGGATTGCGTAGTGCGGCTAATCCTTCACCCGCATCAACAGCCCCAATCCCGCGACGAAAAACACCACCAGCACGGCCATGCCGGCCTTCTGGCTCGCCGTGACCGCCGTGATCATGCCGATCAGGAGCGGGCCGATGAAGGACGTTACTTTCCCCGTCAACGCAAACAGCCCGAAATACTGCGCGATGCAATCCTTCGGTGCGAGACGGATCAGAAGCGAGCGCGAGGCGGCCTGGAGCGGACCACCGGCGGCGCCGATGAGACAGCCCAGCACGAGATAGGCGCGCTCCGCGGCGGCGCCGAACAGCGGGCCACCCGGCTCGGGCGGCGCGACCTTGATCAAGAAGATCGAATCCTTGTCGACCAGCAGGATCGCGGCGAGCGCCAGCAGCAGGATCAGCATGCTGCCGGCGATGACGCGCTTCGGTCCCAGGAGATCGTCGAGCTTGCCGCCGAGCCATGCGCCGAAGGTACCTGCAATCGCCAGGATGATTCCGAACATACCGATCTGGATCGTGTGCCAGCCGAAGGTGCCCGCGGCATAGATGCCGCCGAAGGCAAACAGCGAGACCAGGCCATCGGTGTAGATCATGTTGGCAAGCAGAAATGCCGCGAGCGATTTGCGCTTCGGCAAATCCCTGAGCGACTGTCTCAGCCCGTACAGACCTTCGCGCAGCGCCAGGCGCACCGGACGCCGCGCCGGATAGTCCGGCGTGAACAGGAACATCGGCGTCACGAAGATGATGAACCACAGCCCGGTCAGGGGCCCCGCGGCCCGGTCGCCCTGGTGAGTTGCGGGATCGAGCCCGAACAGCGGCTTGAAGCCGAGCAGCGTGCGGCCGGTTTCCGGATTGGCGGCGAGGAAGCCGAGCACGATGATCAGGCTGACGATGCCGCCGATGTAGCCGGTGGCCCAGCCGGTGCCGGAGAGACGGCCGATCCGCTCCGGCGGCACCAGGGTCGGCATCATCGCGTTGTTGAAGACGGTGGCGAATTCCGCGCCGACGCTGGCGAGCGCGACCGCGATGAGCAGCGGCGGAATGATGGCGTGATCGCCGGGCTTGCCGATCCACAACGCGCAGGATGCAACCACCAGCAGCGCGCCGAAGCCGGCGATCCACGGCTTTCTGCGGCCCGCAGCATCCGCGATGGCGCCGAGCACCGGCGACATCAGCGCGATCGCAAGGCCCGCAGCGGCCATCGCAAAGCCCCACAACGATTGGCCGGTGGCAGGATCTGGCGCGATGCTGGTGGCGAAATACGGCGCGAACACGAAGGTCGTGATCAGAGTGAAATAGGGCTGTGCGGCCCAGTCGAAGAAGATCCAGCTGACGACGGCGGAGCGCGGCGGATAGGTCTGCAGCGCCCCCACTCGCGCATCCGAGGCGATCGTCGTCATCGTCCAGTCCCCATCACGAACAGTTTTGTCTCTCTTAGCGCAAACCGTATAGCATTGCAGCGGCGCATGTGCATTTGGCCCGGGGGCGCGGCGGAAGTTTGATGATGTCAGCATATTCGACACGGCGGACATTTTTTTGCAGTCATCGCCACTTTGGCGTTTGGTCTTGCGCCTGCAGCCGCGCAGGATGCGCGGCGGGCCTATGTCCCACCGACACTCGATACCGTGCACGCCGTCCCCGCCGAACACGGCATGGTGGTGGCGCAGGAGAAGATTTCTGCGCAAGTCGGCGCCGATATTTTGCGACGCGGCGGCAATGCGGTCGATGCTGCGGTTGCCACCGGCTTTGCGATGGCGGTGACTTATCCCCGCGCCGGCAATATCGGCGGTGGCGGCTTCATGGTGATCCATTCCGCCGAGCGCAACGAAGACATCACGATCGATTACCGCGAGACCGCACCGGCGGCGACTACGGCACAAACTTTCCTCGGACCCGACGGCAAGCCAGATGCGGCGAAGTCGCGCGATTCGGCGCTCGGCGTCGGCGTGCCCGGCACCGTGTCGGGTCTCGCACTGGCGCTGGAGAAATACGGCTCGGGCCAGTTCACGCTGCCGCAATTACTCGAGCCCGCGATCGCGCTTGCCCGCGACGGCTTTGTCGTCAGCGACGACATCGCCGATACCTTGCCAGGCTGGCACCGGCGGCTCGCGCGCTGGCCGTCCTCGGCCAAAATCTTCTCGCGACCTGATGGCGCGCCGCTCGGCGAAGGCGACAGGCTGGTGCAGAGCGATCTCGGCGAAACGCTGTCCGCTGTGGCAGCGCAAGGTCCGCGCGGCTTCTATGAAGGCGCAGTTGCAGACAAGCTCGCCAAGGCCGTCTCCGATGCCGGCGGCATCATGACGCCGGCTGACCTGAAATCCTATCAGGCGGTGATCCGTGCGCCGGTGCGCGGCACTTATCGCGGCTACGACATCGTCTCGATGCCGCTGCCTTCCTCCGGCGGCGTGGTGCTGGTCGAGACACTCAACATCCTCGAAGGCTTTCAGCTCGCCGATTTGAAGCAGGGCTCGCCGGCATCGCTGCATCTGCTGATCGAAGCCATGAAGCGCGCCTATGCGGACCGTGCGCGCTATCTCGGCGATCCCGCCTTCGTCAACGCACCGATCGAAACGCTCACTGCGAAAGACTATGCGGCCAAACTGCGCGCGGGCATTTCTGCCGATCGCGCCACACCGTCGAAGCAGCTCGTATCCGCCCCTCCTGCGCCGCGTGAGGGCACCAACACCACACATTTCTCCGTCGTCGATGCCCGCGGCAATGCCGTCAGCAACACCTACACGCTGAACTTCAGCTATGGTGTTGGCCTCGTCGCCGAGGGCACCGGCGTGCTGCTCAACAATGAGCTCGACGACTTCACCGCGGCGGTGGGCGCTTCCAATGCCTACGGCCTCGTCGGCTTCGAGCCCAATCTGCCCGGACCCGGCAAGCGGCCGCTGTCCTCGATGTCACCGACCATCGTGCTGAAGGACGGCAAGCCGGTGCTGGTGACGGGCTCGCCCGGCGGCAGCCGCATCATCTCGACCGTGCTCCAGGTCATCGTCAACGTCCTCGACTACAAGATGGATGTGGCGGCGGCCGTTGCCGCCCCGCGGCTGCATCATCAGTGGCTGCCGGACGAAGTGCGCGTCGAGAGCGGCTTTCCCGACGACGTGCTGTTTGAGCTGAAGGCGATGAACCACCTCCTCGTCGAGCCGATGGGGCAGACGTCGGCCAATTCGATTCTCGTGACGCCGAACGGGCCGCTCGGCGCGCCCGATCCGCGCACGCGCGGTGCCGAGGCGGCCGGGCAGTAACCCGGCCGCGGCATGATACGACCGCCAGCGCCGGCTTGCGCTGGCTGCCACGCGTGCTACCACCGCGCAGTTTTGGGAATTGCCGGGAAAACGCACATGAGCACAGCCGATCCGACCCAGCATATCGAGCGCGCGGAGATCGAAGACACCAGTCTTCTTGCCTTCTATCGCGACATGAACAACGCCGAGCGACGGACGTTCTGGGCCTGCGCGGCAGGCTGGGCGCTCGACGGCATGGACTTCATGATCTATCCGCTGGTGATCGGCACCATCATCGCACTGTGGAAGGTCGATGCGGCCTCGGCGGGTCTGGCCGGCACGGTGACGCTGCTGGCCTCGGCGATCGGCGGCTGGCTCGGCGGCTATCTCTCCGACCATATCGGCCGGGTCAGGACACTTCAGATCACCATCATCTGGTTCTCGTTCTTCTCGCTGGTCTGTGCCGTCGTGCAGAACTTCGACCAGCTTCTGATCGCGCGCGCTGTACTGGGCCTCGGCTTCGGCGGCGAGTGGGCGGCGGGCGCCGTGCTGATGGGCGAGGCGATCCGGCCACAATATCGCGGACGCGCGGTCGGCTCGGTGCAGTCGGGCTGGGCAGTCGGCTGGGGTCTTGCGGTGCTGTCGCAGGCGATCCTGTTCTCGCTGATGCCGGCGGAGACGGCGTGGCGCTGGATGTTCGTGATCGGCGCGCTTCCGGCGCTGCTGGTGTTCTACATCCGCCGTTCCGTCACCGAGCCGGAGATCGCGGCTGAGGCGCGCGCCAAGCAGGCCGCGAGCGGCGATCGTCCGGCGCTTTGGGAAATCTTCTCAGGCCCGATCCTGAAGACCACGATCCTTGCGTCACTGGCGGCGACGGGCTGCCAGGGTGGCTACTACGCCGTCACCTTCTGGGTGCCGCAATTCCTGACCAAGGAGCGGCACCTGTCGATCGTCGGCTCGACCGGCTATCTGTTCACGCTGATCATCGGCTCCTTCATCGGCTATCTCGTCGGTGCCTGGCTCGCCGACCGAATCGGACGGCGCAACCTGTTCCTGATCTTCTCGATCGGCGCCATGGCGGTGGTGCTGCTCTATACGCAGCTGCCGCTCACCAACGAGATCCTGTGGGTGCTCGGTTTCCCGCTGGGCTTCTTTGCGTCGGGCTATTTCTCCGGCATCGGCGCGTTCCTGACCGAGCTCTATCCGACGCGGCTGCGCGGCTCCGGCCAGGGCTTTTGCTACAATTTCGGCCGCGGCATCGGCGCGCTGTTTCCGTTCCTTGTCGGCGCACTGTCGGCGACGACGTCGCTTGCGAATGCGATCGCGATCTTCGCGGTGGTGGCCTACGCGGTGTTCTTCATTGCCGCCTTCGCACTGCCGGAGACACGCGGCCGCGTGTTGCACGCGGATTAGCATCGGGCTGTCATTCCGGGGCACGCGAAGCGTGAACCCGGAATCTCGAGATTCTCAGGTGCGCAATTGCGCACCTGAGTTCGCCCTTCGGGCGCCCCGGAATGACGGAGACTAGCTACCGTCCCACCTGATACGGCCCACCCTTTTCCAGCGCTTTGGCGTACGCCGGCCGCGCGTGAATGCGTTCGAGGAACGCCATCGCCTTGGGGTGGCCCTGCTCAAGCCCGCCGCGCGCCTGGGCTGCTTCCAGCGGAAAGCTCATCTGGATATCGGCCGCGGTGAATTCGCTGCCGGCGAACCATTCGCTCTTTCCCAGCTCGCCTTCCCAATAATCCATATGCTGCTTGAGCTGCGGATTGACCAGCGCGGTCAGCGCCTGGTTCGAGACCTTGCGCACCAGCGGACGAAGCAGCGCAGGCGCGCGCTTCGGCATCAGCGTAAACAGCAGCTTCAAGAGCAGCGGCTGCATCGCCGACCCCTCCGCATAGTGCAGCCAATAGGTGTAGCGCAGCCGCTCCGGCGTGTTCGGCGGGGGGATCAGCCGGCCGTTGCCGTAGGTGGTGATGAGATATTCGATGATCGCGCCTGATTCGGCGATGGTGTTGCCGTTGTCGGTGATGACAGGCGACTTGCCGAGCGGATGGATGGCGCGCAGCTCCTTCGGCGCGCGCATGTCCGGCTGGCGCTGATAGCGCACGATCTCGTAGGGCACGCCCAACTCCTCGAGCAGCCACAGCACGCGCTGCGAACGGGAATTGTTGAGGTGATGAACGGTCAACATCGCGGAGGTCCCCCAGGCTAGGCGTCGTCGTCGGCCGCGCGTTCGTGCCAGCCCGGGAACACAATGTCGAGCCGTCCGGACGGATATTTTCACCCGGGTATATTGACGCGGACTATTTACCCGGGTATTAAGCTGCCAACGCGATCAATATGACAATGATTCCGATGCAATTCACCGCTTTCATCGGCCGGCGTCGGCTGGCCTCCGGCCCGGCCGGCGAGGTCGCACTTGCCGTCAAGCGGGCCGGGACGCGGCCGGACGAGCCGATCATCATCTTCGACGACGGGACGGGCCGGTCGGTCGATTTCGACCTGCGCGGCGAGGATCGCGAGGTGCTGGCGCGGCTGGCGAAGCTTATGCCGCCGCCACCGAGCGAGGTAGCCGAAGCACCGAGCGAGCCGCGCGGCCGCGGCCGGCCGAAACTCGGCGTCGTCGCGCGCGAAGTGACGTTGCTGCCGCGGCACTGGGAGTGGCTCAACGCGCAGCCGGGCGGCGCCTCGGTCGCGCTGCGGAAGCTCGTCGACGAGGCGCGGCGCGCAAGCGGCGACAAGGACCGCGAGCGGAAGGCGCGCGATGCGGTCTATCACTTCATGTCGACCATGGCGGGCAATCTGCCGCAGTTCGAGGAAGCTTCGCGCGCGCTGTTCGCAGATGACCGGCGGCGCTTCACCGGACTGATCGCGGACTGGCCCGCCGACATCCGCGACCACATCGTCAAGCTCGCCTACAGCGACCGCGCTTAGGCGCAACACCTTCTCTCACCCCATCGATGGCCGGGCCACGCATGCTTCGCGTGGCAACGGCTTTGCACGCCCTGATGAAAGGCCAATCCATGTCCGCCGCCAAGCCGCTCTGGCCCAATTTTCTGCGTTTCCTCGCACCGTTGATGCTGAGCAATGCGCTGCAATCGCTGTTCGGCACCGTCAGCAATGTCTATCTCGGCCAGATGATCGGCGTCGACGCGCTCGCTGCGGTCTCGGCGTTCTTCCCGGTGATGTTCTTCCTGTTCGCCTTCGTCATGGGCCTCAGCACCGGCGCCACCGTGCTGATCGGCCAGGCGTTTGGCGCGGGCGAGCACGGCAGGATCAAGATCGTCGTCGGCACGACACTCGCGGTCGGCCTATTGCTTTCGATATCGATTGCGCTGATCGGCGGACTCTTCAGCCGGCAATTGATGACGATGCTCGCGACTCCCGCGGACATTCTCGACCGGGCCAGCACCTATGCTCGAATCATGTTGCTCACCATGCCGCTCGGGTTCGTCTTCCTGCTGATGACCGCGATGATCCGTGGTGTCGGCGACGCAGTGACGCCGCTGCTGGCGCTGGCGTTGTCGACCGCAATCGGCCTGATCTTGACGCCGATCTTGATTCGGGGCGCGTTCGGACTGCCTACCGCTGGCATCACCAGCCCGGCCTGGGCGGCTGCGATTGCCAACACACTGACGCTGGTTGCGCTGGCTGCCTATCTGCTGCGGAAAAAGCACGCGCTCGCGCCGGATGCTGCACTGCTGCGTTATCTGCGGCTCAACGGCAGTGTGCTCGGAAAGATCCTCAGCATTGGACTGCCGAGTGCGATCGGCATGGTCGTGATGGCGATTGCCGAGCTGGTGCTGCTCGGCCTCGTCAACGGCTTTGGATCGAACGCCACGGCCGCCTACGGCGCGGTCAACCAGGTGATGGGCTACACGCAGTTCACGGCGATATCGATTTCGATCGCGGTCTCGATCCTCGGCGCGCAGGCAGTCGGCAGCGGCGACAGGGCGAGGCTCGACGGCATCGTGCGAACCGGCCTCGCGTTCAACCTCGTCCTGACCGGCGGGCTGGTGGCGCTGATCTATCTGGCGCCGCGCGCCGTGCTCGGCATCTTCATCACCGAGGGCGCGGTGCTCGATCTGGCGAAAGAGTTGCTCTACATTGCCTTGTGGAGCTCGGTGCCGTTTGGCATGGCCACGGTGTTTTCAGGGGCCATGCGCGCCGGAGGCGTGGCACTGACACCGATGCTGCTCTCGATCTTCGCCATCGTCGCGATCGAGCTGCCGTCCGCGGTGATCCTGAGCCGCACGATCGGCCTTCATGGTGTGTGGGCCGCCTATCCGATCGTGTTCTGCGCCATGTTCGTTCTGCAGATGGGCTATTACCTCCTGGTGTGGCGCAAGCGGACGATCCGGCGTCTGATCTGACGCGATCATCAGAGTATTATGACCATCATTAAACGGTGGACCTGTGGCGCGCGCTGCGCCACAATGCGAGAAAAGCGATGTCAGGGAGAACGATTTTGACCCGCACAGCCCCGCAATTCCTGTTCGATTTCGGCAGCCCGAACGCCTATCTCAGCCATCTGGCGATCCCGGCGATCGAAGAGCGCATCGGCGTCAAGTTCGAATATGTGCCGATCCTGCTCGGCGGCATCTTCAAGTCGACCAACAACAAGTCGCCGGCCGAGACGCTCGCCGGCATCAAGAACAAGCGCGAATTCCAGGCGGTTGAGACCGACCGCTTCATCAAGCGCTTCAAGGTCCAGCCCTACGTTTTCAATCCCAACTTCCCCGTCAACACGCTGAACCTGATGCGCGCGGCGATCGCGGCGCAGCTCGAAGGCGTGTTCGAGAAATATGTGGAGGCCGCTTTCCACCACATGTGGCGCGAGCCGAAGAAGATGGACGATCCCGAGGTCGCGGCAAAGGCGCTGGCCTCCTCCGGTCTCGATGCCCAAAAGCTGTTCGCCCGCGCCCAAGAGCCCGAGGTCAAGGGCAAGCTGATCAAGAACACCGAGGAGGCTGTTGCTCGCGGTGCGTTCGGCTCGCCGACCTTCTTCGTCGGCAACGAGATGTTCTTCGGCAAGGAGCAACTGCGCGAGGTCGAGGAAATGGTGCTGGGCAAGTAATCCAGGCATCGCGGACATCGAACCGGAATGTGATTGCGGTACCACTCCGGATTGCTTCGCATCATCGGCGATGACGACTATAAGTAGCCGCCAAGAGCAATAATGGAGCATCCCATGCGTATACTCGTGGTCGGCGCCGGCGCCATCGGCGGCTATTTTGGTGGCAGGCTGTTGCAGGCTGGCCGCGACGTCACCTTCCTGGTCCGGCCGCGACGCGCCAGCGAGCTCGCGAGCGCCGGCCTCGTCATCAGGAGCCCGAATGGCGATGTGACGCTGAAGGACCCGCCGCGGGTCGAGGCGGACAAGCTCAAGGACAAGTTCGACGTCGTGCTGCTCAGCTGCAAGGCGTTCGACCTCGATGACGCCATCAAGTCATTCGCCGCGGCCGTCGGTCCGAACACGTCGATCATTCCGATGCTGAACGGCATGAAGCATCTCGACACGCTCGACGACAAGTTCGGCAAGGAGCGCGTGCTCGGCGGCCTCTGCGCGATCGCGGCGACCTTGAACGAGAAGCGCGAGGTGGTGCAGCTCCAGCCGATGCAGTCTCTGAATTACGGCGAGCGCGACGGCAAGCTGTCGGACAGGGTCAAGGCCATCGACGAAGCCTTCAAGAGCGGCATCAACGGCGCCGCCGCCAGCCAGAACATCATGCAGGACATGTGGGAGAAGTGGGTGTTCCTCTCTTCGCTCGCGGCCTCTACCAGCCTGATGCGTACCTCCGTCGGCAACATCCTCGCCGCCCCCGGCGGCAGGGATTTCCTGCTCGGCATGCTTGATGAGACGAGCGCGATCGCTACCGCGTCAGGCTACACGCCGGGCGGGCCGTTCTTCGAGCGGGTGATGGGCAACCTCACCACCGAAGGTTCGCCGATGACGGCGTCGATGTTCCGCGACATCCAGGCGGGCTTGCCGGTCGAGGCCGACCACGTGATCGGCGATCTGATCGCGCGCGGAGATGCCGCCAAGGTGCCCGTGCCGAAGCTGCGCATCGCCTATACGCATCTGAAGGCGTATGAGAAGCAGCGGGCGAGCTAACCCCACATTCCGTTGTCGTCCCGGACAAGCGCAGCGAAGCGGAGCGCAGATCCGGGACCCCTGCGCGAGCGCTTGCGCTCGTCGTGATAACCACAGGGAGTGGTTATGACACGAGCCGATAGCCCCGAGTCTTCGCCAAACTCGATCCCGTGGTTATGGGTCCCGGGCTCGCGCCTTGCGCGCCCCGGGACGACGAGCTGCGTTGGCCACAACAGCGCCGCACTACTGCAAATGCGCCAGATAATGCGCGACCGCAGTAATCTCTTCCTCACTCATCCCGTAGGCGACATCCGCCATCGCGGCGACGCCACCGCCGACGCGCTGGCCGGCCTTGTAGTCGTGCAGCGCCTTCACGAGATACTCCTCGCGCTGCCCGGCGAGCCGTGCCACCGCCTTGGTGCCGGCGAAGTTCTCCGTGTGGCATGAGGCACAGCGCCGGCCGACGGCGACTTGTGCGCCTTTCTTCGACAGATCTGGATCCTTGTCTTCCAGACCCTTCGGCGGGATCAACGAAGAAAAGTAGGCACCGAGATTGCGGATATCCTCGTTGTTGATCTCCTCGACGATCGGCTGCATCTGCTCATTCTTGCGCGAGCCGGCGCGGAAGAACACGAGCTGCCATTGCAGGAATTGATCGGGCTGGCCGGCAAGCGAGGGGATGTTCTCGGTCTGCGAGATGCCGTTCTCGCCATGGCAACCGGCGCAGACTTCCGCTCTTGCCTTTCCGGCCGCAGCGTCCGCGGCGCTTGCGGGCAGGGCGCCGAGCGTCAGGAGCGCAACCGCGCTGATTGCGTGTGAGATGAACTGCCGGCGCATGTTGGGAATTCCGATCTATCGAGCTAGTCATTCCGCACTGCGCAGTTACGCAATGGAGGGCGCCCGCCTGGTGTGAGCTATGATGCGCAATTGCGCATTTGAGAATCCATAACCGCCGTTCGTGGGTATGGGTTCCGGACTTGCGCGCAAGTCGCGCGCAATCCGGAACGACATCTTGCGAATTTGAAATGAAAGAGGCTGCGGCCGTCACCCGGTCGCAGCCTCCTGCTGATGTCGTGCTACTTCTTGGCGTAGCTGATGCGGTAGATCGCGCCGGCCCAGTCGTCGGCGACGAGGATCGAACCGTCCTTGGCGAGGATGATGTCGGCGGGACGGCCGAGATAGCCCTGGTCACCCTCGATCCAGCCGGAGGCGAACGCCTCCTGCTTGGCGTTCTTGCCGTCGGGCCCGACGATCACGCGCATGATGCGGCCGCCCTGGTACTTGTGACGATTCCAGGAACCGTGCTCGGCGATGAGGATGTTGTTCTTGTACTCGGCGGGGAACTGGTCGCCGGTGTAGAACTTCATGCCGAGCGGAGCGACGTGTGCGCCGAGATTCAGCACCGGCGGCGTGAACTCGGAGCATTTGTGGCCCATTGCGAACTTCGGGTCGGGAAGATCGCCCTGGTGGCAGTAGGGATAGCCGAAATGCTCACCGAGCTTGTTGATCATGTTCAGCTTGTCTGAAGGCAGATCGTCACTGACCCAGTCGCGGGCATTCTCGGTAAACCAGTACTTGCCGGTGCGCGGATCGACGTCGCCGCCGACCGAGTTGCGAACGCCGAGCGCATAGACTTCGGCGTTGCCGGTCTTGGGATCGACGCGCCGGATCTGCGACACGCTGGTCGGCGGGATGCCGATGTTGAAGGGCGGTCCGAACGGAATGTAGAACCAGCCATCCTTGTCGACCGCGATGTACTTCCAGCCATGCGCGGCATAGGACGGCATGTCGTCATAGACGACCTTGCCTTCGCCGAGATTGTCGAGCTTGGCTTCGGCATCGTCGTAGCGGATCAGCTTGTCGACGGCGATGACATAGAGCGCGCCGTCCTTGAAGGCGAGACCGGTGGGCATGTTCAGCCCCTTGAGGATGGTCTTGACCTCCTTCTTCCCGTTGTTGTCCTTGATGGCATAGACGTTGCCGAGGCCGAACGAGCCGACGAACAGCGTGCCCTTGTCGCCCCAGGCCATCTGCCGCGCGGCCAGCACGCCCGAGGCGTAGACGTCGATCTTGAAGCCCGGCGGCAGCTTGATCTTCTTGACGATGTTGGCGAGCTCGGCGTCGGAGGCGCCGGTCGGCGGCCCCGACGGCGGCGCGAGGCCTTTCTGCGCCTCAGTCTCGTCGCCGAGGAACCAGTCATCCGGCGGATGGGTCCAGAAATCCTTGTTGCCGGATTCGTAGTTCTTCAGCTGGCGCCCTTTGTCCTGCTGTTGCTGCGCATTGACGGCGCTCGTTCCCGCAAGAAGGGCCACGGCCGCAAGCGCCAAGACGGATTGAAAGACGGATCGATGGAATTTCATCGCGTCACTCCCCTAAGGCAGCCGTCAGGGCTGCACATTATTTTATGCTGGCTAGTCGAGAGGCGAAGTTTGGAGTCTGTCGAGAGGCAGACGCGAAAAGGTTAGCACATCTGCGGGCGGTGAGAAGCACGACGCACGCACTGCGGTTGCGCTCAGTAAAAATTGAGATGGATTCTCTCTCGACGCGAGGCAGGCGACAGCAATGCTCTCGCTGCAACGCGGAATCAAAATAGCGCGCGGCTGATTTTCGGGCAGCAGGAAGGGTGGCCGCACAAAATTCGCGAAAACAACCCCATGCAAAGTAGAACGGCTCAGACCATTTTGCTCCCGCTGAAACCGGACAGACATTTGACGCGCCGAGCAAAACAGCAAACGCGGCGATTAGGAGACGATAGGATAAGGCCCGCCGTCGAACACCGTGTCATGATAGCCTTTCGATCCAACCTCGCGCGCCAGCGCGCTGCGGAAATCCTTTCCCGCGCGAAGGCTATGCAACACATGCGCGAAATCGAATTCTGGCCGCCAGCCAAGCTCGCGCCGTGCACGGTCGTTGACATAGACGCGGTCGATCTCGGGGAATAGCCGCCAGCCGCGCGCCGCATAGAGCTGCGCACAATCCGGATAGAGCTCGCGCACGACACCGGCCGCGTCGCGCGCAAGCGCCGCGCGATGGCGTGGCTCGAACGGGCTCGTGGCAGAGACGATATAGCGACCGAAGCCGATCCTCAGTGCACGCTCGACGGCAAGCAGATGGGCGCTCACCGCATCCGCTATATCCAGCCGGCGATAGAGCAGCTCGTTGGCCTGCGCATTCTCGAGCGCGTAAGCCGACCGCATCGCCGGATCGTCGTCGTCCTCCGGAAAGAAGCGCGAGGTCCTCAGGATGAGTACCGGCAGCCCGCGCTCACGAAAGAACAGCTCGCACAGGCTCTCGGCCATCAGCTTGGACGTGCCATAGATGTTTTTGGGCACCGGAGGCAGATCCTCAGTCACCCACACCGCCGCCTGCCCCGCCTCGGGCCTGAGCTGCGAACCGAAGGCGCTGGTCGTGCTGGTGAAGACGAAGCTGTGCACCCCGGCGGCCAAGGCGGCCTCGAGCAGGTTCAGTGTGCCGGTGACGTTGGTGTCGACAAAATCCTGCCTCGTGTGGGTCGCCACATGCGGCTTGTGCAGCGTCGCGGTATGGATCACGGCGGTGACGCCTGCCATCTGGTGCCGCACGAAGTCCGGGTCGACGATCGAGCCGACTGCATCGGTCCAGGCTGATTTCTTCAAATCAACCCCATGCACAGGTGAACCGCGCGCCCGGAGCGTCCGGAGAATGGCCTCGCCGAGGTGGCCCGCGCTGCCGGTGACCAGAATTGTCATTTAAGACCCAATACAGCCGCCAGCGGCGTGGAGAACCACGGCTCAATCCGGTTTGGCTGGATGCTTGGGAGAAAATTGGAGCGGGCGAAGGGGCTCGAACCCTCGACCCCGACCTTGGCAAGGTCGTGCTCTACCACTGAGCTACACCCGCATCCTGTGTCGGTCGCGTGACGCGCCGGCAACGGCTGTCGTATGCCAAAAGCGGACGGCGAATGCAACAGCTACCGGCAGCATAGATTCGGTTTCGAGGCCCAATATGGACCCCGATCCCGGCCGAATCGGCCGAAAACGGCCGGGAACGGCCGAATCGGCACCGATGGATTGAAATTCGGCCGTCCCGGCCCAATTTAGGGCCGACATCGCAGCATATGAATTGGCGACGTGCTAAAGAGCCGCCATTCCAGACATCAGACGAGGGGATCCCGTGACGATCATCGACCAGGGTAACGGAGCGGCTAGCTCGGCTGCGGCCGATCTGATCAAGGACACCACCACCCAGGGCTTCGTGAAGGATGTCATCGAGGAATCGAAGCGCCAGCCGGTGCTGATCGACTTCTGGGCTGAGTGGTGCGGGCCCTGCAAGCAGCTGACCCCCGTCCTGGAAAAGGCGGTCAAGGCGGCCAAGGGCAAGGTCAAGCTGGTCAAGATGAACATCGACCAGCACCCGGCGATCCCGGGCCAGATGGGCATCCAGTCGATCCCGGCCGTGATCGCCTTCGTCAACGGCCAGCCGGCCGACGGCTTCATGGGCGCGGTACCGGAGAGCCAGGTCAACACCTTCATCGAGCGGCTGACCAAGGGCGTCACCGCGCCGGGCGAGGTCAATGTCGCCGAGATCGTGCAGGAGGCCGACGGCGTGCTCGCCGAGGGCGACACTGCTGCGGCTGCGCAGATCTACGCCGAGGCGCTGCAGCATGATTCGACCAACATCGCGGCGCTTGCCGGGCTGGCGAAGTGCTACGCCGTCTCCGGTGCAATGGAGCAGGCCAAGCAGACGCTCGCCATGGTGCCGGAGGCCAAGCGCAACGACCCCGCCGTGAAGGCGGTGCAGACCACGATCGATCTCGCCGAGCAGGCGGAGTCGCTGGGGCCGGTCGCCGAACTGGAGCAAAAAGTCGCCGCAAACCCGCTCGATCATCAGGCCCGCTTCGACCTTGCGACCGCGCTCAACGCCCAAGGCAACCGGGCGGCGGCCACTGAGCAGCTGCTCGCGATCGTCAAGCGCGACCGCAAATGGAACGACGACGGCGCCCGCAAGCAGCTGGTGCAGTTCTTCGAGGCCTGGGGCGGCACGGATGATGCAACTGTCGAGGGACGAAAGCGCCTGTCGACGATCCTGTTTTCCTGAGGCGCTGTTTTTGTTGGAGCATGATCTCGTCGGAAAACCGCTAAACACTTTTCGCTAACGCGGTTCTGCGGATCCGGATCATGCCCTAACACCTTTAGCGGGGACCAGATGCCGCTCAACATCGAATATCGCGGGCCCGCCGACCTTCCGGAGATCATTCCGGTGTTTCCACTGCCGGGCGCGCTGCTGCTACCCCGCGGCCAGATGCCGCTCAACATCTTCGAGGCGCGCTATCTTGCGATGGTCGACGACGCCTTGCGCGACGGCCATCGCCTGATCGGCATGATTCAGCCCGACGTGGCGCACTCGCCGAAGAACTCCAACAAGCCGGTGCTGTTCCGCGTCGGCTGCGTCGGACGCATCACCCAGCTCGCCGAATCCGGTGACGGCCGCTACATCCTCGAGCTCACCGGCGTCTCGCGCTTCAAGGTGGTCGAGGAGCTGGAAGTGCTGACTGCCTACCGGCAGTGCAAGGTCGACTTCTTCGCCTTCGTCGACGACTTCACCGCGCGCATGGGCGAGGACGAGGTCGATCGCGAGGCGCTGCTCTCGGTGCTGGCGGACTTTTTGAAGGCCAACAATCTCAAAGTCGACTGGGAAGGCGTCGAGGCCGCTCCTAACGAAGCGCTCGTCAACGCGCTGGCGATGATGTCGCCCTATGGCCCCGCGGAAAAGCAGGCCATGCTGGAGGCGCCGGATTTGAAGACCCGCGCCGAGATATTGATCGCGGTGACCGAGATGGACCTCGCCAAGAAGCGCACCAGTGGCGACCCACCGTTGCAATAGCACGAGCCTGCAGGACGCTACCGTGGCTCCCGTCGACCCAGCCAGATATGGAGCGGAAGCATCAGGGCCAACGAGAATCCGGTGCCCAGGTGAATCCAGCTCATCCAGGGCCGTACCGCTTCCGATCCCAGGTAATAGAGCCCGAACGCGGTCGCCATCAGCACGGCATTGAACGACACCACGACCGATCCGGAGACGAGGTTCTTGCCGCTCCGCCACGATCGCCACAGGTGCACCGGAATGAGCGCGCCAAGCAGCAACAGCGCCAGCATTGCGACACCGCCATGGATCATCAGCACGTTGGCGGCGATCTGCTGCCATATCTCGTCGCCGGCAACGTCCTTCTGCCAGTCGGCCACGAGCCAACCGGCGCCGGTCAGAATCAGCGTCGCGAACGCCGCGTAGAGCGAGTAGCGAAATGATGTTCTAAGCCGCAAGGTGCACCGCGTGATGCCAGTCGGAGGTTATCTGAAGGTCGCCGTCGGCCGAGATCAACAAGGCGCCGGCCTGGTAATATTTGAGCAGTTGGCCCGCATCGGTCCCGGAGATCATGGCGATCTTGGTCAAGGCGTCGGCAATCATGCAGGAGGGCGCGCGAATCGTGACGCCGTCGATCAGCCTTGCCGGCCTCTGAGTCGTGGGATCAATCACCGCCGAACAGCCCGGCTCACTGCTGTCGAACAGCTCGACGCGACGCGCCGTTGAGGCCAGCGCTTCGTCTGCCACGTCGATGCGGCAGATCGATCGGCCTGGGTCGCGGGGATCGCGGACGTGAACTGCGTGCGGCTCCGCGCCAAAGGCCCGAAGGTCGCCGCCCGCATTCACCATGCCCCTAGGAGCGCCAAAATCGCGCAGCGCGGCCACCGCTCGGTCGACGGCAAAGCCCTTCGCTATGCCACCAAGGTCAATCGTGACATCGGTCGATCGAAAGTGGGCCTTGTGGCCCGGAAGCAGCTCAATCGCGTCGGCGAAGCCCGCAATCGGCGCCGACGCAGGCTTATCCTTCACGAGCGGCAGCAACCCCATCGTCTGCAGCGCCGGTGCGATCGTGATATCAAAAAGCCCGCCGGAGCGGCGATGCAGCTCAACGGCGGTCTCGAGCACCTCGAACGTCCACGCATGGACGCTCACGGGGCGAATGCCGGCTTCGCGGTTGAGCCGGCTGACGTCGCTATCCGGCTCATGAAAGCTCATCAGCCGATGCACCTGCGCAATGGCATCGAATGCGGCGTCGATGGCGCCGTCCATGCCGGATCTGCGAGCGCCCGCAACCTCGATCTCCACGAAGGTGCCGAGCAGCGGCCTTGCGCGACGGATGCTATCGGAGGCGATTGCCATAAGCTGCCAGTATTCTTTTCACGCCTTCGGTGACATGGGTCGACGATAGCGTCGCGCCGGCGATATTCCTGATGTCGCCGTTGATCTTGAGCGCATTGCCGCTGGTCTTGCCGACGAACTGTGCGAGCCAGCTCGGGCTCCTGATTTCGCCGCCATAGGATTCCCGATATTCCAGGATCTCGATTTTATGGACGGCACCCGCCGGGGTCAGCGCCACTGCGTAGTCGATGAAGAGGTGCTTGCCGACGACCCGGTCGAACACGAAAAAGCCGACAACCTTGCCGCCGGCCTCGGCCTTCCAGACGCGGCCCGCCTGAACTTCGGAAAAATGTGTCGCGGACGGAAATGCCTCCTTCTGCGCTTCCTCAATCGACAGATACCGGACGGCATAGGCGGGAGAGGCGGCAGACAAGATCGCTGCAGCCGACGCGGTGTATCGAACCCAATTCATAGTCACCTCGCTCCTGGCCCTCTCCTCAGGCCTCGCAAAATTGTCCCAAGCGACCCTGTCGGCATCAAAAGAAGAACCCGACGCCGCCGAGGAACGAATCCGAAAGCGCGCCGGTGGCACTCTTGTCGATCACACGCTGGTAGGTCGCCTTCAGCACAATCTTCGGGGATGGAAACACCGCAAAGCCGGCCGTGTGGTACTGCCGCTGACCCTGACCAGTCGGCAGATTGGCATCGGTGCCGGCGAAGCCGCTCGTTTGCAGATTCTGATACGTGTAGCGATAGAACGGCACAGCCTCCCACTCGCTGTTGAGAATCGTGCCGAGCGGGACATGGTAGGCAATCTCGCCGGAATAGCCGTACATCGACTTGCCGACATTGTTGGTCGGATCCGAGTCGTTGTTGGCGCGCAGGTTTTCCGGGTGCCCGAACCCGGCGAGGACATATTCGCCGCGAAACTCAAGACCTGTGTCGGGCACCCTGTAGCGGAATTCGGCATCAAACATTGTGAGACTGGACCTGCCGAGGAAGTTACCGAGATCGTCATGCGCCCCGCGCGGCGTCGTGTTCGGCGAGAAATAGGCGCTGACGCTTCCGGCGAAGCCTGGCCAGAATGTCGGCGTGAAGTCGAGCCGGCCGGACACGGCCATGGCGTTGTTGAGTTGCTGGAAGTCGCCGAGCGGGGGCCTCGAGAATGCGAGCGCGGTTACGCCGTCAATGCCGGCGACGTACGCCGTCCCGGGAAGCGGGACGGTCTTTGCCTCAGTGCGATTGTCGAAGGAGTCGCCGAAATCCTCGTTGCTGGTGCTGAGCATGACCTGATATTTGAGGTCCTCGGTGATCGTCCCATAGACGCTGGTGGCTGGGACCTTCCAGGTCGACGGAATGAGGCCGTTGTAGAGTGCGGGCCGGAGCACGCTGTAAAATTGCGTGGGTTCATGATGCTGATTGATATACCCGATCGGCACCAGATCGATGCCCGGCGAACGCCAGTTGAATTGGTCGATGATCTTGAAATCGACCCAGAGCTGCTCGATCTCTGCGGTGCCGTGCAGCTTGTCGTCGTTGTCAAATCCGGAGCCCGCGTGCTCGAACTCGATCTCCGCATTGAAGATGATGTTCGGGGTGATCGCATAGGTGGGCAGGAGAACGAACCTGGCCGCGTCAAAGCCCTTCTGCCACTGGCCGCCGGCAGCAGGATTTTGCATGGTGCCGAAGTTCATCTCGCCATATGCCCCGATGCTGAGACCGGAGACTGGAGAATCCGCAAGTCCGAGGATCGGTTTGTCCGACGCTGACGGCAGTGGGGGCAGAGGGATGAAATCTTTCGACTTGGCCGACTTCTCGGACGATTGGGCGTCAGACTTTTGGGCATCAGACTTGGCTGGTGCGTCCTTTGCCTCAGCGGATGGCGCAGCTGCACTGGTGCTCGTCAGCGATGCCGTTTTGGCCGCCCGCTTTGCGTCTGTGTCGGCCGTCGGGCGATCCTGCTTCTGCTTCAGCTCGGCTTCGAGCTGCTGGATGCGCTGCTCCATCTTCTCCAGCTTCTTGAGCAGGGCGTCATTGGCCCCGCCTTCCGCTGCGTAGGCCGCACCAGAACTCAGAATCGAGATCGCGGTTGCCGCGAGCAAAGCTGATCGCCGCCGGCATCGACAATTTTTGAAACGTGGAGCAACCGGATCGGTGGAAACAAGAAACGACATACGCCCCCCAAGACTTGCGACAATCCACCGCAGGAGAAACCTGCAAAAGCGCGCCTTGGGAAGCAGAAGAAGGAAGGGCGAAGCTAGAATAGCTACACATTAGAATTAGAATAAAGAAAAAGAGTGCCTCGTCGCGAGGCGATCCGACTGGAATCTCTACGAAATTGAGCGGGCGCACGGCTCGCCCGTTTCGACCTAAACCCGGCTCGCTCAGGCGCGGATGCGCTTCCGTCCTGTCAACATCGCGCGGATCAGGTTCTCGCGCTGAAGCATCCCCATCAGCACGACGCCCGCGACGTGCAGCACGACCAGCACGATGACGGCGTCCGATGCGTAGGCGTGGGTGTCCTCGATCCACCAGACGCCGAAGAAGGTGACGGTCACAGATAGCGCGCCCGTGATCGCCGAGACGGCGAGCGACAGCAGCAGCGCCACCAGCATCACGGTGCCGGCTGGATTGAGCCCGATATAGCGGCCGGTGATGCCGCGTCGCAGATTCCAGAGATAGCTTGGCGCCGCACGAAGCCTGACACCGACCATCCGAAACCGCGAATAGCGACTTCCCAGGAAGCCCCAGAGCAGACGGAAGACCAAGAGCCCGAGCACCGTGTAGCCGACGAGGCGGTGAAGGCTGTCATGGACCGTGGGCGTGAACCACGCGGCCAGAACGCTGGCGGCGAGAGCCCAGTGCCAGAGACGCAGTGGGAGATCCCAGACCGCGACCGTCCGCGAGACGGTTCGATCCGCGGGGCGCCTGTCGGACGCCCCGCGCGCTTCCGGCACCGCTTCTTCGATCAAGCCGGGACCACCCTCAAATCTTACTTCGCATCAAACCTTACTTGGCAATCGTGTGCTTCAGGCTGAGGTCTTCGGGGCTGTAGAACAGCTCGTAGAGCTTGCCTTCCTTGACGCCATAGACCTCATAGCACGAGCCTTCGATCTTCGAGCGCCGCACTTCATAGCCAGCGGCCTTGGCCTTGGCTTCGGCGTCGCTTGCCGGCTTCCACGACGCCTTGTCGAGCTTGGTGCAGTCCTTGAAGCCGTCGGCCATGGCCGCCGAGCTCGTTCCAATCCCGATCGTCAGTGCAATGGCAACAACACGCATGACCTTCACGAATGTCTCCTCCTCTGTCGTGTGCGCTGCGCTCAGCGCGAAGCGTGACCGAAGGAAACAAAGCGGAGGGTGAAGTCAATCAGGTTCGACCGCGGCGAGCTTTAGAGATATTCTAACGATCCGAAAAAGATCAGTGCTCTCCGTATGCAGTGCGCATTTGAAGAGTTGCTGCGGCCTTACGCCTCACGGTTCGAGACAGGCTGCGGACCTCGCCGATTGCGCCAGGCCGCTCGTCGCATTCCCGGATCGTTGCGCTGCAGCCAGTCCGCCCAGGTTAAGCGTCCGCGCACGCCCTGGCTCACGACAAAACCCATGCCGCGCGCCTTCGCCTCGGAAAGGCTGATCGGCAGGATCTTTCGGTGCAGTCTCCTCGCGTCCTGATATTGGCGGGCCAGAGCGACGAGATCGAGATCTTCGGGGCCACCAATCTCCTTGCGCTCACCGCGCAGCCCGTCGAAGGCGCAGGTCACGACGTGGTCGGCAACGTCAGACGTGTCGACCGGATTGAACAGCGTCGCCGGCACCGGCCAGACCGGAAGCCAGGCGAGGCCCGAAAGAAACCTGTCGAGCAGATAGTAGAACGGCATCGCGCGAACGACGGACCAGGACAGGGCTGACGCGCGCACCAGCCGCTCGCCGGCGAGCTTGACCCGAGCGTAGGGCAGGGTTGCCTGTTCGAGACCAACGATCGAGACGTGCAGGAAGTGATGCACCGATGCTTCCTGACAGAGCGACAGCAGCCGCTCCGTTCCCTCGACATCCACGGCGGAGGGTGAGCTGAAGAAGTCTATCGGACGAATACCGCCCCGCCGCGCGATCGGCGAACAGGTCGCCGCATTAATGACCGCATCGACGTCATGCAGCGCTTCACGCAGCCCGGCGCCCGTGGCGAGATCACCGGCCGCCCACTCAACATCCGATCGCGTACCCGGCGATCGCGCAAACACCCGGACGCGATGTCCGTCGCGAACGAGGCGATCGACGATATCGCGGCCGAGATGACCTGTGCCTCCGGTGACCAGCGTGAAAGCCATGCTTCAACTCCCGTCGGCCTTGCGTGGCGGCTCGCCCGTCGGAACGAGCACGACCTCGCCGGTTGCGACGAGCGACAGCTCACCTCGCTCATCCGCCGCGTAAAGCTCGGCGCGGGCGAACACCTGCCTGCGCCCGGCGCGGAGCGTCTTTCCCTTGGCGACGAAGTGGTGACCGGTGGCCGGCTTCAGGCAATTCATCGAAAAGCGCGACGCGGTCACCGAACCAGCGAGGGTCGCGGCAGCAAAGCCGCTGGCGGTGTCGAGCAGGGCTGCGATCAGGCCGGCGTGGAGGTGCCCGGAATATTGGGTGAAGTCATCACGCCATGCCATTTGGATGGTTGCTTCACCGTTGCCGGCGGCAACGACTTCGAAGCCGGCGAGGCGGTTGAATGCCGCGGATGCGTTCACAGTGCCGAGCGTTTGCGGATCGAATCCTTGCGTCTCGCTCATGTCAGGCTCCATCGCGGTGCGCGGTTGTCGAGATTGCTCCTCACGGCCTCGACGTGATTGGCAGACCCGAGCAACGCCGCCTGCTCGGCGGTCTCCGCGGCGAGACCTGTCGCCACGTCGGAGGTCGCGGACAGATTGAGCAGCCGCTTGGCCGCGCGGATAGCATCGGGGCTGCGGCCCGCAATTTCGCGTGCCGTCGCGAGCGCGGCCGCCACGGGATCATCGGCGAGCCGCGTTGCAAGGCCGTAGGCGAGGGCCTCTTCGGCCGAAAAGATGCGTCCGCTATAGGTCAGCTCGCGTACGACATCCTCGCGCGCGAGGTGACGCATCAGTTGCGTGCCGCACATGTCAGGCACCAGGCCCCATTTCGCCTCGATGACGGCAAGCTTCGTTCCGGGCGCGAGATAGCGGAGGTCGGCTCCAAGCGCGAGCTGGAAGCCGCCACCGAAAGCAACGCCATGGACCGCCGCGATCACCGGCACCGGCAACTCGCGCCAGAGCCAGACGAGGTGCTGGGCATAGTTCGCGATGCCGTGGGTTCGGCGCATCAGGTCGACGGACGGGATCAGCGGCTCGCCGTTCGCCGTAGCGAGGAGGCGGTCCAGGTCGAGGCCGGCGCAGAATGCGCGCCCTTCGCCGGAAAGGACGACGGCGCAGACATCCTTGCGTGTACCAAGTTGCGTGCCGGCTTCGATGATCGCTTCGAACATCGCCGGATCGAGCGCATTCATCTTGTCGGGACGGTTCAGCCGGACATGGGCCACGCCGTCCTCGATGGTCAGGCGAACACGAGCTGTCATTGTGCCGCTCCGCTTGAACGTTGGACTGCTGGTTTCGCTGCTCAGTAGCCGGCGACCGCCATGGCCACGACTGCACCGAGCGCCATCCAGCCAAAGTGCCGGCCGCGCGTGGCCAAGGCATTGGCGAAGGCCGCGAAGCCGAACACGCAGGCCATGGTAATGACGATCCAGTGGCGTGCCGGCTCCGAGGCCATCCACGGTGTCGCGATCAGGAGGACGCCGCCGCCGATCCAGGCGACGGTCGAGGTCTGCCAGACCAGGCGGAGCAGGGCGCGCAGCCGTTCCGGCTCGATACGAGCCCGCGCGAAGACCTTGGTCTCGCCGAGGATGCCGTGGATCAGGGCCACGGCAATGGTTGCGAGGCCAGCACATTGGAGCAGGAGATCACGCATCATCGGGGCTCCCTGAGGCTCTATCCATACAGTTATGTATGGTGAGATAGGCGCTGGCCTGCGGTCTGTCAATACACTAGTGTATGGTTCGATCTTGGGAACCCGACATGACCGAACAGCTCTCCGCCGACGACTGGATCAAGGAAGGCCTGAAGGCGCTCGCCAAAAGCGGCTTCACGGCGCTGAAGGCCGATCCGCTGGCGAAGTCCATGAGTGTCTCGCGCGGCAGCTTCTACTGGCATTTTGCCGATCTCGCCGCGTTCCACACCGCTGTGCTGAAGCGCTGGCGCGAGATCGCGGCCGAGCAGATCATCGCCGATGTCGAAGCCGACAGCGACGATCCTCTCAAGGCGCTGCTGCGCAGGACCTTTGGCGCCCGGCTCGATCTCGAGCGAGCCGTGCGCAACTGGGCGGCGTTCGATGTGGCGGCGCAAGGCGCGGTCCGTGCCATCGACCGCCGCCGGCTCGATTATATCGAGGCGCTGCTGAAGAAGCGGGGGCTTGAGCCGGCGGCGGCGCAGGCCCGCGCACAGATCCTGTACTGGACGTTTCTCGGCTTTGCGCTTTCGGCTGCGCCAGTGCCGCCGGCGCGGCTCCAGGGCTTGCTCGATGAGCTCCTGCGGATGGTCACTGCCTAGAGCCAGTTCCGTTCCGATGGAATCGGAACGGAACTGGCTCGAGATTCTCGTCTTGACGCATTTCCCTTACGCGAACCGGTATCCACTTCGCCCGAAACCGCCTTGGCCGCAGCAATGGGCGGCCGCGATTTTCTGTGCTAGAGGCAACCGATCGCCGGAGACCACAATGAACGCGCCGACCGAACGCCCCGAAAACAGTGTCGATCCCAAATTGCTGGAGATTTTGGTGTGCCCGCTGACCAAGGGCCCGCTGGAGTTCGATTCGGCGCGGCAGGAGCTGATCTCGCGCAGCGCAAAGCTGGCCTATCCGATCCGCGACGGCATCCCGATCATGCTGCCGGAAGAAGCGCGGAAGATTGATTGAGGATTTGTCGCCCGGATTTCGTGACAGCCGCGCGACAATCTCGGCGTCGTCCCCGCGAAGGCGGGGACCCATAGCCACAGGAAGTAGTTGTGGCGCGAGACGATAACCACGAGTCTTCGCCAAACTTCTTCCTGTGGTTATGGGTCCCGGGCTCGCGCTACGCGCGCCCCGGGACGACGGGACGACAGCGAAAACCTACAACGCCTCGCCCTTCAACAACCGCGGCACCTCGCCCGTCAGCCCGGCGGCCTGGCGGATGAAAAGGTTCTTCAGCGGCGGGGCGCGGTCGACGATGCCCAGGCCGATGTCGCGGACGGTGCGCAGCAGCGTCGAGTGGTTGGAGAACAGGAAGTTCAGCGAGTTGGTGGCGACGCCCATCGCCACGGTGTCGAAACGGCGCCAGCGCTGGTAACGTTCGAGCACGTCGGCCCCGCCGATATCCATGCCGAGCCGCGCGGCATCGACCACGACTTCGGCCAGCGCGGCAACGTCCTTCAGCCCCATGTTGAGGCCCTGGCCCGCGATCGGGTGGATGACATGCGCGGAATCGCCGACCAGCGCGAGGCGTTCGGCGATGAAGGATCGCGCCACGAAATAGGACAGCGGAAACGCGCGCGGCTTGTCGAGCGCCTTCACCTCGCCGAGATGCAGGCCGAAGCGCTGCTCGAGCTCGCTGTGGAATTCCTCGTCGCTCAACGCAATGATGCGCGCGGCTTCCGCGCGGCGCTCGGTCCACACCAGCGAGGAACGTTTTCCCGAGAGCGGCAGGATCGCGAACGGACCTGCGGGCAAAAAGTGTTCTTCGGCGCGGCCCTCGTGATCGCGCTCGTGGCCGACAGTGACGACGATGCCTGACTGGTCGTACTCCCAGCCATGGGTGGCGATGCCGGCGCGCTCACGCAGCTTTGACCTCGCGCCGTCGGCCGCGACCAGCAGGCTCGCCGCAATGATGCTGCCATCGCCAAGCGTCACGTCGATGCCGTCGCTACGCGCGTCGTAGGACGACACAGTGGTCGCCCGGAGATCGATGCCCTCGGCTTCAGCGCGTACCACAAGCGCATCGATCAGACGGCGGTTCTCGACCATATGCGCGAAGGGCTCGCCGGGCGCGACATCGCCGGCGAAATTCAAAAACACCGGACGGGTGGCGTCTTCGAGCTTGGAATCGGTGACGACCATGTCGAGGATCGGCTGCGCCTCGCTCCTGACATCGTCCCAGGCGCCGATCGTCTCGAACAGGCGGCGGCAGGCGGCCACTATCGCAGTGGCGCGCGGGTCGCGGCTCGGGCGTGCGCTGAGCGCCGGATCGGCGACGATGACGGGAATCTCTGGTCCGAGCCCCTGGCGCAGCGCCAGGGCCAGGGCCAGGCCCGCAAACGCGCCGCCGCCAATGACAATGCTACCCCGTACCGACATACCCAACTTTCCTGCCAAGCTTCCTGCCAAAATTCCCGGCTAACTCTTGGTCTTGCTAGCAGACTTGAGCTGGGCGAAACAGTGCGGTGAAACAGGGGCGGAAACTAGCCCAGTGTGTCATTCCGGGGCGCGTGTCCGCGCGAACCCGGAATCCAGAGATTATCGGCTCGAAATTCCGGGCTCATCGCTGCCGCGATGCCCCGGAATGACGGCAAGAGAGCATCATCATGTCCAAAAGCCTGATCGACCTCATCACGATCCTCGACCTTGAACAGCTCGAGGTGAATTTGTTCCGCGGCAACAGCCCGAAGACGAGCTGGCAGCGGGTGTTCGGCGGCCAAGTGATCGGGCAGGCCATGGTGGCGGCCTGCCGCACGGTCGAGGGCCGGCTGCCGCATTCGCTGCATTGCTATTTCATCCTGCCGGGCGACCCTCAGATCCCGATCATCTACCAGGTCGAGCGGCTGCGTGACGGCAAGAGCTATTCGACCCGCCGCGTCACGGCGATCCAGCACGGCAATGCGATCTTCTCGATCATGGTGTCGTTCCACGCCGAGGAGGAGGGCTCCTTCGACCATCAGGAGAAGATGCCCGACGTGCCGCCGCCGGAGAAGCTCACGGCGGAGGAGGTAGCCAAGCAGCCGATGTTCCGCGAGATGCCGGACTTCATCCGCCGCTACTATGAATCCGATCGTCCGATCGAGCTGCGCCCGGTCGAGCTCGGCCGCTATTTCGGCCAGAAGATCGACGACGGCCGCATCAATGTCTGGATCAAGACTGCCGCGAAACTGCCTGACGATCCGGCGCTGCACATGTGCGCGCTCGCCTACGCGTCGGATTTCTCGCTGCTGGACGCGGTGATGGCGCGGTACGGACGCACGCTGTTCGACAAGCGCATGATGCCGGCGAGTCTCGACCACGCAATGTGGTTTCACCGCCCGTTCCGCGCCGACGAATGGCTGCTCTACGCGCAGGATTCGCCGAGCGCACAGGACGGCCGCGGCTTGACCCGCGGCCTGATCTTCAAGCCGGATGGCACGCTGGTGGCCTCCGTCGCGCAGGAAGGCTCCGTGCGCGAGCGGAAGGCCTGACGCCTTGAGCGCGAGTTCATCGCGCTCAAGGTTTCCGGATCATGTTCGGAGGGAGCCGCGCGGAGCGAGCTCGGTCTGCGACCCAAACCAGTTCATGATCCAGCGATACACCCACGGGATCGGGATGATGAAGGCGCACAGGATCGCGGCCACGATGCCGCGCCAGAGAATCTCTAGACCGCTGCCGTTGAAAAGGATTTCGCGCCTTGTGCCTTCGACGCTGCGGCAGAACCAGCGCATCTGGGCCGCGGCGACCCAGGCCCAGCCGATGATGGTGATGATCGAGATCGCGAACAGCAGATTCCAGCCGACATAGGCCCAGACCGAGCCGGTGAAGCTGAGACCGAGCGGCTGCCCGTTGGAAGCGAGGTTCGCAACCATCCATTTGATCAGGAGCCAGTAGAGAACGATCTGCGCGATGAACAGCAGGTTGCTCAGCAACTGGCTGCCGATGAGGCTGATGGCGATCGCCAGAACGATGAAGCCGAAAAACCAGGGCACCAGCGCCATCGCATTGCCGGTGAAGCTGAGATTGGGCCGCCCCGGGACCTTCACGCAGGGCACGATCCATTTCGTGTACCAGACGAACACCCACGGCACCGGGATGATGAAGCACATGCCGATCAGCATCACGATGCTACGCCAGGTGAACTCGAGGATGCCGAAATCGACCGAAATCGATCCTCCGCTGCCGCCGGCATAGCCACCGGCGGCCATCATCGGCGGGCCGCCGGCCGGGATCATCGGGGGCGCACCGCCGCCGCTGATCAGGCCGGGGATTTCGGCGGCCTTCTGCCAGCCGGCCATGCCCTCGGACCACACCAGCGTTTCCGGGCGTACAATTCCCTGGGCGACGAGGTCACGGAATTGCCCTTCCTGATAGGGCCCCTGTTGTTTACCCTCGGATGCGTAGAACCAACTCGCCATGAAGCGTCCCCCTCAAACATACTTATGTACCGGCCGGGACACTTGGGTTCACTGCATCCATGCCAAAAATGCATTGTGAAGGATGAACGGATGCCCTGCACAGAGGCGGCCGTTCACATGGCCAAACGTTTTTCCGCTTCAATCTGCAAGTTTTTTATGCCATTTGCCCGTAAAGATGCCAGATTGACGCAGCGCCGGGGACATACGGCGAGGCGCATCCCCGGGGAATAGGCCTGACCATGAAACTCGTCGTCGCGATCATCAAACCCTTCAAGCTCGATGAAGTCCGCCAGGCGCTGACGGCGATCGGCGTCCACGGCATGACTGTGACCGAGGTGAAGGGCTATGGCCGCCAGAAGGGCCACACCGAGATCTATCGCGGCGCCGAATATGTCGTGAACTTCCTGCCGAAGCTGCGCATCGAGATCGCGGTTGCCTCCGACATCGCCGACAAGGCCGTCGCCGTGATCACCGCCTCCGCGCGCACCGGGCAGATCGGCGACGGCAAGATCTTCGTCACGCCGATCGACCACGCCCTGCGCATCCGCACCGGCGAAACCGACAGCGACGCGCTCTAAAATCTTCTTCGATCGCACCGGGCAACGACGCCCCGGCGCGCGACGCAATCACTGTGCTGGGGGAAACGACATGGCGGGATTGTTGCGGCGCGTAGCCGCTATGGCTGCGCCGGTCGGATTTGTGTCCGTCATGGCTTCACCGGCGCATGCCGCAGCATCCGAGATCAGCGCCGCCGACACCGCCTGGATGATCGTCGCCACCGCGCTGGTGCTGATGATGACGATCCCTGGGCTTGCGCTGTTCTATTCCGGCATGGTGCGCAAGAAGAACGTGCTCGCGACAATGGCGCAGAGCCTCGCGGCAGTGACACTGATCTCCATCCTCTGGGTTGCTTTCGGCTATTCGCTCTGTTTCGTCGGCGATGGCCCGTGGATCGGTTCGCTCGATCGCTGGTTCCTGACCGGCATGACCATGGACAGCGTCAATCCGGCGGCGAAGACGATCCCGGAATCGCTGTTCATGCTTTATCAGATGACGTTTGCGATCATCACGGTGGCGCTGGTCGCGGGCTCGGTCGCTGACCGGATGCGGTTCTCCGCCTATCTCTTGTTCTCGGTCGCCTGGTTCATCTTCGTCTACATTCCGCTGGCGCATTGGGTGTGGGGCGGCGGTTTCCTCGCCAGGGCGGGCGTGCTGGATTTCTCCGGCGGCCTTGTCGTGCATCTGTCGGCCGGCACCGGGGGCCTCGTCGCGGCCAAGGTGATGGGGCGCCGTCATGGCTACGGCACCGAAAATCTCTCGCCGTTCGATCTCTCGCTCGCGGTGATGGGCACGGGCCTGTTGTGGGTCGGCTGGTTCGGCTTCAACGGCGGCTCGGCCGGCGCAGCCAATTCGCGCGCGGTGATGGCGATTATCGCGACGCATCTTGCGGCCTGCTCCGGCGCCGTGACCTGGGGCGCGATCGAATGGTCGACCCGCCGCAAGCCCTCGGTGCTAGGCATGATCTCGGGCGCGGTCGCCGGCCTCGGCACCATCACGCCCGCCTCGGGCTTCGTGGCACCCTGGCATGGTATCGTCATCGGCGTGATTGCGGGCCTCGTTTGCTACTGGGCCTGCACTTGGCTCAAGCACCGCTTCAACTATGACGACTCGCTCGACGTATTCGGCGTCCACGGCATCGGCGGCCTGACCGGCACCCTGCTCGCGGGCGTGTTCGCAACCAGTGCCATCGGCGGGACAGCCGGCCTGCTCGAAGGCCACCCGCAGCAGCTGCTGGCCCAGTTCTATGGGGTCGCCGTCACCTTCATCTGGTCGGTTGGGGTGAGCTTCATCCTGCTCAAGCTGGTCGCCCTGTTCGTTCCGCTGCGCGTATCCCGCGAGCACGAGCTCGAGGGGCTCGATATCTCGCAGCACGGCGAAGCCCTGCAATAAGCGACTACACTACATAGTTACCTTCTGGCTGCCCGGCACATGAGCAACATTGTGTCGGCAGCCTGTCGTGCTCGCATTTTGAGCAGATATGGTCACGTTTTGAGCGCGGCGTATTAGCGCACTGCAGCGCAATACACGTCGAACGCGAAAACACCCGTTTTCATAGCCCGTTAGGTAACACGCCCGATCTGGCACGGCATTTGATTCTAAGGGTCCCGGCTGTGCCCGCGTAGTGAAACTTCTCCCTCGTGGCGAACCAGTCGAGAAACGCCCGGCCACGTCCGGACCGGGCCCAAGCGGGGATAGGACCCATGAAAATTGTTATGGCGATAATCAAGCCATTCAAGCTGGAAGAAGTCCGTGACGCCCTGACCGCCATTGGCGTTCACGGTCTCACGGTGACGGAAGTCAAGGGATACGGCCGCCAGAAAGGCCATACGGAAATCTATCGCGGCGCGGAATATGCCGTGAGCTTCCTGCCCAAGATCAAGATTGAGGTCGCTGTCGGCTCCGAGCAGGTCGACAAGACCATCGATGCCATCACGTCCGCCGCGAAAACCGGACAGATCGGCGACGGCAAGATCTTCGTCATCAACCTCGACCACGCGGTTCGCATCCGCACCGGCGAGGCCGATGCCGCGGCCCTTTGATTTCGCGCTCAACCAGAATCCAATCAGGAGTGAATGAAATGACGTTCAAGCGTCCCTATGGCGCGGGACTGGCGGCCCTCGCAGTCGGCATGTTCGCTGCGACCGCGGCCTACGCCGAGCCAACGGTCAACAAGGGAGACAACGCCTGGATGCTGACATCGACAGTGCTCGTGCTGTTGATGACGATCCCGGGTCTCGCGCTGTTCTACGGCGGCCTCGTCCGCTCCAAGAACATGCTCTCCGTTCTGATGCAGGTCTTCTACACCGTCTGCGTCGTCACCGTGATCTGGGCCGTGTATGGCTACAGCCTCGCCTTCACCGGCGGCTCCGACTTCATCGGCGGCTTCTCCAAGGCCTTCATGATGGGCGTCACCACCGACTCGAAGGCCGCGACCTTCTCGGTCGACGCCAACATCTCGGAGCTCGTCTATGTGTGCTTCCAGATGACCTTCGCGGCAATCACGCCCGCCCTCATCGTCGGCGCCTTCGCCGAGCGCATGAAGTTCTCGGCGATCGCTCTTTTCATCCCGCTCTGGGTGACGCTGATCTACTTCCCGATTGCGCACATGGTCTGGTACTGGCCCGGCCCGGACGCGATCCAGGATGCGGCCAAGGCTCTGGCTGCTGCGGGTGATGCGGCGGCGAAGACCGCGGCGCAGACCAAGCTCGACGAGATCAACGCCGACGCCGGCTGGATCTTCAAGAAGGGCGCGATCGACTTCGCGGGCGGTACCGTGGTGCACATCAACGCCGGTATCGCAGGTCTCGTCGGCGCTCTCCTGATCGGCAAGCGCGTCGGCTACGGCAAGGAGCTGATGGCTCCGCACTCGCTGACCATGTCGATGATCGGCGCCTCGCTGCTCTGGGTTGGCTGGTTCGGCTTTAACGCCGGCTCCAACCTCGAAGCCAACGGCGGCGCGGCGCTCGCGATGACCAACTCCTTCGTCGCCACCGCAGCCGCCGCGCTGTCGTGGATGTTCGCGGAATGGATCGTGAAGGGTCACCCGTCGGTGCTCGGCGTCATCTCCGGCGCTGTCGCGGGTCTCGTGGCGGTCACGCCTGCCGCCGGCTTCTCCGGTGTCATGGGTGCGATCGTCCTCGGCCTCGTGGTCGGCGTGGTCTGCCTGTTCTTCTGCACCGTCGTGAAGAACGCGCTCGGCTACGATGACTCCCTCGACGTGTTCGGCGTGCACTGCGTCGGCGGCATCGTCGGCGCCCTCGGCACCGGCATTCTGGTCAATCCGGCTCTCGGCGGCGCGGGCATCATCGACTACACCGCGATCCCGCCCAAAGTTGCCGATTATGACTTCGCGGCGCAGATGCTCTCCCAGATCGAGGCCGTCTGCACCACGCTGGTGTGGTCGGGCGTCGGCTCGGCGATCCTCTACAAGGTGGTCGATGTGATCGTTGGCCTCCGCGCCAATATCGAGAGCGAGCGTGAAGGCCTCGACATCACCGAGCACACCGAGCGCGCCTACAACATGTAACTTTCCTCCCGGGCGCGATCTCTTCGGGGATCGCGCCCACAACTACGGTTTGGGCACATACCCGGCAATGCCCCGACCGTTGAGGGGCTCCAGCGCAAGTTGGAGCCCCTTTCTTTTTGCAGGATTCTTTTTGACTGCGCGCCAAAGAAAAGGATTGCCATTACAGATTGCCAGCGCAGAAATATCGACCACAACAAACAACAATCGGGAGGTCGTCATGCGTTTGGAAGGCGGATGCTATTGCGGTGAAGTTCGCTACGTGGCCGAGGGGGATCCGATGATGCAGGCCCAGTGTCATTGCCGCGAGTGCCAGTACATCACGGGCGGCGCGCCCAACACCTTCATCGCGATGCCGGCGGCCGGCTTCACCTATATCACCGGACAGCCCAAGCAGTTCACACGCAAGGACCTCGCACGCGCGGTCACACGCGAATTCTGCGCCGAATGCGGCACCCACCTCGTGACCAGGGTCCCGGGCCTCCCAGCAACGATCCTGAAGGTCGGCACGCTGGACGATCCGGCGCAGTTCCATCCGCAAATGGCGATCTACACCTGCGACAAACAGGAATTCCACACCATCCCCGCGGGCATAGCGACATTCGAGAAACTGCCGGGCCGTTAGGGCACCAGCAACCGGCGGACGAACGATTTTGACTGCGAAGCGCTCGTCCGCCCCGACCGCACCCGGCGCGATGCCGACAGCAAGACGCGCACGTCCTTCAGTCCGACGGACAACGCTGCGCCACGAATTGCCCCATGTGGCTGCGCCGGAACCACGATGCCACATCAATATTGGCGCATCCCGTTGTTATCCGGCCTAATTATTCCGTTCTGGACGGACCGGCCCGCCGATGGTTAATCGCGTCTTAACCTCGCCCTATCTATGGTGAACTGAACCGCTTCCCGCCGGCGCCTTCGTGCCGGCAGTTCCAAGAGTGCTGGCGCCCAACGAATGGCTATGACCGCTTCATCCCTCGCGCCGCAGGGCGGTGGAAGCTCCGATAATGAACGCTCGCCCTTCATCCGGCTGAACGAGCTGCTGGCGCCGCATCAGCCCGGTAAGCCATTGATTACGCTTGCGGTCGGCGAGCCCCAGCATCCCGTGCCCGATTTCGTCGGCCCGGTGCTGGCCAAGCACATCGCCGATTTCGGCCGCTATCCTCTCGGCAAGGGCATCGAGCCGTTCCGCAAGGCCGCCGGCGCCTGGTTGTCGTCGCGCTTCAAGCTGCCGCGGCCGCTGGATCCCGAGAGCGAGATTCTCGTCCTCAATGGCAGCCGCGAGGGGCTGTTCTTCGCCGCGATCACGGCCGCGCGCTATGTCGGCCCGCGCCCCGGCAAGCCCGCCATCCTGATGCCGAACCCGTTCTATCCGGTCTATGGGGCTGGCGCGCGCGCGGCGGCTTGCGAGCCGGTCTATCTGCCGACCACGGTCGAAAATGGCTTCCTGCCCGATCTCGATGCCATCGACGAGGCGACGCTGGCACGCACGGTGGCGTTCTATCTGGCGTCACCCGCCAATCCGCAGGGCTCGGTCGCCTCGCCCGACTATTTCAAGCGATTGAAGCGGCTCGCCGATCGCTACGGCTTCGTGATCCTCAGCGACGAGTGCTATTCGGAGATCTACACCCGCGAGGCGCCAGGCAGCGCGCTCGAATGCGCCGGACCCGACTTCACCCGCGTGGTTGCATTCCAGTCGCTGTCGAAGCGCTCCAACCTTCCGGGCATGCGCGTCGGCTTCGCCGCCGGCGACAAGAAATTCATCAACATGTTCCTCGAGCTGCGCAACGTCGCGGCTCCCCAGGTGCCGACGGCGCTCCAGCATGTCGCGACCGTTGCTTACAGCGACGAGGCGCATGTCGAGGAGAACCGCAGGCTCTACCGCATCAAGTTCGATCTCGCCGACCAGATCATCGGTAACCGTTACGGCTATCGCCGGCCCGACGCCGGCTTCTGTGTCTGGCTCAATACGTCCGAGATCGGCGACGACGTGTCCGTAACCCTGAGACTCTTCAAGGAAGCAGGCGTGCGCGTGGTGCCCGGCAGCTATCTGGCGCGGCTCCAACCCGACGGCTTCAATCCCGGCGCAGGCTATATCCGCCTTGCGCTGGTGCAGGACGGTGAGACCACGGCGCAAGCGCTGCACCGGGTGGTCGAGACTCTGGGTTAGGCGAGGCCCATGAGCATGTCGGCAATCGAACGTGTCATTCCCCTGGTCGGCCATCTGCCGCCCTCGATCCGCGAGGGGCTGGCGCGGCGTATGCGCGAGCTCACCGGTCTCGGCCTGATCACGCTGTCGGGCGTCGCCTCGGCGGCGCTGATGACCTGGTCGGTGCAGGATCCCAGCCTCAGCCACGCGACCTCGCGGCCGATCCGCAACATTCTCGGTTATGCCGGCGCAATCGGCGCCGACCTCGCGATGCAGATCCTCGGGCTCGGCGCGATCATGCTGATCCTGACGGTCGCGGTCTGGGGCTGGCGCATGATGACCCACCGCCCGTTCGACCGCGAGGCGCTGCGGCTCGGCGCCTGGATTCTCTGCACCGTGATCGCGGCAGGCTTCGTGAGCTGCTGGCCGCACGGCGGCGCCTGGCCGCTGCCAACCGGCCTCGGCGGCGTGGTCGGCGATGCCCTCGTGCGGGCCCCCGCGGTGATCTTCGGACCGCCCGGCATGATCTATCGCATGGTGCTCGGCGTCATCCTGTTTGTCGCGATGGCCGCGACCTTCCTGATCGCCTGCGGCCTCGGCGCACGCGAGCACGACGAAGAGCTCGCCGAGATCGAGGATGACGACAAGCCGCTCGACGAAGACGAGGAGAGCGATCGCGGCTCGGTGTCGCTGGGCTGGCTGTTCCACGCATTGATGAGCACCAAGGCGCGGCTGATCTGGCTGCTCGGCGCCGCTTACCGCGCGCTGGTCTCGAGCGGACCGAAGACCAAGGCCGCTGCGTTCAGCCGCCAGGAGCCGAACCTCGGCGGCGGCCGCACCGCCCCCCTCGATCTCGCCGCAGTCGGAAGACGAAGACTACGAGGACGAGCACGAAGAAGAAGTGGAAGACGAGGAAGACGAGGAAGAGGAGGAGCCGGCCGCGCGCACCCCGCGCAAGAAGGCCGCGCCGAAAGCCGCTTCCAAGAAATCCTCCAACAAGTTCGATCTTCCCTCCGTCTCAATGCTGGCCGCACCGAAGGCCGGCGATCGCCAGCCGCTCAGCAAGGCCGAGCTGGAAACCAATTCGCGTTCGCTCGAAGGCGTGCTGCAGGACTTCGGTGTGCGCGGCGAGATCGTGAAGGCCAATCCGGGCCCCGTGGTCACGCTGTATGAGCTGGAGCCGGCGCCCGGCATCAAGTCCTCGCGCGTGATTGGCCTCGCCGACGACATCGCCCGCTCGATGAGCGCGCTATCGGCGCGCGTCGCGGTCGTGCCCGGACGCAACGCGATCGGCATCGAGCTGCCGAACGCCCATCGCGAGAAGGTTTACCTGCGCGAATTGCTGGTGGCGAAGGAGGCCACCGAGTCGGTTGCCAAGCTACCGCTCTGCCTCGGCAAGACCATCGGCGGCGATCCCGTCATCATCGACCTCGCGCGCACGCCGCACATGCTGATCGCCGGCACCACCGGCTCCGGCAAATCGGTCGCCATCAACACCATGATCCTCAGCCTGGTCTACAGGCTGCGCCCGGACCAGTGCCGGCTCATCATGGTCGATCCGAAGATGCTCGAACTCTCCGTCTATGACGGCATTCCCCATCTGCTCACGCCCGTCGTGACCGACCCGAAGAAGGCGGTGGTTGCGCTGAAATGGGCCGTGCGCGAGATGGAAGAGCGCTACAAGAACATGGCCAAGCTCGGTGTGCGCAACATCGACGGCTACAACGCGCGCCTGCTCGAAGTGAAAGCCAAGGGCGAAGAGCCGACGCGCACGGTGCATACCGGCTTCGACAAGGAGACCGGCAAGGCGATCTACGAGGAAGAGAAGCTCTCGCTGGAGCCGCTGCCCTTCATCGTCATCATCGTCGACGAAATGGCCGACCTGATGATGGTCGCCGGCAAGGACATCGAAGGCGCGGTGCAGCGCCTCGCACAGATGGCGCGCGCCGCGGGCCTGCATGTGATCCTCGCGACGCAGCGTCCGTCGGTCGACGTCATCACCGGCACCATCAAGGCCAACTTCCCGACCCGCATCGCCTTCCAGGTCACCTCGAAGATCGACAGCCGCACGATCCTCGGCGAGATGGGCGCCGAGCAGCTGCTCGGCCAGGGCGACATGCTCTACATGGCCGGTGGCGGCCGCATCAGCCGCGTGCACGGACCTTTCGCGTCGGACGAGGAAGTCGAGAAGGTGGTGCGCCACCTCAAGACGCAGGGACAGCCGGAATATCTCGAAGCCGTCACGGCCGAAGAGCCCACCGAGGACGAGGACGGCGCGGTGTTCGACGCCACCGGCATGGGTGCGGATGGCGGCGGCGACCTGTTCTCGCAGGCGGTCGCCATCGTCAAACGCGACCGCAAGGCCTCGACCAGCTACATCCAGCGCCGCCTGCAAATCGGCTACAACCGCGCCGCATCGCTGATGGAACGCATGGAACTGGAAGGCATCGTCGGACCCGCCAACCACGCCGGCAAGCGCGAGATTCTGGTCGAGGAAGAAGACAGCCATATGTGAGGCGAGGGGCCTCTAAACATAATTTCACGCAAAATCGATATCTGCTTTTGCCCGAAATCACGGTAAAAGGGCGCCCAACCACACAGGACGACCCGTTGATCAGAGATCCGGACATTCGATTCGCTGCCACCATCGCTACGCGAAGCGCGCGCATGGCCGTCGTGCTTCTCGTCACCGCCGCGATGGTAACCGCTGCGTCGGTCGCGCAGACCGTGCCGGTGCCGAAGCCCGCGCCGAAGGGCCGCGACGGTGGGGCGTCCGCCGGCGGGCCCGCTGTCACCGGCGCAACGCAGACACCGCCGAATCCGATCATCCCGGATCCGCGCCGCAACGTGCCGAGCAGTATCTTCCAGACTTTCGATGCCAACCAGAAGGCGCAGGCGGCCAAGGTCAGCGCCTATCTCTCTTCCCTTCAGACGTTGGTCGGGAATTTCGTCCAGGTCGGCCCCGACGGCAGCAAGACGCAAGGCGATTTCTACATCCAGAAGCCAGGCAAGGTGCGCTTCGAATATGACGCGCCGAGCCCGATCGACATCGTCGCCGACGGATCGTCGCTGGTGGTGCGCGACCGCAAGCTCGCGACGCAGGATGTCTATCCGCTATCGCAGACGCCGCTGCGCTTCCTGCTGTCCGACCGCATCGACCTGATGAAGGACACCAACGTCGTCAACGTCTCGGCCGACGACCTCTTCGTCAGCGTCACCATCGAGGAGAAGCAGGCGCTGGTCGGCACCAGCCGGCTCTTGCTGATGTTCGGCGCCAAGGACGGCCAATTGAAACAGTGGACCGTCACCGACCCGCAGGGCTACGACACCACGATCGCGGTCTACAATCTGGACTCGAGCAAGAAGCTCGATCCCAGCATGTTCAAGATCGACTTCACCAACTACGGCCCGTCGCCGGGCTAGGCGCGATCTCGCGTCCCGGACGCGGTGCAGCGCCGTAAGCGCGTTCACGCGCGTCTGTGACGCGCTATGGCTGTGCGGCGCAGAGCCGGGACCCAGAATGTCGCACGATGGGCCCCGGCTCTGCAGCGCGTCACTTCGTGCAGCGCAGCATCCGGGGCACGAGAGCAAGCCGTAGGGTGGGCAAAGCGGAGCTTGCCCACCATTGCTCCCAAGCATGAAAAGACGGTGGGCACGGCGCTCTGCGCCTTTGCCCACCCTACGAGAGCTTGCTAAGACGCACCCCTCATGCGTCTTTCCCTGACAACCTGGAACATCAATTCGGTGCGGCTGCGCATCGACCTTGTCGCGAAATTTCTCAAGAGCACGCGGCCGGACGTGCTGTGCCTGCAGGAGACCAAGTGCATCGACGACGCCTTTCCGCTGAAGCGATTCAAGCGGCTCGGCTACGAGCACGTCGCGCTGAACGGGCAGAAGGGCTATCACGGCGTCGCCATCGTCTCGAAGATTCCGTTCGAGTCAAAGGACATCCGCACCTTCTGCGACAAGATCGATTCGCGCCATATCTCGGTGTCGTTCGGCGAAAAGGCCAACATCGCAAGGCCGCTGGTGCTGCATAATTTCTACGTTCCCGCCGGTGGCGACATTCCCGACCCGGCGCTGAACGAAAAATTCGATCACAAGCTTCGCTTCCTCGACGAAATGAAAGCCTGCGAGCCGTTGCATCCGCGCGGTGAGGATCGCCACATCCTGGTCGGCGATCTCAACGTCGCCCCGCACGAGAACGACGTGTGGTCGCACAAGCAGCTTCTGAAGGTGGTCTCGCACACGCCGATCGAAACCGAGAAGCTCAAGGCGGCGCTCGATGCCGGCGAATGGGTCGACGTTGCACGCGAGCGCATCCCGATGTCGGAGAAGGTCTACACGTGGTGGAGCTACCGGTCCGCCGACTGGACCGTCGGCGACCGCGGCCGCAGGCTCGATCACATCTGGGTTTCGCGCGCGCTGAAGGATGCGGTCAGTGATTTCAAGATCCTGCGCGACGCGCGGAGCTGGGAGCGACCGTCGGACCACGTCCCGGTGACGGTGACGCTGGAGGTTTGATCGTCGTCAGCCATGATTGAGGACCTCATCCTGAGGAGCGCGCCTGCGCGCGTCCCGGAGGATGGCCGCGGGCGAAAGCCGGGCCTTCATGGTTCGAGACGGCACTGACGCGCCTCCTCACCATGAGGATCGTTCACGACGTCAGCTTCGTCCCCGCCATCAGGATATCGCTGGCGATCTGGCTGGAGCGAACCGCGAATTCGTCGCGGAGGCGAAGCGCGGCGGCGGGGTCGCTTTCGAGCACGCGCTGAAACAGGCTGCGCGCGACGCGGATGACGGTGGAGGGCTCCAGCGCGATCGCGCTCGACGGCCGCTTCATCGGCACGACCAGCGCGAGCTCGCCGATCAGTGCGCCGGGACCTGCGATCATTTCGGCGCCGGCGCCGTCTTCGACCCGGAAGGCGCCGCGCTGGACGACGAAGCCGGCATCGGCGTTATCGCCGAGATTGAACAGCACGTCGCCGCGGACGAAGTCACGCTGCTCGGAACCGATCGCCAGCATGCGCAACGAGGCGTCTCCCAACAGGCGCAGTGTCGGGACACGCTCGAGAATCGCTACGTCGTCGTCGATTGACATTCCGGTCCGAGGCCTAGGGAACGCGCGATTTTACGACGAATCGCGCGTTTCCGGAACGTATCACGGCACCAGCTTGTAGCCACCGGCTTCCGTCACCAGGATTTCCGGGTTGGCGGCATCCTTCTCGATCTTCTGGCGAAGGCGGTAGATGTGGGTTTCCAGCGTGTGGGTGGTGACGCCGGAATTGTAGCCCCAGACCTCCTGGAGCAGGGTCTCGCGCGACACCGGCATCTGGCCGGCCCGGTAGAGGAAGCGGAGGATGGCGGTTTCCTTCTCCGTCAGCCGTACCTTGCGCGCATTGGCCGCGGTCAGCATCTTCGAGCCCGGACGGAAGCTATAAGGGCCGACCGAGAACACTGCGTCCTCGCTGGCCTCGTGCTGGCGAAGCTGGGCGCGGATGCGGGCCAGCAACACGGCGAAACGGAAGGGCTTTGCCACATAGTCGTTGGCGCCGGATTCCAGCCCCAAAATCGTGTCGGAATCGGTGTCATGCCCGGTGAGCATGATGATCGGAGCCTTGAAGCCGCCCTTGCGCAGGGAGCGGACAACCTCACGGCCGTCGGTGTCGGGCAGCCCTACATCCATCAGGACGAGATCGGGAGAATTGGCCTTTGCAGCGCTTGCGCCCTTGGCGCCGGTATCGACGGCGGAGGCTTCAAATTCTTCGTGCAGCGATAATTGCTCCACCAACGTATCGCGCAGATCGGTATCGTCATCCACGATCAGGATCTTGCGGGCATTGGCCATAGGGTATCATCCTTTTGGGTCCGGCTCGGCGCGCATGCATGCCGCACCCAGCCGCGAGGGGAAGTTAGGGGTCGCCGTTATTATTGTTATTCGTGTTGAAGTAGTGGGCTGTTACCGATTCACAAGCCAGAACCACTCTAACCCAGAATAGCTGGGCGTTTTGATGAATGTCCTGTAATGAATTCGACATTGCACGTTCACATGAAAAACAAAGCTGCTTCAGCTAGTTACACCAGGAATCGAAGCTCCGGACCGCTTTCGGCGATCCGCGTCAGGCCTGCCGCGGGTAATCCGCGCCGGGGCTGGCTGACGGCCGGACACCTGACGATACCGGTGGCGCTGGGGCGCGGCGGCATCCTGGCGAACAAGCGCGAGGGCGATGGCGGCACGCCAAGGGGCAGCTACCGGCCGCGGCAACTGTGGTGGAGGGGCGACCGGCACAGCCGCCCGGGGACTTTTCTGCCCGCCCGGGTCATCGGCAACGCGGACGCCTGGTGCGAAGACCCCGGAGATCGCCATTACAATCAGCCCATCCGGCTCGGACGGGAGCAGGGCGGCGACCGGCTCAAGCGGGCCGACCATCTCTATGACTTCATCATCGAAATCGACCACAACACCAGGCCGCGAATCGCCGGCCGCGGCAGCGCGGTGTTTTTGCACCTGGCCCGCGACAATTTCGGGCCGACCGCGGGCTGCGTCTCCATGACGAAATCTGCGATGCTGCAATTGCTGCGGCGGCTGGGACCACGAACAAAAATCATCATCGGGTGAGGACAGATGCTGGACAAGGATCAGATCGCCGCCGCATCGCGCGTTCTCGTTCAACATTGGCACGCCGGCACCAAGCTCGACGCGCTGGCGGCAAATTTGCGCCCACAGAGCCGCGCCGAGGGCTACGCGGTTCAGGCCGGGCTTGAGGCGCAATCGCTTGGAAGACTGTTCGGCTGGAAGATCGCGGCAACGAGTGAGGCCGGACAGAAGCACATCAATGTCGCGGGACCACTGGCCGGACGCATCATGAGCGACACCATGATCGCCGATGGCGGCACCGCGTCGATGAAGGGCAACGAGATGCGCGTCGGCGAGCCGGAATTCGCCTTCCGCATGGGAGGCGATCTGGGGCCGCGCGCGGCACCGTACAGTGTCGATGAAGTGCTGGCCGCCGTCGAGAGCTTGCATCCGGCGATCGAGATTCCCGATTCGCGCTTTGCCGATTTCGTCAGCGCGGGCGAGGCGCAGCTCATCGCCGACAATGCCTGTGCGCATCTGTTCGTGCTGGGCGCAGCGAGTTCCGCGAACTGGCGCGCGATGGATCTCGTCGAGGAGCGCCCGCAGATCACGCTGCGGGGCGAGCGCTATGTCGGCCACGGCAAGAACGTGCTCGGCGACCCCCGCGTTGCGCTCGCCTGGCTTGCGAACGAGCTGCGCGGGCTCGGCATCACCTTGCGGGCAGGGGAGGTAGTGACCACAGGCACGTGCCATCCGCCGCTGCCGATCCAGGCCGGTGATCATTTTGCCGCGGATTTCGGCGTGCTCGGGAAAGTGTCGGTGAGGTTCGCGTAAGTAGCCTCACATTCCGCTGTCGTCCCGGACAAGCGAAGCGCAGATCCGGGACCCATAATCCCAGGAAGCAGTTTGGCGAAGACCAGGACTCACCTAACTTTCGCCGGTACGAGCACCGCCTGCCAATCAGAGATCACGCGGTATGGGTCCCGGATCTGCGCTCCGCTTCGCTGCGCTTGTCCGGGACGACAGCAACTACCTATGCCCGAAAATCGCACTACCCACGCGCACATGCGTGGCGCCCAGCATGATGGCGGTCGCAAAATCCGCGCTCATGCCCATCGAGAGCTTCTTCAATCCGTTGCGCTCCGCGATCTTGGCGGTCAACGCGAAATGCGCCGCTGGCGGTTCGTCGACCGGCGGAATGCACATCAACCCGGAGATCGTGAGCCCATAGGTGTCGCGGCAGCTCGCGATGAAGGCATCGGCCTCGCCGGGGGCGACGCCGGCCTTCTGCGGCTCCTCGCCGATGTTGATCTGGACGAACAGTTCCGGGCGCTTGTTTTGAGATTCGATTTCCTTGGCTAACGCCTGGCAAATGCTCGGACGGTCAACCGAATGGATGGCATCGAACAGCGCGACCGCCTCTTTCGCCTTGTTGGACTGCAACGGCCCGATCAGATGCAGTGCAATACCGGAGTAAGCAGACGTTAACGCTGGCCATTTGCCCTTGGCCTCCTGCACCCGATTCTCGCCGAATACGCGCTGGCCGGCGTCGATGACAGGCGTAATTGCGTCCGCCGCGAAAGTCTTCGAAACCGCGATCAGCGTCACGGAGGCACGGTCGCGCCGCGCATCCTTGCAGGCACGCGCGATTTCGGCTTCGACCGCGGCGAGCGCGTTTGGTGAATGGCCGGTTACCGGCGCGGCGTTGGCTTCTGTCATGACGTCGATTGGCTGTGTTCGTAACCGAGGTAAGTCCAATTTTACCGAGTTCAAGAAAGAGTTTTTGAACCCTTCGCTTTACCTTGCCCATGGGGTGGGTCGCGAAGATGGCAAACGTGAGTTTCAACCGCAAACGAGCGAAACTCAAGCAGGTTCTCGGAATCCGGGCGCGGCTTGCGTTGCTCGCGGTGATTCTGGTGACGCCTTTGATGTTTGAGCGCATCCGATCGCTCGAGGAAACGCGCGCGCGGCAGATCGCGCAGGCGGCGGCTGAATTCACCACCATTGCAAGACACAGCGCCGATGCGCAGCGCGAGGTGATCTCGTCGGTCGAGACCATCCTGAAATCGGAAGCCTTCATCCGCGCCTCCGCCGGCGGCATCAGCAAGAGCTGCGACGTGCTGCGCGCGAGCCTGCCGTCGAACCTTCCCTGGATCCGCACGCTTCTGATCGCCGGCCAGGACGGGCGTATCCAGTGCGCCACCAACCATATGTATGTCGGCCTCGATCTCAGTGACCGGCCTTACTTCCAGCAGGCGCAGGAAACCGGCCGCTTCGTGCTGAGCGATTTCATTCTGTCGCGGCCCGTCCCGACACCGACCGTCATGGCGGTTTATCCGGTGTCCGCCTTCAGCGGCGTCGCGGATGCCATCGTGCTTGCGACCGTTAACCTCGACTGGATGTCGAAGGTCATGAGCAATCTCGGCGGCCGCGCCGGCATCACCGCCGTGCTGGTCGACAGCGCCGGCACCGTGCTGGCCGCGCCGGCCGACCAGCACAGCGCGGTCGGTCGTCCTCTCGACAACATGCCGCTGATGTCGGCGATCGCCGACCGGGCGCTGCGCTCGGACCAGGATGAGGGCTCACTTTCCTTCCTGGCCGCCGACGGCAGCCGCCGCGCGGTCAGCTATATCCGCATCGCGGGCACCAATGCCCGCCTGATCGCCAGCATCGACGAGGACAAGGTGTCTGCGGCGGTCAGCCGCGATATCCGCACCGCCTATCTCCAGCTCGCTTTCGTTGTCGTGTTCGTCCTGCTCGGCGCGCTGATCGCGGCCGAGAAACTGGTGATCAAGCCGATCGAGATGCTCGCGGACATGGCCAAGCGTCTTGGCGAAGGCGACTTGTCGGCGCGCGCGGCACGCAATCGCCTGCCGTCCGAGTTCGTGGCGCTGGCCCGCGCGTTCAATGCGATGGCCGCGCAACTGAGCCAACGCGAGCGCGAGCTGGTCGCGAGCAACGACCGCCTGACGGTGATGGCCTCGATCGACATGCTGTCTGGGCTGGCCAATCGCCGCGGTTTCCAGAGCCGGCTCGATTTCGAATGGATGCGCGCGCAGCAATATGGCAACGACCTCGCGCTGCTGATGATCGACGTCGACCATTTCAAGCTCTTCAACGACACCTACGGCCATCTTGAAGGCGATTCCTGCCTGACCAGGCTCGGCGAGTCGCTGTCCGGCATTGCCGCCGACACGATGGGCTTCGCGGCGCGCTATGGCGGCGAGGAATTCTGCCTCTTGCTGCCGAACACCGATGTGAACCGCGCCGTCGAAATCGGCGAACAGGTGCGTGCGGCCGTGCTGAAGCTGTGCCTGCCGCACATCACGTCCAGCCATATGATCGTCACCGTCTCGATCGGCGTCGCCGCGGCGCGGCCCAACGAGAGCTTGCGTCCAGGTGATCTGATCGAAGCCGCCGACGCCGCGCTCTACGCTGCAAAACACCGCGGCCGCAACAACGTCGTCGAGCACGGCGTGCAACCGATCGAGAACGGCGCGGCGGAAATGATGATGGCGGGCTGACGTTAGCCCGCAGCTATGGCGCGATCGAGCTCGTTCTCCGTCACCACGCGATTGCGGCCGCCACCCTTGGCGAGATAGAGCGCACGATCGCAGCGTTCGATGAGATCGCTGATCGCTTCGCCGACCCGGTACTGCGCCACGCCGATCGACACGCTGATGTTCGGCAGAACCTCGCCGGTCGAACGTCGCGTGATCCTGCAGTCCGCGATCGCGCGCCTGATGCACTCGGCGATCTCGGCACAGGCAGCGAGATTGGCATCCGGCAGCACGGCGATCAGCTCCTCGCCGCCATAGCGGGCCGACAGATCCTGCTCGCGAACCTTGTCGCGCAGTACCTTTGCCATCAGGCGCAGCACCTGGTCGCCGACGCCGTGACCGAAATTGTCGTTGAAGGTCTTGAAGTGGTCGATGTCGAGCATCAGCACGCTGAGCGGCTCGCCCCATTCCGCAGTCGCCTGCGCCTTGCGCAGGAATTCATCGAGCGCCCGCCGGTTCGCCAGCCCCGTCAGCGTGTCGGTCCGGGCGCGCTCCTCCGACCTGGAGAGCGAATGGCGGATCACGTCGAGCTCGCGGGTCTTTTCCGCAAAGCCTGCCTCAAGCCGTGTCGCCCTCGTTGCGGCGCGGGCCAGCTCGTTCATGAGCTGGGCGACCAGCGCCTTCGGATCGACACCGGCCTTACCCTGGTCGGCAACCTGGCTGATCGCCTGCATCTGCGAATGGTTGTCGGCGATCGCGGTCGCCAGGAACTCCTTCGCCGCGCCCATGAGGGTATGCAGCCGCTCGGACGTGTCGACGGCGACGGCACTCACCTGGGGCGCGACGTAAGTCCTGAACAGACCCTGATTGGTCCGGGGGTCGAAGGGACGATTGTGGTCCATCAGGAGATCGATGGCGTTGCGCAGGTCGTCATGGCCGCCTGCGAAATATTGGAACCAGACGGCAAAGTTGGTTGGCGTCGGCGCAATCCGCTGTTCGGCCATGCACCGCATCGCCCGTCCGGCGATGGACGCGGCATAGTCGTAATCGGGATCATCGAAACTGGAATCCATCGCCTGGCACGGGTGCTGTTGGCGGCCAACCTCGCACCGACCCCTTAATCCGATCCCAATAGGTCCTCCGTACTTTTGCGGAGCAGCATTGCGGGGCCCCGCTGCCGGCGGCAACCCATTGACCCCTTGAGGACTTCTATGGCCTAGTCCGCCGTCTTTAGACGGCCGCATCCGAGAAAAACCAACGATTCCATGACCTCCGAACGCTATAACGCCCGCGACGCCGAACCGCGCTGGCAAGCCGCCTGGGACGAACAGGCAATCTTCGTCTCGAGGAACGACGATTCGCGGCCGAAATACTATGTGCTCGAGATGTTCCCCTACCCGTCCGGGCGCATCCATATCGGCCATGTCCGCAATTACACGCTCGGCGACGTGCTGGCCCGCTTCATGCGCGCCAAGGGCTTCAACGTGCTGCACCCGATGGGCTGGGACGCTTTCGGCCTGCCGGCCGAGAACGCTGCTATCGAGCGCAAGGTCGCGCCCAAGGCCTGGACCTACGACAACATCGCCGCGATGAAGAAGCAGCTCCGCTCGATAGGGCTGTCGCTGGACTGGAGCCGCGAGATCGCGACCTGCGATCCCTCCTATTACAAGCACCAGCAGAAGATGTTCCTGGACTTCCTGCGCGAAGGCCTCGCCGAGCGCGAGAAGCGCAAGGTGAACTGGGACCCGGTCGACATGACCGTCCTCGCCAACGAGCAGGTGATCGACGGCAAGGGCTGGCGTTCCGGCGCTGTCGTCGAGCAGCGCGAGATGAACCAGTGGGTCTTCAAGATCACGAAGTATTCGCAGGAGCTGCTGGCCGCGCTGGATACGCTCGACCGCTGGCCCGACAAGGTGCGGCTGATGCAGCGCAACTGGATCGGCCGCTCAGAGGGCCTGTTGATCCGCTTTGCGCTCGATGCCGCGACGACGCCCGCCGGCGAGAACGAGCTGAAGATCTTCACGACGCGCCCGGACACGCTGTTCGGCGCCAAGTTCATGGCGATCTCGGCCGATCATCCGCTGGCGCAGGCCGCGGCCGCGAAGAACCCTGAGCTTGCGGAGTTCATCGCCGAGATCAAGAAGATCGGCACCGCGCAGGAGATCATCGACACCGCTGAGAAGCAGGGCTTTGACACGGGGATCCGCGCGGTCCATCCGTTCGATCCGAGCTGGAAGCTGCCGGTCTATGTCGCGAACTTCGTGCTGATGGAATATGGCACCGGCGCGATCTTCGGCTGCCCCGCGCACGACCAGCGCGACCTCGACTTCGTCAACAAGTACAATCTTGGCAACACGCCCGTCGTGTGCCCCGAGGGCCAGGATCCGAAGACATTCGTGATCACCGACACCGCCTATGATGGTGACGGCCGCATGATCAATTCGCGCTTCCTCGACGGCATGACCATCGATCAGGCCAAGGAAGATGTAGCGAGGCGTCTCGAGGGCGAGCTGCGCGGCAATGCGCCGGTCGGCGAGCGTCAGGTGAATTTCCGCCTGCGCGACTGGGGCATTTCACGTCAGCGCTATTGGGGCTGCCCGATTCCCGTCATCCACTGCCCGAAATGCGACGTGGTGCCGGTGCCGGATGCCGACCTGCCGGTGAAGCTGCCCGACGACGCGACCTTCGACAAGCCGGGCAATGCGCTCGACCATCACCCAACCTGGAAGCACGTCACCTGCCCCAAATGCGGTGGCAAGGCGCAACGCGAAACCGACACCATGGACACCTTCGTGGATTCGTCCTGGTACTTCGCGCGCTTCACCGATCCCTGGAATGAGAACGCGCCGACGACGCCCGCGGTCGCCAACCGGATGCTGCCGGTCGACCAGTATATCGGCGGCGTCGAGCACGCGATCCTGCATCTGCTCTATAGCCGCTTCTTCACCCGCGCGATGAAGGCGACCGGGCATGTTGCGTTGGACGAGCCGTTCGCCGGCATGTTCACGCAAGGCATGGTGGTGCACGAGACCTACCAGAAGGCCGACGGCACCTATGTGCAGCCGGTCGAGGTGAAGATCGAGGGCGCCGGCAACGACCGCCGCGCCACTCTGATGACAACGGGCGAAGACATCCAGATCGGCGCGATCGAGAAGATGTCGAAGTCGAAGAAGAACACGGTCGATCCCGACGACATCATCGAGACCTACGGCGCCGACGTCGCTCGCTGGTTCATGCTGTCGGACTCCCCGCCCGACCGCGACGTGATCTGGAGCGACGAGCGCGTCCAGGGCGCCTCGCGCTTCGTGCAGCGGCTGTGGCGGCTGGTGAACGACGCTGTCGAACTCGGCAAGGGCGCCCCTGCGGCCCGGCCGGCCTCGTTCGGCCCCAATGCGACCGCCTTGCGCAAGGCCGCCCATGGCGCGCTGGACAAGGTCACCACCGGAATCGAGCGGCTGCACTTCAACGTCTGCCTCGCCCATATCCGCGAATTCGCCAATGCGTTCTCCGAGGTGCTGCAGCGCCCCGGCCAGCCGGCGGCCGACCTCGCTCCAGATTTGGCTTGGGCGATCCGGGAGGCCGGCCAGATCCTGGTGCAGCTATTCTCCCCGATGATGCCGCACCTGGCTGAGGAGTGCTGGCAGGTTTTGGGCCAGAGCGGGCTGGTTTCGGAGGCCAATTGGCCCCAAATCGAACGCGATTTGCTGGTTGAAGACAGCGTGACCCTGGTGGTCCAGGTCAACGGCAAGAAGCGGGGTGAGGTCACGGTTGCAACAGCGGCCCAGAATCCGGAAATCGAGGCTGCCGTTTTGGCCCTCGATGCGGTAAAGCTGGCCCTGGATGGCAAGCCCGTCCGCAAGGTGATCATCGTCCCCAAGAGGATCGTGAATGTTGTCGGCTAGGATCCGCATCGCAGCCCGCTTGCTGGCGGTCGCCGCACTGGCGGCGCTGACGGCCGGCTGCTTCCAGCCGATGTATGCCGAGCATACCGACGGCACCCCCGGCTTGCGCGAGAAGCTGATGGGGGTCGACCTTCCGCCGATCGACAAGGCGAATGCCTCTCGCGAGGCCCGGGTCGGGGTCGAAGTCCGCAACGCGCTGGCGTTCAAGCTCTACGGTACGGCGACCGGCATGCCGCCGACCCACCGCCTGGTGATCCGCTTCAACACCAGCAAGACGTCCCTGATGATCAATCCCAGTACGGGTCTGCCGACCAGTGAAAACTACGGCATCGACGCCCAGTACAATTTGATCGAGGTCGTCACCGGGAAGTCGGTGATGACCGGCTCGACGTTCTCCCGCGTGTCCTACGACATGCCCGGCTCCTACCAGCGCTTCAGCCGCAACCGCGCGCTGCGCGACGCCGAAGATCGTGCGGCCAACGAGATCGCCGAGAACATCACGACCCGGCTCGCCTCGTTCTTCACCGCGGGTACCTGATTCATTCCCGTCATTCCGGGGCTCGCGAAGCGAGATCCCGGAGTCTCGATTCCCAACCTCTGGATTCCGGGTTCGCGCTACGCGCGCCCCGGAATGACGTTCTTGAGGCCCGATGGTCGCGCTGCGCGGAAAAGAGATCGACGCCTTCCTCGCCCGCCCCGATGCGGGCCGTCCGATCATCCTGCTCTATGGTCCCGACGCGGGCCTCGTGCGGGAACGCGCCGATGCGCTGATCGCTTCGGCTGTCGACGATCCCAACGATCCCTTCTCTCTGGTCAAGCTTGACGGCGACGAGCTTTCCGCCGAGCCGTCGCGCCTCGTCGATGAGGCCATGACGGTGCCGCTGTTCGGCGGCCGACGCGCCATCCGTGTCCGCGCCGGCTCGCGTAGCTTTGCCAGTGGCATCGACACGCTGGCCGAGATGGGCGTGAAGGATTGCCGCATCGTGATCGAGGCCGGCGAGCTGCGCCCGGAATCGCCGCTGCGAAAAGCCTGCGAGCGCGCCAAGACGGCCGTAGCGATCGGCTGCTATCCCGACACCGAGCGCGACCTCGCCAAGCTGATGGAAGACGAGCTTCGCATCGCCAATTTGCGCATCGCGCAGGATGCCCGCGCCGCGCTGATGTCGTTCCTCGGCGGCGACCGCCAGGCCTCGCGCAACGAGCTGCGCAAGCTCACGCTTTATGCCCATGGCAAAGGCGAGATCACACTGGACGACGTGATGTCCGTGGTCGCCGATGCGTCCGAGCTGAAACTCGATCCGATCGTCGATGGCGCCTTCGCTGGCCGGCCCGACATCGTCGAGACAGAGTTTGCGAAGGCCATGATCGCCGGCACCTATCCCGGCGTGATCATCTCGGCCGCTCAGCGCCAGGCCGCGTGGCTGCACAAATCGGCGCTCGCGATTGCCGACGGCACGCCGGCCTCCGCCGTGCTCGATGGCGGCTTTCCGCGCCTGCATTTTTCGCGAAAGCCGGCGGTCGAAACCGCGCTGCGTAATTTCAGCGTGGCACGGCTCGCCGCCATCATCGAGCAGCTCGCGACCGCCGCGCTCGACACCCGCAAGCAATCCACCCTCGCCGCCGCCATCGCCCAGCGCACGCTGATGGCGATCGCCGCGAACGCGAAACGGCGGGGCTGAGCCCTCGCTCTTTCCAAGTCATTGCGAGCGCAACTCTCTCAACCCCGTCATTGCGAGGAGCACTTGCGACAAAGCAATCCAGAATCTTTCCACGGAGAGATTCTGGATTGCTTCGCGGAGCCTGTCATCGGGCCGCGCTTCGCGCGGACCCGTTGGCTCGCAATGACGGAGTAACGGCGCCAACTCCTCATCCTGAGGAGCGCGGAACGCGCGTCTCGAAGGATGAAGGCCCGGGGCCCTCGCCCTTCGAGACGCCGCTTCGCGGCTCCTCAGGGTGAGGGTGACAGACTGTTTTTTGTGGCGCGAGATTCCAGGTTCGCGAGTCCGCCTTCGCTCGTTGAGCTTGGGCGGACAAGTCGCACGCCGGAGACGATCGAGGGGCTAAAGGTTGCCCTTCGCGAGCCGCTTCATCACCTCGTCGAGCTGATCGAGGTTGCGATAGTTGATCTGGACCGAGCCGCCGGGGTCGCGGTGATTGACGGTGACCTTGAGCCCGAGCGCGTCGCTGACGCGCTTTTCCAGATCGATCGTGTCGGGGTCCTTTTGCTTGGCCCCCGCGCGCGCCTTCTGCGGCTTGCGTTCCGGCACGCCCTCTTCATGCGCGAGCGCTTCGGCTTGGCGGACGTTGAGGCCTTCCTCGACGATGCGCTTGGCCACGGCGAGCGGATCGGGCACGCCGATCAGCGCACGGGCGTGACCGGCTGTCAGCTCGCCGGTCGCGATGAACGCCTGCACCTCGGCCGGCAGCTTGGTCAACCGCATCATGTTCGCGACATGGCTGCGGCTCTTGCCGACGACCTTGGCGATATCTTCCTGGCTGCGTTTGAACTCGTTGGCGAGCGCGTGATAGCCCTGCGCCTCTTCCAGCGGGTTGAGGTCTTCGCGCTGCACGTTCTCGACGATCGCGAACTCCAGCGCATCGCTGTCGCTGATGTCGACAGGCACGATCGGAACTTCGTGCAGGCCTGCGAGCTGCGAGGCGCGCCAGCGCCGTTCGCCGGCGATGATCTCGTAGCGGTCCTGCGTGCCCTTCACCGGACGCACCACGATCGGCTGGATCACGCCGTGCTGCCTGATCGAATCGGAGAGCTCCTTGAGCTCGGTCTCCAAGAAAGTGTGACGCGGATTGCGCGGATTGGGCTTGATGAATTCGATCGGCACCTTGCGCTGCGCACGCGGACGCTCGACATGCGCGGCCTCGCCGCCGACATCGCCGATCAGACTCGCAAGACCCCGGCCCAGTCGCGAACGCGCTTCGTCGGCCATCGCCAGCTCCCTTGGATTCACGTAGCAGTACTCCAGAACTGAATTTCGAAACTAGTAGGATGGGTAGAGCGAAGCGAAACCCATCGCTGTTTGCGCGTAAGGTGATGGGTTTCGCTTCGCTCTACCCATCCTACGGATCAACGTCGCTTCAGTGCGTGGTGCGCAGCTCGCGCTCGCGCTGGATCACTTCGGTGGCGAGCCGCAAGTAGGCTTCGCTGCCGACGCATTTGAGATCGTAGACCAGGACCGGCTTGCCGTAGGACGGCGCCTCGGAGATGCGCACGTTGCGCGGGATCATGGTCTTGTAGACCTTCTCGCCCATGAACTGCCGGACGTCGGCGACGACCTGGTTGGAGAGGTTGTTGCGCGAGTCGAACATGGTCAGCACGATGCCGTGGATCGACAGGTTCGGATTGAGCGTCGAGCGCACCTGCTCCACCGTCTGCAGCAATTGCGACAGACCTTCGAGTGCGAAGAACTCGCACTGCAGCGGCACCAGGATCGCATCGGAGGCCGCCATCGCGTTCACCGTGAGCAGGTTGAGTGAAGGCGGGCAGTCGATCAGCACATAGGTGTAGTCGGCGTCCGGCGAGACGTTGTTGTTGAGTGCGCTGATGGCATCGCGCAGCTTGAACGCACGGCCGGGCGTGGTGCCGAGCTCGAGCTCGAGGCCGGAGAGATCCATGGTCGAGGGCGCGATGTGCAGCCGGGGCACCGCGGTCGAGACCACCGCCTCGCGCAAATTGGCTTCGCCGACCAGCACGTCATACGTCGAGCAGGAGCGGTTGCGGCGATCGATGCCGAGGCCGGTGGAGGCGTTGCCTTGCGGATCGAGATCGACGACCAGGACGCGTTCGCCGATCGCAGCGAGTGCCGTTCCGAGATTAATCGCCGTGGTTGTTTTTCCAACGCCGCCCTTCTGATTCGCCAGCGCCAGGATGCGCGGGTGGCCATGCGGGACTTCGGCGGTCTGTTGTTGCTGCGGTTCGTCAATCACGGTCATCGAAATTCCCCCACTCAACCCTGATAGCCTCAGCCGCGCCGTTCGACGGCATTGAGCTCCACGATCCAGCCGTCCCCGGTGCGGCTTTGGTGGAGCTGAGGCTGAATATTCCAATATTTAGCGGCTTCGGTCAATTCAGCCTCTACATCTTGACCCTTAAGAAACAACGCTTTTGCGCCTTGGCGCATCAGCGGCTCCGCAAAGCCGATGAGTTGATGTAGCGGAGCCAGTGCTCGCGCGGTGACGCAATCAACCGAGCCAGTGATTCTATCCACATTATCCCCGATCTCTGCGAGATGTACGACCCCCGGCGAAGCCGTGATTCGAATCGCCTCGCGCAGGAACGCCGCCTTCTTGGCGATTCGCTCGACGAGATGGACGCTTGCGCCCGCCGTGTCGGCCATGGCGCAAGCCAGGACCACACCCGGAAATCCGCCACCGCTGCCAAGGTCGGCCCAGCGTTTTGCAGATGGCGCGAGATCGACGAGCTGAAGCGAATCAGCGATGTGCCGCGTCCAGAGGTGTGGCAGGGTCGAGGGCGCAACGAGATTGGTCTTGGCCTGCCACGCCCGGAGCAGCGCGATGTAGCGATCGAGCCGGGCTTCCGTTTCATGTGAAACAGGCGCCAGCTTGAGCGCCGCGATCTTGTCGGCAGCGATGATGGAGTCCAGCGATTGATCGTTGGCACTCGCCTTGTCGATCTTCTGGCTGGCCGGCACTGGCCCGGCTTGATGCCCGGCCCCCTCGCCCGCTTCAGGTCGTCGCGATGAAGATCTGCCGCCACCCGGCCCGCGTTGTTTCACGTGAAACGCCTATGCGATCGCTTTGGAAGTCTTCCGTGCCTCGCGCCGGAGATAAGCCGCAAGGATGCCGAGTGCGGCCGGCGTCATACCGTCGATCCGTCCGGCCTGGCCGACTGTGAACGGCCGCGCCTTCTCCAGCTTGGCCCGCACTTCGTTGGAGAGGCCCGGGACCTGCTGGTAGTCGACCTCCGACAACACCATCCCCTCGTCCCGCCTGAAGGCTTCGACGTCGGCGCTCTGGCGCTCCAGATAGACATCGTACTTGGCGTCGATCTCGAGATGGGTCGCGATGACGGGATCAATGGCCGACAGCTCCGGCCAGATGGCGCGGACCTGACTCCAGCCGATATCCGGATACGCCATCAGTTCGAAGGCCGACCGGCGCTGACCATCTCGGTTGAGCGACAGCCCGTGCTTGATGGCTTCGTTGGGGGTGATGGTCAAGGACTTCGACAGCGTCCGGGCCGCATTCAGGGCGTCCATCTTAGACCGGTGATGCAGGGTTCGGGCGCTGCCAACGCACCCCAGGGCGATGCCCTTCTCGGTCAGGCGCTGATCGGCATTGTCCGCCCGCAGCGTCAGCCGGTATTCGGCCCGCGAGGTGAACATCCGATAGGGCTCGCTGATCCCGCGGGTGACGAGGTCGTCGATCATCACGCCGAGATAGCCATCTGCCCGGTCGAACACCGTCAGCGCGCCGCCGCCGGCGGAGAGTGCAGCATTCAGGCCGGCCACGATGCCCTGGCCGGCGGCTTCCTCATACCCGGTGGTGCCGTTGATCTGCCCGGCCAGGAACAGACCGCGGAGACGCCTGGTCTGGAGGGTCGGATCGAGCTCGCGTGGATCGATGTGGTCGTATTCGATCGCATAGCCCGGACGGACCATCCTCACCTGCGCCAGACCAGGAATGCTGGCGAGGATCGCGAGCTGGACCTCCTCCGGGAGTGAGGTCGAGATGCCGTTGGGATAGACGGTCGTATCGTCGAGTCCCTCCGGCTCCAGGAAGATCTGGTGGCCGTCGCGGTCACCGAAGCGGACGATCTTGTCCTCAATCGAGGGACAGTAGCGCGGTCCGGAGCTCTTGATCTGGCCGGAGTACATCGGGGAGCGATGGACATTGGCCCGGATCACTTCATGGGTCGCAGCCGTGGTCCGGGTGATCCCGCATTGGATCTGGGGCGTCGTGATCCGTTCCGTCATGACCGAGAACGGCTCCGGGGGCTCGTCTCCCGGCTGCATTTCGACCGCTGACCAGTCGATCGTCGAGCCGTCCAGACGGGGTGGAGTACCGGTTTTCAGCCGTCCAAGGGTGAACCCGGCGCGCTCAAAGGACCCGGAAAGGCCCATCGCCGGCGCTTCGCCGACCCGGCCAGCCGGCCAATTCTTCTCACCGAGATGGATCAGACCGCGGAGAAAGGTGCCGGTGGTGACGACAACCGCCCCTACCCGAAGCTCCCGACCGTCGGCCAGACGAAGGCCGGTCACCCGACCCTCAACCACGATCAGCTCGTCGGCTTCACCCTCGATGACGGAAAGACCATTGGTCTCACGGATCGCTGCCTGCATTGCCGCGGCATAGAGCTTCCGGTCGGCCTGAGCACGGGGACCACGGACGGCCGGGCCCTTCCGGCGATTGAGGACGCGAAACTGGATACCGCCGGCATCGCCTACCCGGCCCATGAGACCGTCGAGCGCGTCGACTTCGCGAACCAGATGCCCCTTACCGAGTCCCCCGATAGCGGGGTTGCAGGACATTGCGCCGACGGTCGAGAAACGGTGCGTTACCAAAGCCGTCGTAGCGCCCATCCGGGCCGAAGCAGACGCGGCTTCACAGCCGGCATGACCGCCGCCAATCACGATGACGTCGAAGCTCTCTCGCTCTGTTCGCATGGGCGGACTTCTATCGCAGAGGCGGGAAAGCCGGAAGTGGAAACTGGTGAGGCGGCTGTTTCACGTGAAACAGAACCGCCAAGGGACGAAAGCAGTTTCGCGAAAACAACCCCATGCAAAGTAGAAAGCGCCTCGGACCAATTAATGTTTCACGTGAAACAAGATGGGTCGGGCGGTGAAAAGGGGTCGAGACAAGGTTGTCGTGCTTCCACGCAGCGGCGTTCCGATCGGAGGAGCGATTGCGACGCGATACTCCATCATTGCGAGCCGCCGGGTCCGCGCGAAGCGCGGCCCGATGACAGGCTCCGCGAAGCAATCCAGAATCCTTTTGCGGCAACAGCCTGGATCGCTTCGTCGCAAGGGCTCCTCGCAATGACGAGATTGAGGCCGCAGCCTGCGTTCCCGACCGCCACCGCCGTCGCGGTGAGGCCAAATGACCGGCGGGAACATACGAAATCCTGGAGCGCCGATCAGGGATCTCCTGTTTCACGTGAAACAAACCAGAACCCATCCTGCCTTTGCTTCACGTAAAAAAGGGTCAAGAAGTGGGACAAGTGCTAGTCCTACAATGAAGAACTAGCGCTACTTTCCGATGCAAAATTTCTGGAATATGGCTCCGAGGACGTCCTCGACGTCCACCCGACCCAACAACCGGCCCAGAGCATAGGCGGCGGCGCGCAGCTCTTCGGCGGCGAGCTCTTCGCCCTCTTCTACAAGCTCGAGGCTCCGGCGCAAGTTGTCCGAGGCCCGGCGCAACAAGTCCCGCTGGCGGGCCCGGGTCACCACGGCGCCCTCACTGGTTCCAAAGAACTCGGCAGCAAACTTCACCAGGGCATCGACCAGTTCGGGAATGCCATCCCCCTGGCTCGCCGAGATACCGAACTCGCCGCGCGGCCCGACTTCCCCGGCCCCACCGAGATCGATCTTGTTGCGCACGATCCAGACCGAGCCGCCGGACAGACCGCTTCTATCGCCGGACTTCCACAGCGACCGCATCGAGTCGGGATCGACGGCCTGCTCGCCCTCCACCAGCCACAGCACGAGGTCAGCGTCTTCGGCCCGCGCCCGCGCCCGGCGCACACCCTCCTGTTCGACCGGATCATCCGTCTCGCGAATGCCGGCGGTGTCGATCACCGTAACCGGGTAACCATCGAGATCGAGCTGCACCTCGATCACGTCGCGCGTGGTGCCGGCGTGCGGCGAAACGATCGCGACCTCGCGACGTGCGAGCTGATTGATCAACGTCGACTTGCCGACGTTCGGCTCTCCGGCGATCGCAACAACGAGGCCATCGCGCAGACGTTCAGCTTGTCCCTGTGCCGCAAGGACTTCTGCGATTTCGTCATGCAGGGCCTTGATCGCCTTGACCGCGGGCGCCATCAACTCGGCGGGCACGTCGCCTTCATCAGAGAAATCAATGCCGGCCTCGATCAGCGCCGAAGCCTCGATGATACGCTCACGCCAGTCGCGCGCGCGATGACCCAAGAGGCCCTGCAACTGACGCAACGCCTGACGACGCTGGCGATCGGTATCGGCGTGAATGAGATCGTCGAGGCCCTCGGCCTCGGTGAGGTCGAGCTTGCCGTTCTCGAAAGAACGCCTGGTAAACTCGCCCGGCTCGGCCGCCCGCGCATTCGGAATTTTAGAAATTGCGGCGAGAAGCGCGGCCAGCACCGCGCGGCCGCCATGGACGTGAAATTCGGCGATGTCCTCACCCGTGGCACTGCCTGGCCCGGGAAACCAGAGCACGACCGCGTCATCGATCGGCTGGCGATCGGGGTCACGCAGCAGCCGGCGACTCGCCAGCCGCGGTTCGGGCAGCTTGCCCGCAAGCGTCGTCAGCACGAAGCTGGCTTGAGGGCCCGAGACGCGCACCACGGCGATCGCGCTCGGCGCTCGGCCGGACGACAGCGCAAAGATGGTCTGGTCTCGCGGATGCATGGCCTATTTGTCCGGCTACCAGCAAAAAGGCAAACGCCCGTTTTGGGGGCTCTCGCGACCCCCCTTGCCACGGGCCTGCTGGCAGTAACCTCTATATTGCAATGCAACATTGGAAACAGCGTTTTGCTGGAGAAGTTCCTGAGGAGTGTTCTGCGTCGTTGGCCCTAATTTAAAAATATAATAATAAAAACAGATACTTAAATTCAATCCAGTCGATCGCCAACTCATTCGCTTTGCTGCACTTTTCCTGCAGCAACGCCGCACAAAAAAAGGGCGCCAAAAGGCGCCCTTTTCGATCGTTTCAGCCGCAGCAGGCTTACGTGTTCATCGAATCGAAGAACTCCGAATTGCTCTTGGTCGAGCGCAGCTTGTCGAGCAGGAAGTCGATCGCGTCCATGGTGCCCATGGGGTTCAGGATGCGGCGGAGCACGTACATCTTCTTCAGCACCTGCGGATCGGTAATGAGCTCCTCCTTGCGGGTGCCGGAGCGCGAGATATCGATCGCCGGGAAGGTGCGCTTGTCCGAGACCTTACGGTCCAGGATGAGTTCGGAGTTACCGGTTCCCTTGAACTCTTCGAAGATGACTTCGTCCATGCGGCTGCCGGTATCGACCAGCGCGGTCGCGATGATGGTCAGCGAGCCGCCCTCCTCGATGTTGCGGGCGGCACCGAAGAAGCGCTTCGGGCGCTGGAGCGCGTTGGCGTCGACACCGCCCGTCAGCACCTTGCCGGATGACGGAACCACGGTGTTGTAGGCGCGGCCGAGGCGGGTGATCGAATCGAGCAGGATCACGACATCGCGGCCGTGCTCGACGAGACGCTTGGCCTTTTCGATCACCATTTCGGCGACCTGGACGTGGCGCACCGCCGGTTCGTCGAAGGTCGAGGACACGACCTCGCCCTTCACCGAGCGCTGCATGTCCGTGACTTCTTCCGGACGCTCGTCGATCAGAAGCACGATCAGATAGCAATCCGGGTGATTCGCGGTGATCGAATGCGCGATGTTCTGCATCAGCACGGTTTTACCGGTGCGCGGCGGCGCGACGATCAAGGCGCGCTGGCCCTTGCCGATCGGCGCAACGATGTCGATCACGCGTGCCGAAAGATCTTTCCGCGTCGGATCGTCGATTTCCATGCGGAAACGCTGATTCGGAAACAGCGGCGTGAGGTTGTCGAAATTGACCTTGTGCCTGGCCTTTTCCGGATCCTCGAAATTGAGCGTGTTGACCTTCAGCAGCGCGAAATAGCGTTCGCCTTCTTTCGGGCTGCGGATGTGGCCTTCGATGGTATCGCCGGTGCGCAGGCCGAATCGACGGATCTGCGATGGCGAGACGTAGATGTCGTCCGGGCCCGGCAGATAATTGGCGTCCGGCGAGCGGAGAAAGCCGAAACCGTCGGAGAGTACCTCGACGACGCCTTCGCCGACGATGTCGGTTTCAGCCAGCGCAAGCTGCTTGAGGATGGCGAACAGCAGCTCCTGCTTGCGCATGGTGCTGGCATTCTCGACCCCGTTCTCTTCCGCGAACGAGACGAGCTCGGCCGGCGTTTTCGACTTGAGGTCCTGAAGTTTAATTTCCCGCATTGGGGTGGTCCTGTGGGGTAACCTTGGGAGGGGTGCGAGGAGGCTCTGAAATGCGGACGTGAGAAGGTAAGGTCCGCAGGTCTGGCAAGGTGAGTGCCGGTGAGGCTTCAAACCTGATGCGGCGTCCGGCCTTCAAGAAGCTCGGACACAACCACATCCGCCTGCGTTGGGTGGGATGTCGATAATATAGAAAATCGCTTCCCGCTCCGCAAGCAGAAGCGCGGGGCGATTGATTGCCGGTCTTGCCTAGAACGGTTTCACGATCACCATGATGACGATGACAACCAGCAGGGCGGTCGGCACCTCATTGATAATCCGATAGAATTTCTGGCTCCGCGGACGCCGGTCGGCGGCGAAATCCTTCAGCCAGCGCGAAAAAAAAGCCGTGGACCGCGGACATCACCAGAACCAGTGCCAGTTTTACGTGCAGCCAGCCGAAAGTGAACCAATGGCCGGCCCAGGCGAGATAGAGCCCGGCGAGCCAGGTCACGATCATCGCGGGGTTGATGATCGCCTTGAGCAGCCGGCGTTCCATCACCTTGAAGGTTTCGGACTGTTTCGAGCCGATTTCGGCCTCGCAGTGATAAACGAACAGTCGTGGCAGATAGAGCATGCCCGCCATCCAGGAGATGACGGCGATCACGTGCAGCGCCTTGATCCAGAGATAGAGGTCTTCAAACATGTCCTGGGTCCGAATTGCGCGCTCGGCGTAGCGATCGCTGGGGATAGTAAGAACTCGTTAAGGTCTCACCTGCACACATATCCGTCCGTAGTGCCCTTCTCAAATCTAGAATCTTAGATTCTTAAGGTTTGAGTCTATGTGACCGTGGATTGGACTCACGCAATTCCGTCCGCAAGTTCACGCGCGTTTGTTCACATCCGTCAACATATCCCGGATGGCTCTGGTCGCTCAGGATAAGTCGGCCAGCTTCAAAGGCTTGCGCGTTTCTGTCGGGAGCTTATCAAGGGGGTTGTCCGCGCAATCCCGTTTCCGTCTCGACAGGGCGCCGGACTTGTTCTGACGGGCAGCGGTGTGAAGAAAATTGGCCGTTGTCCCGCCCCTGGTGTCGCACATCCCTTTCCGAGGGGTTAAGCTCCACAGAAATCCACAAACTGCCCCGTCGAAATTCAAAGAGTTTTTGTGCCGACCTCGAACAATTATTTCCATCTTCACCTCGTCTCCGACTCCACCGGCGAGACGCTGATTACCGTGGCGCGCGCGGTCGCCGCCCAATACGCCAACGTGACGCCGGTCGAGCATGTCTATCCGCTGGTGCGCAGCCAGAAGCAGCTCGATCGCGTGCTCGACGAGATCGAGGAAGCGCCGGGGATTGTGCTGTTCACGTTGCTCGAGAAGGATCTGGTCTCGCGGCTCGAGGACAAGTGCAAGGAGATCAATGTTCCGAGCCTGTCGATCATCGGTCCGGTGATGCAGCTGTTCGAGGCCTATCTTGGCGCTGCGACCACGGGTCGTGTCGGCGCCCAGCACGTCCTCAATGCGGAATATTTCAAGCGCATCGACGCGCTGAACTACACGATGATTCATGACGACGGCCAGCACGTCGAAGGTCTCGATGATGCCGACGTCGTGCTCGTTGGCGTCTCACGCACCTCCAAAACGCCAACTTCGATCTATCTGGCCAATCGCGGCATCCGCACCGCCAACGTTCCGCTGGTTCCAGGCATTCCGGTGCCTTCGCAACTGGAGACGCTGATCCGGCCGCTCGTGGTGAGTCTGCATGCGACACCGGAACGCTTGATCCAGGTTCGCCAGAACCGTTTGCTCTCCATGGGCGCCAATTCGGGCAGTGACACCTATACCGACAGGCAGGCGGTCGCCGACGAAGTCGCGTTCGCCCGCAAGCTCAGCGCCAAGCACGATTGGCCCCTGCTCGATGTGACCCGGCGCTCGATCGAGGAAACTGCTGCGGCGATCATGAAGCTCTATACCGACCGCCAGCGTAACCGGCCCTCGGAATAGTCTTCGCGATGGGTCAGTGGCTCGGCAATTCTCCGTTGATCCTGGCGTCGCAAAGCAGCGCGCGCAAAATGCTGCTGGCGAATGCCGGTCTCGAATTCGAGGCAGTCACAGCCGACATCGATGAGCGCGGGATTCAGACCGCTTCGAAACTTTCAAACCCGCGCGAGATCGCCCTGTTGCTGGCGCGTGAGAAGGCAAAGGCGGTATCGGCCAATCGCCCGGGCAGCTACGTGATCGGCGCCGATCAGACGCTGGCCCTTGGCGAGCGTCTCTTCAACAAGCCCGCCGGCCGTGTGCAGGCGACGGCGCAGTTGCGCGATCTGGCCGGCAACTGCCATGAGCTGAATTCCGCCGTGGCTGTGGCGCATGACGGCAAGATTGTCTTCGAGGATGTCTCCGTGGCCCGCATGACCATGCGGCAGATGACCGAGGCTGATCTTTCAGCCTATCTCGACGCCGCCGGCGATGCGGTCACGACCAGCGTCGGCGCCTATCAGCTCGAGGGCCTTGGCGTCCATCTGTTCGAGCGCATCGAGGGCGACCATTTCACCATTCTCGGCCTGCCGCTGCTGCCCCTGCTTGCGTTCCTGCGGCGCGAACGGCTAGTTGCGGTGTGAATGACAGACATGGCTGTGGGCTGATGCGGATCCTTGGACTGACCGGCTCGATCGGAATGGGCAAATCCACCACCGCGAAATTGTTCGCGGAAGCCGGCGTTCCCGTCTACGACGCCGACGCTGCCGTCCACCAGCTCTACGAGGGCGAGGCTGCCCCGGCGATTGAGGCCGCCTTCCCGGGGACCACCGTGAACGGCAAGGTCGATCGGCCAAAACTGTCCGCGCGCGTCGTGCACGATCCTGCCGCGATCAAGCAGCTCGAGCAGATCGTCCATCCGATGCTTGGCGCCTCCCGGCAAAAATTCTTTGGCGACGCTGAAGCGGCCAAAGCGCCGGTCGTGGTTCTCGACATCCCGCTGCTGTTCGAGACCGGCGGCGAGAAGCGCGTCGACGCTGTCGTCGTCGTGTCGACCTCGCCGGAACTGCAGCGCGAGCGCGTGCTGGCGCGCGGCACGATGGACGAGGCAAAACTCGACGCCATCATCGCCAAGCAGACGCCCGACGCCGAAAAGCGCCGGCGTGCCGATTTCGTGGTGGATACGTCATACGGACTTGAGCCTGTGCGGACGCAAATCACGCACATCCTGGCCGAGGTCGTTAAGATGCCGCAGCGGCGAGCCTGATTCGTCGCCTTTATACGGCGTCCCAAAATCATGCGTGAAATCGTTCTCGATACCGAAACCACCGGCCTCGATCCGCTCCGCGGCGATCGGCTGGTTGAAATCGGCTGCGTCGAGATTTTCAACCGCATGCCGACGGGTCAGACGTATCACGTCTATATCAATCCCGAACGGGACATGCCGGCGGAAGCCTTTGCGGTGCACGGGCTGTCAGCCGAATTCCTGTCGACCAAGCCGTTATTCCACGAGGTCGTCGACGCGTTTCTGGGGTTCATTGGCGATGCGCCGCTGGTGATCCACAACGCTTCGTTCGACATCAGCTTCATCAATGCCGAGCTCGACAAGATCAAGCGCGCGGCGATCCCGCGGGAGCGGTTGGTCGATACGCTGCTGCTGGCGCGGCGCAAGCATCCGGGTGTGTCGAACCGACTTGACGATCTCTGTTCGCGCTATTCGATCGACAATTCACACCGCACCAAGCACGGCGCGTTGCTCGACGCCGAGCTCCTGGCTGAGGTCTATGTCGACCTGGTCGGAGCGCGGCAGTCGCAGCTGCTCCTGGCTTCGGAGAGCGACGAGATCCGTGTCAATGCGGCCGGCGACGCGCCCCGGCGGCTGCGGCCTGTGCCGCTTGCGCCGCGGATTTCAGACGCCGAGCGCGAGGCCCACCGGGCCTTCATCGCAACGCTCGGCGACAAGGCGATCTGGAACGAGTTCCTGCCCGCTCCAGCCGCCCCTCCGGCCGGTTAGGCTTGGCCGGCCGGCTGACCACCGGCGGCCATTTGCCGCTCCATGTTCTGACGATAGAGACCGACGAAGTCGACCGGATCCAGCATCAGGGGCGGGAACCCGCCGTCGCGCACCGCGGTCGCGATGATCTCGCGGGCGAACGGGAACAGCAGGCGCGGGCATTCGATCATGACCAGCGGGTGCAGATTTTCCTTCGGCACGTTGACGATCCGGAACACGCCGGCATAGGCGAGCTCGAACGAAAACATCACCTTGCCCGCGGTCTCGGCCTTGCCCTCGACCGACAGCGTCACCTCGAACTCATGTTCGCTGAGATTGTTGGCGCTGACGTTGATCTGAATGTTGATCTGGGGCTGCTGGCCCTGCTGCTGGAGCGAGCTCGGCGCGTTCGGATTTTCGAACGAAAGATCCTTGGTATATTGCGCCAGCACGTTGAGCTGGGGAGCCTGGGCCGCCTCGGGAGGGGTGCCATTGCCGTTGGTCATAAGAGTCTCTCCTTACCCGATTGGGGCTGAATTTCGCGGCGGTTGGCTAACATAAGGCCGCCTCATTCCACAAGGACGAACGGTCCCGGATGGGGAATCCGGGCCGCGCCCACAACTGTCACGTTCACCCCGCTCCTTCGGCGAAATCGCACGTTAAACGATTGAAGATGCGCGATTTCCGGGCAGGATCGGGTTTCCCCTTAAGCATAAAACGCGCTACACTCGCCGCTGTGCCAAAAGGCGCCATTGGCCGGGCAAGATTTCGTGCCTACATGCCACGGACCTGACGCGGACCTAAAATGGTGATGTAGACTTGCCGTTTCCGTATGGAACGGTCTACTGGCCGGATTGATTTTCCCGGCGGCGACCCCTTTTAGACGGCCCCTTTCTAGAGAAGACCAGAAAGCGAATACGACGTGGACATCTACACCATCATCTTCCTGGCGCTGGCGGTCTTTATTTTCCTGCGGCTGCGCAGCGTGCTGGGACAGCGGACGGGCAATGAGCGGCCGCCTTTCGACCGCACCGCCGCCCGCAACGCGCTGGGGGGTGCCCAAGACAAGAACGTCGTGACCATGCCGGGCAAGGTGATCGACCAGGCCCCGCTGGCGCCGACGGCCGAGCCGACCCCGCCCTCCGACCGCTGGAAGGGCCTGGCCGAGCCGGGCACTGCGCTCGCTCAGGGTCTCGATGCTATCGTCGACAAGGATTCCACCTTCGACCCGCGCCACTTCATCTCGGGCGCCCGTGGTGCCTACGAGATGATCGTGCTGGCCTTCGCCAATGGCGACCGCCGCGCGCTGCGCGATCTCTTGTCGTCAGAGGTCTATGAAAGCTTCGATGCTGCGATCAAGGACCGCGAGAAGAACGAGCAGAAGACCGAGACGCGGTTCGTCTCGATCGACAAGGCCGAGCTCGTCGGCGCCGAGCTGCGCGATCGTACCGCCCAGCTCACCGTGCGCTTCGTCTCGCAGATGATCTCGGTCACCCGCGACAAGGCCGGCAGCATCGTCGACGGCAGCGCCGACACGGTCGCCGACATCACCGACATCTGGACTTTCGCCCGCGATACCACCTCTCGCGATCCGAACTGGAAGCTGGTTGGCACCGGAAGCGCTAATTAAGGTTTTCCTGAAGAACAGCGCGACGGCGCTCTGCGCAGGTGTCGTCGCGCTCTCCTCGTTTTCGCTCGGCGCCGAGGCGGCGCGGCGCCACTATCGCAGCCATCATCATCTCCCGGAATTGCCGGCCGCCCCGCCGCGGCACTTGCCCTATCCGCAACTTCCACTGCCATTCGAAATTCCCGGCGCGCAATATCTGCCGCTGGCCTGGGCAGACGTGAAGGGCTGGAGCGATGACGATCATCTTGCTGCCTACAAGACGTTCCGCGCGAGCTGCCGGTCGATCAACGGGCAGACCGGCGCTCCCGAACCGAAGGCGCTGGGTGCTTCGCTGAGCGAGCCCTGCCGAGCCGCCAAGTCGCTTGAGCTCACCGACGACGCCAAAGCCAAAACCTTCTTCGAGCAGAATTTCGCGCCGCTGCGCATCTCCCGTCTCGGTGAGCCCGATGGGTTTGTCACCGGCTACTATGAGCCGGTGCTGGAGGGATCGCGAACGCAGACCGATGTCTACAACGTGCCGGTCTATCGCCGCCCGTCGAACCTGTTCGTGCGCGGCTACAAGCAGGACTCGGTCAGCCTGCCCAACAAGGGCCCGGTCTATCGCAAGATCGGCCGCCGCAAGCTCGTGCCCTATTACGATCGCGGCGAGATCGAGGACGGCAAGATCGCCGGCCGCGGGCTGGAAATCGCTTGGCTGAAGGACCCGACCGATCTGCTGTTCGCCCAGATCCAGGGCTCGGCGCGAATCAAGTTCGACGACGGCACCACGGTCCGGCTCAACTACGACGCCTATAACGGCTATCCCTACACGGCGGTCGGTCGCATCCTGATCGAGCGCGGCATCATTCCGAAGGAAGAGATGTCGATGCAGAAGATCAGGGAGTGGATGGCGCAGAACCCCGATGGCGCCAGGGAGCTGCGCCGCCAGAACCGAGCCTACATCTTCTTCCGCGAGGTCAATCTGTCCGACAAGGACGAGGCGGTCGGCGCGCAAGGCATTCCGCTGACGGCCGGCCGCTCGATCGCGGTCGACAAGTCGCTGCATGTCTACGGCACGCCCTTCTTCATCGAGGGCGAGCTGCCGATCGATTCGGAGCGCTCGAAGACGCCGTTCCATCGGCTGATGATCGCGCAGGATACCGGCTCGGCCATCATCGGTCCGGCGCGTGCCGATCTCTATTTCGGCGCCGGCCACGAGGCCGGCCGCGTCTCGGGCCGGCTGCGCCACGCGATGCATTTCGTGATGCTGGTGCCGAAGAGCCTCGATCCCACTATGCGCGGCGCGCGGCTGCCGGTACCCGACCCGCGGCCATCGGAAAAGATCGCAAAGCTGTTTCCGCAAACCGATCCCGCCAAGGATTCTGCCAAGGATCCGAAGAGCGCGGCGGCCGCGGTGAAGCCGGCTGAATCAAGCAAGGCTGGCGCGGCCTCTTCCACCGTGCCACAAGCCAGGGACGCCACCGTTGCGGTGGCAAGCCCGGTGCCGCTGCCGGAGCCGCGTCCCAACATCAAGCCCGACCGCGAGCAGCGCAAGCGCGTGAATCGTCGTTCCAACTGGCAATGAAGCGATCGTCTCGTCCGCCCGTGCTTGAGCCTCGTCCCTCGCCGCGCCGCCGCACGCTGAGCGAGGAAGAGCGCGAGCTGTGGGACCTCGTCGCCAAACATATCAAGCCGCTCAGGAAGCATCGCGTGGCAAAGGCGCAAGCCGCCCCGCGCGCCGAGCCTTCACCCGTCGCGCCCGCCGTGAGACCTGCTTCGTCGCCAAGGCCCGTTGCCGCTGCGCCGGCGCCGCGCGTGGTAAAACCGGCCATGCCGCCGCTGGCGCCGCTCGGCAAGCGCGAGCGGGCAAAACTGTCGCGCGGCCGCAGCGAGATCGAGGCGCGCCTCGATCTGCACGGTATGACCCAGATGCGCGCCCATCGCGCCTTGACCGGCTTCCTGCACCGCGCCCATCACGACGGCCTGACCTTCGTGCTGGTCATCACCGGCAAGGGCCGGAGCGGCGGCGAAAGCGGCGTGCTTCGCCGCCAGGTGCCGGAATGGCTGAGCCTGCCGGAATTCCGCGCCTTCGTCGTCGGATTTGAAGAGGCGCATATCGGCCATGGCGGCGAGGGCGCGCTTTACGTGCGAATCCGCCGGGCTAGAATTTAGAGAGCATGATCCGGAAAAGTGGCGACCGGTTTTCCCTCGCGACAAACGCGGAACGCGTTTGCGCGGAGATCAGGCAGACCGCCCAGTTCGAAATCCAGCGCGAAAACAGGCACGCCGAGGATGTTGTAGGGCAGGCGGCCCCAGGTGTCCGAATTACAAAATGAACCGGCTGAGATCGGCGTTCTTGGCGAGGTCGCCGACGTGCTTCTGCACGAAGTCCGCGTCGATCCGGACGGTCTCGCCGCTGCGGTCGGGCGCAGTGAAGGAGATCTCGTCCAGCACCCGCTCCATCACCGTCTGCAGCCGCCGCGCGCCGATGTTCTCGACGGTGGAGTTGACGGCCACGGCGACGTCGGCGAGCGCGTCAATGGCGCTGTCGGTGATGTCGAGCGTCACGCCCTCGGTCTGCATCAAGGCGACATATTGCTTGATCAGCGAGGCCTCGGGCTCCGTCAAAATGCGCCGCATGTCGTCGCGGGTCAGCGCCTGCAACTCGACGCGGATCGGCAGGCGGCCCTGCAATTCCGGCAACAGGTCGGACGGCTTTGCGACGTGGAAGGCGCCCGATGCAATGAACAGGATGTGGTCGGTCTTCACCGCGCCGTGCTTGGTCGAGACCGTGGTGCCCTCGATCAGCGGCAAGAGATCGCGCTGCACGCCCTCGCGCGAGACGTCGCCGCCGACGCGGCCCTCGCGCGCGCAGATCTTGTCGATCTCGTCCAGGAACACGATGCCGTTGTTCTCGACCGCGCTGATCGCCTCCAGCGTCAACTGGTCAGCGTCCAGCAGCTTGTCGGATTCCTCGTTGACGAGGATCTCGTGCGAACCCTCGACCGTCAGCCGCCGCGTCTTGCTGCGGCCGCCCAGCTTGCCGAAGATGTCGCCGATCGAGATCGCGCCCATCTGCGCGCCCGGCATGCCCGGGATTTCGAACATCGGCATGCCGCCGCCGGACGACTGCGTCTCGATTTCGATTTCCTTGTCGTTGAGTTCGCCGGCGCGCAGCTTCTTGCGGAAGGATTCCCGCGTCGCGGAGCTGGCATTGGCACCGACCAGCGCGTCGAGCACGCGCTCTTCCGCCGCGAGCTGGGCGCGCGCCTGCACGTCCTTGCGTTTGCGCTCGCGCACCTGGATGATCGCGACCTCGACGAGATCGCGCACGATCTGCTCGACGTCGCGGCCGACATACCCGACCTCGGTGAATTTCGTGGCTTCCACCTTCAGGAACGGCGCATTTGCGAGCCTGGCGAGCCGGCGCGCGATCTCGGTCTTGCCGACGCCGGTCGGGCCGATCATCAGGATGTTCTTCGGCAGCACCTCCTCGCGCAAGGATCCAGTGAGCTGCTGCCGTCGCCAGCGGTTGCGCAGCGCGATTGAGACGGCGCGCTTGGCATCGGTCTGGCCGACGATGAAACGGTCGAGTTCGGAAACGATTTCGCGGGGGGAGAAGTCTGTCATGGGATCTTAGCTAGGGTTAGATGCGGGCCGGGACAAGCTGCATTTTTCGGCGTCAGATGATGGGCGGGCCGGACTGCCATTGCTTCACGGCGTCGATCGGATGGATCAGCATCAGGATATTCAGCGTCAGATTGTCGCGAATATGGAGCGCCATCATGATTTCGAAGGCGAGCCCGATCACGACGGTGGCCGGGACCGGCAGCACGCGCGCGGTGAGGAACCCCAGCACCATGAACAGCGTGTCCGAGACCGAATTGACGATGCTGTCGCCGTAGTAGTCCAGTGAGATCGTGCCGGCGCGGTAGCGCTCGATGATGAATGGTGAGTTCTCGACGAGCTCCCAGGCGCCCTCGATCAGCATGGCGATGATCAGCCGTGCCGGCCAGGACAGGAGTAGCCAAGGCAGGCGCACGAACAAGAGCCAGGTCAAGCCGTAGAACAGGAAGCCGTGGAGGACGTGCGAAAAACTGTACCAGTCGGCAATGTGCTGGGAGTTCTCCGAACTGTTCACCACGCCATGCCACAGCTTGACGTAGCCGCAGGTGCAGATCGGCACCCGCCCCATCGCGAACAGGATCGAGGCCTGCAGCGCCAGCAGCGACAGGGCGATGCCGACCCATAGTGCCGGCGCGAGCGCGGGTTGGGTCGTGCTGGAGCTGCGGGCCAATGCCATGGCCTAGCCGGTCGCCAGGCTTTCGATGGTCACATTGCGGTTGGTGTAGACGCAGATGTCGGCGGCGATGTCGAGGGAGCGGCGGACGATGGTTTCGGCGTCCTTGTCGGTGTCGACCAGGGCCCGCGCCGCGGCCAGGGCATAGTTGCCGCCGGAGCCAATCGCCATCACGCCGGCCTCGGGCTCGAGCACGTCGCCGGTGCCGGTCAGGACCAGGGAGACGTCCTTGTCGGCCACGATCATCATCGCCTCCAGCCGCCGCAGGTAACGGTCGGTGCGCCAGTCCTTGGCGAGCTCGACCGCGGCCCGGGTCAATTGCCCCGGATATTGCTCGAGTTTGGATTCCAACCGCTCAAAGAGCGTGAAGGCGTCGGCGGTGGCGCCGGCAAAGCCGCCGATCACGTCGCCCTTGCCGAGTTTCCGGACTTTCTTGGCGTTGGACTTGATGACGGTCTGGCCGATCGAGACCTGGCCGTCGCCACCGACCACCACCTTGCCGCCCTTGCGGACCGTCAAAATCGTGGTGCCGTGCCAGACCGGCGAGCTGTTCTGGGAATTCTGCATGAAATACCTCGTTGTCCGGCCTGATTTAGGCGGTCAGGGGCAGGGGCACAACGGGCCGTTCCGGCCTCAAATTTCGCTCACCATAGGCCCAAGATAAGCTCAAGTGCTGCCCTGCTAAGGCGTTACCGCAGTAGCGAAGGCGTCATTTGGCTGTTAAAAGACCGCCGTTTTCGGCTCAAAAGAGCATGATCCGGAAAAGTGGGTACCGGTTTTCCGAGAAGATCATGCTCAAAACCAAAGTGGAAACCGCTTTTCCATGCGCACCGCGACGATCAAGCGCAAGACCAAGGAGACCGACATCGAGGTGACCGTGAACCTCGATGGATCCGGCGTGTCCAATATCGCGACCGGCATCGGCTTTTTCGACCATATGCTCGATCTCCTCGCCCGCCATTCCCGCATCGACCTCACGGTCAAGGCGGTGGGCGATTTGCACATTGATTATCACCATACGACCGAAGACACCGGTATTGCGCTCGGCCAGGCCGTCAAGCAGGCGCTCGGCAACATGGCGGGCATCACCCGCTATGCCGGCATCCACATGCCCATGGACGAGACGCTGTCGCGCGTCGTCATCGACATCTCGGGCCGCCCGTTCCTGGTGTTCAAGGTCGACTTCCCCCGCGACAAGATCGGCGAGTTCGACACCGAGCTGGTGCGCGAGTGGTTCCAGGCCTTCGCCATGAACGCGGGCGTGACTCTCCACGTCGAGACCCTATATGGCGATAACAGCCATCATATCGCCGAGTCCTGCTTCAAGGGTCTGGCGCGGACGCTGCGAGCGGCGGTCGCGATCGATCCGAAGGCGGCGGGTGAAATCCCGTCCACCAAGGGCTCGCTCGGCGGCTGACGTCTCGGGCCGGCAGCGCGCGCCGCTTGCGGTATCACTGAATTCGAAGAACGGGGCATCGCCATGCCTGTCTATACAGTTCATGCTCCCTCCCCTGCCGGAGCCGATCTGCGCGCGACCGATAGGTTTGTCTTCGTGCGCGACGGCTTCCATTTCTGGGCCATGATCTTCGGCCCGCTCTGGCTGTTGTGGAATCGGCTGTGGCTGGCGCTGATCGGCTGGGTGATCTTCGTCGCCGCGTTCAACGCGGGGCTCTCCAGCCTGGGCATCGGCCGCAGCTCGATCTTCCTCGCCGATGTCATCGTCGCGCTGCTGATGGGCTTTGAGGCCTCGAGCCTGCGCCGCTGGACCCTCTCGCGCGGCAAGTGGCGTCAGCTCGATGTCGTAATTGCCGACGACGAGGATACCGCCGAGCGTCGCTTCTTCGAGCGCTGGAGCCAGAAGCAGCACGGCATCGTCAACGATCAATGGGCCGTTGATCGCGGCGGCCCGCCACCGACCCGCAATGCGCCAGGTCAGCAATTTTCGAACCCGCCGCCGCTGCCGGCGGGCGGCATTATCGGATTGTTTCCAGAACCGGGAAGGTCAAGATGAGCATCGCCATCATCGATTACGGTTCCGGTAATCTGCATTCCGCCGCCAAGGCGTTCGAGCGCGCTGCGCGCAGCCTGGAGCATCCGCAGAAGGTCTTCGTCACCAGCGATCCGGACCAGGCCTATGGCGCTGACCGTCTGGTGCTGCCGGGCGTGGGCGCATTCGCCGATTGCCGGCGTGGGCTCGATGCGGTCAACGGCATGGTCGAGGCGATCACCGAAGCTGTGCGCGTCAAGGCGCGGCCGATGTTCGGCATCTGCGTCGGCATGCAGCTGTTCGCCACGCGCGGCAAGGAGCACGTCATCACTGAGGGCCTGAACTGGATCGGCGGCGACGTCGAAAAGATTACGCCGCGCGACGAAAGCCTGAAGATCCCGCACATGGGCTGGAACACGCTGGACGTGCTGCGCGAGCATCCGGTGCTGAACAAGCTGCCGCTCGGTCCCAAGGGCCAGCACGCCTATTTCGTGCACTCCTACCATCTCAACGCCGCCAATGAGGCGGACGTGCTCGCGCGTGCCGACTATGGCGGGCCGGTCACCGCGATCGTCGCGAAGGACACCGCCATCGGCACCCAGTTCCACCCCGAGAAGAGCCAGCGCTTCGGTCTGGCCCTGATCTCGAACTTTTTGCGATGGAAACCGTGATTCTCTTTCCCGCGATCGACCTCAAGAACGGCCAGTGCGTGCGCCTCGAGCAAGGCGACATGGCGCGCGCGACCGTGTTCAATCTCAATCCCGCCGCGCAGGCGCAGAGCTTTGCCGAGCAGGGCTTTGAGTATCTCCACGTCGTCGACCTCGACGGTGCGTTCGCCGGCAAGCCGGTGAATGCGCAGGCCGTCGAGGCCATGCTGACGACGATCAAGATCCCTGTGCAGCTCGGCGGCGGCATTCGCGATCTCGCGACCGTCGAAGCCTGGCTCGCCAAGGGCATTACTCGCGTCATCATCGGCACCGCCGCGGTGCGCGATCCGGAGCTGGTGAAGGCCGCGGCGAAGAAATTCCCTGGCCGCGTAGCGGTCGGTCTCGATGCCCGCGACGGCAAGGTCGCCGTCGAAGGCTGGGCCGAGACCTCGCAGGTGACTGTGCTGGAGATCGCGCAGCGTTTCGAGGATGCCGGCGTTGCCGCCATCATCTTCACCGACATCGCGCGCGATGGCCTGCTCAAGGGCTTGAACCTCGATGCGACGATCGCGCTGGCCGACGCCATCTCGATCCCCGTGATCGCCTCCGGCGGCCTCGCCTCGATCGAGGACGTCGAGGCGATGCTGACGCCGCGCGCCAAAAAGCTCGCCGGCGCGATCGCCGGCCGTGCGCTCTATGACGGCCGGCTCGATCCCGCTACCGCCCTCACCCTGATCCGTAACGCGCGCGCCGCGTAGGAGACATCAGATGTTCAAGGTGCGCGTGATCCCCTGCCTCGACGTCAAGGACGGCCGGGTCGTCAAGGGCGTCAACTTTGTCGATCTGCGTGATGCCGGCGATCCCGTCGAGGCTGCGATCGCCTATGACGCGGCCGGCGCGGACGAGCTCACTTTCCTCGACATCACTGCGACCCATGAGAACCGCGGTATCATGCTGGACGTGGTCCGGCGCACCGCGGAGGCCTGCTTCATGCCTGTTACCGTCGGCGGCGGCGTGCGCAAGGTCGACGATATCAGGACGTTGCTGCGCGCCGGCGCCGACAAGGTCTCCATCAACAGCGCCGCGGTGTCGCGGCGCGAGTTCGTCAAGGAAGCCGCTGAAAAGTTCGGCGGGCAGTGCGTAGTGGTCGCGATCGACGCCAAGCGGGTCAAGCGCCCCGGCGGCTCCGACCGCTGGGAGATATTTACCCATGGCGGCCGTAACTCGACCGGCATCGACGCCATCGAATATGCGCAGGAAGTGGTCTCGCTCGGCGCAGGTGAAATCCTGCTAACCTCGATGGACCGCGATGGCACCAGGCAGGGCTTCGACATCCCGCTGACCCGGGCGATCGCCGACAGCGTTTCCGTTCCCGTGATCGCCTCGGGCGGCGTCGGCAATCTCGATCATCTCGTCGACGGTATCCGCGACGGGCACGCCACCGCTGTGCTGGCCGCCTCGATCTTCCACTTCGGGGAATTCACCATCCGTGAAGCCAAGGAGCACATGGCCCGGCGCGGGTTGCCCATGCGCCTCGATCCCTGACGACTCCGGTTCATAAGAGTGCTACACAGGCCGACGGGGAATGGCCTCCGTCGGCCCGGTGTATTTCTGAGTAATTCCTATGTCGCGTTTCACGATCCACGATCTGGCCGAGACCATCGACGCCCGTGCGGCGGCCGGCGGCGAGAGCTCCTACACCCGCAAGCTCCTCGACAAGGGTGCCGAGCATTGCGCCAAGAAGTTCGGCGAGGAAGCAGTCGAAACCGTAATCGCAGCAGTCGAAAACGATCGCGCGCATCTGATCGCCGAGAGTGCTGACCTGCTCTATCACTTCCTTGTGCTGCTCAAGGCACGCGGCGTAAAATTGGAAGAGGTCGAGGCCGCGCTGGACAAGCGAACCTCGATGTCAGGGTTGGAAGAGAAGGCTTCGCGCAAGGGCCAGTAGATCCCAACGGAGAAGGTCGCGTCATGGATATCCGCGCTCCCGAGCAGCAGTATAATCCGTACCGGATCTATACGCGCGAAGAGTGGTCGCGTCTGCGCGACGACACGCCGATGACGCTGGAGCCGGGCGAGTTCGACCGGCTGCGTTCGCTGCACGATCGCCTCGATCTCCAGGAAGTCGAAGACATTTATCTTCCGCTGTCGCGCCTGCTCTCGATCTATGTCGATGCGATGCAGCGCCTGTATTACGCGGAGCGTCAGTTCCTCAACATCCGCGACCGCAAGGTGCCCTACATCATCGGCGTCGCCGGCTCGGTCGCGGTCGGAAAATCCACCACAGCCCGCGTGCTCCAGGCCTTGCTGGCGCGCTGGTCGCCGCGTCCGAAGGTCGAACTGATCACCACGGACGGATTTCTTTACCCGAAGGCCCTGCTCGAGCAGCAGGGCATCCTGCAGAAGAAGGGCTTTCCGGAGAGCTACGACCTGCCGCTGCTGCTCGGGTTCCTGTCCGATATCAAAGCGGGCCGCCGCCATGTGCGTTCGCCGGTCTATTCGCATTTGACCTACGACATCGTGCCGAACGAATGGATCGAGATCGACCAGCCCGACATCCTGATCGTCGAAGGCGTCAACGTGCTGCAGACCGGTAAGCTGCCGCGTGACGGCAAGGCGGTGCCCGTGGTCTCCGACTTCTTCGACTTCTCGGTCTATATCGACGCCGACGAGGCTGCGCTGCGGCAGTGGTACGTCAAGCGCTTCCTGGCGCTGCGCGACACCGCGTTCACCAATCCAAAATCCTACTTCAATCGCTACGCGCTGCTGTCGGACGAGGAAGCCACCGCCACAGCGATCGCGATCTGGGAGCGTACCAACCTCGCCAATCTCGAGGACAACATCCTGCCGACCCGTCCCCGCGCGACGCTGATCCTGAAGAAGGGCGCAGATCACGCAGTGGAGAGCGTGGCGCTCAGGCGGCTGTAGGCCCAGCTCCGTAGGGTAGGCAAAGGCGCGCTCTTCGCGCGCCGTGTCCACCATCTATCGATGTGGTCGAACGTGAATGGTGGGGACGCTACGCTTTGCCCACCCTACGGCTGGATGCTTCGTGGCTTGACTGTCCCCACATCGTCATTGCGAGCGCAGCGAAGCAATCCAGACTGTTTCCGCGGAGAGACTCTGGATTGCTTCGCTGCGCTCGCAATGACGGCGGAGGGACCTCTCTACACGGCCAGATGCCGTGACGCCGCGAGCCCGGCAAGCGCCTCCTCGAGCTTCTCGCGATCGAGCGGCTTGATCAGGAATCCATTCATGCCCGCCTCGAAGCACGCATAGCGATCCTCCACCAGCGTATTGGCGGTGAGCGCCAGGATCGGCGTGTGGCGGCCGCCCGTGGCTGCCTCATGCGCGCGGATGCGTTCTGTTGCCTCGATGCCGTCGAGCTGCGGCATCTGGATGTCCATCAGCACGAGATCATAGGGCGTGCCCGCGGATGAAGCGGCGAGCCAGGATTCCAGTGCGGCCTCGCCGTGGACGGCGATGACGACGCGATGTCCGAGCTTGCTCAGCAGCGAGCGCATCAAGAGTGCGTTGATCTCGTTATCCTCTGCGACGAGGATTGAAAGGCCTTTCGCCGGCACCGCACCTGCGGTGGATTCAACCGGAGGCTCCGGCGCCAGATCGGGCGAGGCGACCTCCGGCGTCAGCGCCAGGCGTGCGGCGAGCGAGGCCGCGCGCAGCGGCTTCACCAGAAAGCCGGTGAAGGCCGCCGAAATCTTCTCGTGGCGCGAGCTCGACGTCAGCAGCACCAGCCGTTGGGCCGCATGCGCGCGGGCGACCTCGCCCAGGCGGTCGACAACACCAGGACCGAGCGCACGGTCGATCAGCACCGCATGCCATGATCGCTCGGGCAGCAGTGCCTCAGCGACTGACGCGTCGGAGACCATGCAGGTCTGGCCGCCCCAGCGCTCCAGCCGCCGCGCGATCAGCGATGCCTCGATGCCGTCGGCAATCAGGAGGATCGACTTGCCGGCGAGGTCGGGACTCGGGAATGCCGACGGTCCTGCGCCGGCTTGCGATGCCGCTAGCGGGACCGCGACGTCGAAGGTCGAGCCCTTGCCCGGCTCGCTCTCCAGTGTGATCCGGCCGCCCATGCGGTTGACGATGCGCTCGCTGATGGCAAGGCCGAGCCCGGTGCCGCCATAGGTGCGGGCAACGCGCTCGTCGGCCTGCTCGAACTCGCGGAAGATGCGCGACTGCGCTTCCGGCGCGATGCCGATGCCGGTGTCGCGGACCAGGAAGCTGATCTCGTTCGGCCAGATGCCGGGCTCGACGATCAGCGCGACACCGCCGCTCGCAGTGAACTTGATGGCGTTGCCGGCGAGGTTGAGCAGCACCTGCCGCAGCCGCGCCGCGTCGCCGATGACCTCCAGCGATAGGCGCTCGTCGACATAGGCGGCGATCTCGAGCTTCTTCGCCTGCGCCCGGGGCGCGAGCAGCTCGGTGATCTCCTCGATCAGGGTGAAGAGCGCAAAAGGACGTTGTTCGAGATCGAGCTTGCCGGCCTCGATCCTGGAATAGTCGAGCAGCTCCTCGATCAGCGCCATCAGCGCTTCGCCGGAGGTTTTCACCGCCCTGGCGTAAGTCGTTTGCTCCGGCGTCAGCGTGGTGTCGAGCAGCAGCCCGCCCATGCCGATGATGCCGTTGAGCGGCGTGCGGATCTCATGCGAGGCCATCGCAAGGAAGCGCGACTTGGCGCGGTTGGCGGCGTCGGCCTGATCGCGCGCGTCGGACAGCGCACGCTCGGTCTCGGTGCGGTCCGTGACGTCGCGTCCCACGCTCTGCAATTCGGCGGGCTGGCCGGCATCGAGGCGGACATAGCCTTCGCGCCAGGCGATCCAGCGCGCGCCGAGCGGTGTGGCGATCTTCTGGTCGTGGATGCGCGTGCCGCTGGCTTCGCGGGCGCTGTCGCCCTGCTCTAGCAGGTCGAAATCGAAGCGCGTGCCGATCAGCGCACTGCGCGCCTGTCCCGCGAGGGCGCAATAAGCGTCGTTGGCAAAGGTGATGCGGCCCTGATGATCGCGCAGCACGATCAGGTCGCCCTGCTGTTCGAACAGGCTGCGGGCGCGTTCCTCGGCTTCCTTCAGCTCCCAATTGCGGTCGATAAGCACCTCGTTGTGGGCGGCCAGCGTGCGCAGCCGCTTGTTGACGAAGCGCAGCCGCATGCTCAGCGTGGCCAGGCCAAGGCAGGCGAGCGCGAACAGGAAGCTGGCGCCGATCGCGAATGCGTTGGGATCGTAGCCGGAATTCTCGGACCGGCTGCCGGAGACGAAACCGTAGGCGGCGCCAAAGGTCGCCGAGAAGATCATGAAGGAGCGGATCGCGAAGGCGGTCTTGGGATAGCGGCGCCTGAAGCGGCGCATGCGCACCTTGATCCGGAACGTTCGACCCATCGCCATCAACCCTGAACTCTTGTCCGAAACCTGCCACCGCCGCGTGCGACGATGTCTTGCCGACCTTGCGAACAGCTTGAGGCTTCGGGGCGGCTTCCAAACAGGGTTGACGAGGCGTTAACGCCAGCGCACCGGGATGGAACCGCTTGTGCTAGGAACAGACGCTGATTTTGTGAGGGGGCAGGGCTGGTATGGACAAGCAGACGTTCGTGGAGAAGGCGCCTGCAGTTCGCTATCGCAACTTGCCGAGCCACAGCGCGGCGAGTGCTGAGCGATTCCGGACGCCGAACTTGGCGTAGATCGACTTGATGTGGAAATGCGTCGTGTTCGGACTTTGGTCGAGCTTCTGCGCGATCTGCTTTTCCGTGTATCCGTCGAGCAGCCCCAGCAGCACCCTTCGCTCGGCCGACGTCAGGGGCGAGTTGGCGATGAGCAGGCCGTGGCTGAGCAGTTGCTGCCGGTAGAACCATCTCAGCCCACGCATCACGAAGCCCAGAAGCTCGCTGTCCGGCGCAGAGAAGCGGGGTGCCTGCACATCGCGAAACACGAAGAGATGAATCCGCACATCGTCGTTGAGCGCGCAACGCACCGAGATGCTGTCGCCGTGGCCGACTTCGAGGTAGTGGCGCCGATAGTGCTCGCCTTCGAACCATTCGGGTGGCAGTGCCTCGAAGAGCAGGCGGGTGCGGAACGGCTCGTCCCCTGACACGGCCAGGGTCTGCGAGAGGTCGACGTTGGAGGACCAGAGCGTGTCGAACTGCTCCTGCACGGAAGCGGCCACCGCCGGTACCGGATGCAGGAGCCGAATCAAGCGTGGACGCCAGCCGAACAAAGGATCCTTTGGCGCGGGCGAAGGCAATCGCACAACAACGGCCCAGAGCGCATTCTGTGCTGCGACCATGGCACAGAGCCTGGTTAGCAAATGGATCAGTGCGGCATCGCCGTCACCAGCGGAGAACTCGGCCAGCCGATCCCAAAGTGCATAGACGTCGTCGATTGGTGGATTGGTGGAATCCGCAGATGGATGCATGTCGTCCCCAAAAAGAGTGAGCGGATCACCGATCTTCGGTGAGCATAAGAGAGATGGGACCACCTTTCTAGGTAGTACCCAAGCGCATCGAGGTGCTCGATATTCAGTGTGTAGGATCCAGGGTTCGGCGAGGACGCCGTTGCTGCCGCGGTCGTCGTCCGCGGCCTGCGATGCTTCGACCAGCGGCGCCCAGTTCGAGGCGCGCAGAAGGTCCGTGTCGGCAAGCACCAGGAGAATCAAAATCGCCAACACATCGAACTCACGCTTCATGCCAGCCTTCTGCGGCGGGTCATTCGCCCATAACGCACAGGCGGTGCCGCTGCACCACGCGCTGGTTGGTGGCCAGCAGCAACTGGACTGCGGTTTCGCTTCCCCAGCCGCGGTGTGATCCATCCGAGATGACCTTGCTCTCCATTCCGGTCCCCTGGGCGGCAGACTCAATGATCGCCTGGCTCTACATTATGACCAACGCGGCGCGCGTCTTCACCTATGTGCCGCAATTGATGGCGGTCTGGCGCAGCACAGACGGCGCACGCGACATCTCCCTGTTCACCTGGGGATCATGGGTCGTGGCCAACGCGACCGCTGTGGCCTACGGTACTTTCGTCATCTACGACCTGTTCTTCACGCTGATCGCGGTGCTCAACCTGGTGTGCTGTGCGGCGGTGACCGTGCTGGGCGCGCAGCGTCGGAGAGTGTTCCGGGCCGGTTGAAGTCGTTGCGCCGACGGGCACTGACAAACGGGTCATCGAGCAGCGCCTGCTGCGTCGCGCGGGATGGATGCTACCCAACGCCGTTCCTTCGAGCAGTTCCTGCCGCGGACGCCTGAGCGACGATACGTTGATGTCTTGCCGACCTTGCGAACAGCTTGAGGCTTCGGGGCGGCTTCCAGACAGGGTTGACGAGGCGTTAACGCCTCAGAGCGAAGCGGCCTGGAGAGGACGCAGGCCGCCATGGGCGCCGACGATCAGCGCGGCCGCCTCGCGCTGCGAGAACGTCCTCGAGCGCACATAGATACGGTAGTCGGCGGGGCCGTCGGTGGAGAGATAGATCACCGGACCGCCGTCGACCGGCTGCGCAGCGATCGCAATGAGGCGTGTCGCCGGATTGGCCTGGCAGGATTCCGGCTCGGAGCCGAGACCATCGTCGACCACGGCGAAGTCCGCGGCGTCCGCGTCGTCGGTGATCTGGACCCGCACCGTGGCCCGTGCCGGATCCTCGGTGAAGGCGACATGCACGCCGGCGGTCCAGAACAGGGAGGTCAACTCGACGGAGGTTTCGCCCAGCGCGATGCAGGGATGCGAGACCGATCCGATCTCGCTGCGGGCAAACACCGCTGCCGCCAGCAGGGGAACCACCGAGGCCAGGATCTTGAAACGCAACATGACACTCTACTCGCCGGGCCCCGGGACACGAGTTGGGCCTTATGGTTTGCAGAGCGTAAAGGAAACTCGTTACCGCCGGGTTGATGGACGGCGCGGTCACGCCATCTGGCGCACATCCTCCGCGAGTGCGCGGTAGGACAGCGCTTCGGCGAGATGCAGCCGGCCGATCTTGTCCGCGCCGTCGAGATCGGCGAGCGTGCGCGCCACCCGCAGCACGCGGTGATAGCCGCGGGCCGACAGCCGCATGGTCTCGGCGGCGTCGCGCAGCAACTTCTGGCCCTGCGCGTCGAGCTTTGCGATGTCTTCCAACACGGAGGCGGGTGCCTCGGCATTGGTGCGGACATGCGGCAGGCCCGCATCCGCGTAACGCGCAAGCTGGATATCGCGCGCCGCGGCCACGCGCGCGGCGACTTCGGCTGATCCTTCCGCTGGTGGAGGCAGGATCAAGTCGGCTGCGGTGACTGCTGGAACCTCGATGCGCAGGTCGATGCGATCCATCAGCGGGCCGGAGATGCGTGCCTGATAGTCGCCCGTGCAGCGGTCGATGCGGCCGCGCTTGCAGGCATAGCCGGGTTCGAATGCGTTGCCGCAGCGGCAGGGATTCATTGCCGCGATCAGCATGAAGCGCGCCGGATAGGTGACGCGGTGATTGGCGCGCGACACCGCGACCTCGCCGTTCTCCAGCGGCTGGCGCAGCGAATCCAGCACGCGCGGATCGAACTCGGGCAGCTCGTCGAGAAACAGCACGCCCTGATGCGCGAGCGAGATCTCGCCGGGCTTTGCGCGCATGCCGCCGCCGGTCAGCGCGGCCATGCTGGCGGAATGATGCGGCGAGCGGAACGGACGCCGCGCGGTCAGCGCGCCGCCCTCGATCTCGCCGGCGACGGAGGCGATCATCGAGACCTCCAGCAGCTCGCTCGGCGACAGCGGCGGCAGGATCGAGGGCAGGCGCGCTGCGAGCATAGACTTGCCAGCGCCGGGCGCACCGATCATCAGGATATGGTGGACAATTAAATTATCAAATGCTAATGAGTCCAGATGGTTATAGATCAACCAAAAGGTCTTCCCAAGGCCTATTCCTACGTCAGGATGTCCACGGACCTCCAGCTGAAGGGCGACAGCCTTCGCCGTCAGCGAGAGGCCTCCGCGAGATACGCCGAAAGACATGGCCTTGAGCTAGTCGAAGACTTCGAACTCCATGACATTGGGGTTTCTGCTTACAAGGGCAAAAATCTCGCATCAGGGGCTTTTGGACGGTTCCTGGAGGCGGTTCGGGAGGGCAAGATCGAGAAGGGATCATACCTGCTTGTCGAGTCATTCGACCGGATGAGCCGGCAGGAGCCCGTGGTGGCCCTCAAGCCCTTCATGGAGATCGTTGAGGCGGGCCTGATTCTGGTCACACTGGATGATGAGCGCGTTTTCAACGGCAAGATCAGCTTCGAAGACCTAATCATCTCGATCGCGAAGATGAGCCGGGCGAACGAGGAATCAGCCCGGAAGAGCGACCGTCTGTCACAGGCCTGGAAGGCAAAACGGGCCAGTATTGGTCAGAAGAAGCTCACGGCCCGTTGTCCGAGCTGGCTGCGTCTCACTGCAGACCGCACTGGCTTCGACGTGATCGAGGAGAGATCTGCGATCGTCCGCCGGATTTTCGACGAGGCTGCTTCCGGGATCGGCACGTTCACGATCGTCCGCCGACTGAACGAAGATGGCGTTCCGACCTTCACAGGCAAGGGAGGCTGGCAAAATTCGACGGTCAATAAAATCCTGAGCAGCGCAGCGGCGATTGGGACGTTCCAACCCAATCGCATGGAGGGTGGCAAACGAACGCCCGATGGCGAGCCGATCCGCAACTACTTCCCTCGTGTCGTCTCGCAGAAAGTCTTTGATACCGCGCAGCGCGACCGACTTTCACGCAGGACCAAGCCCGAGAACGGAAAGAAGGGCAGTGGAGGACCGAAAGGCAGGCACTTCACCAACCTGTTTTCGAAACTTGCAGTCTGCGACTACTGCGGGTCGCCGATGCACTACCAAAACAAGGGTGTGCCACCAAAGGGGCAGGCGTACCTTGTGTGTTCGAATGCGGTCCGAAATCTCGGCTGTGAAATGACCGGACGCTGGCGATATGATCAGTTCGAGACGATGTTCTTGCGTTTCGTGGAGAAGCTAGACTTGGCTTCCTTGGTCTCCTCCACCGAGCACGCCAGCAAGAAGACCGAGCTAGGTTCGCAGCTTGATGCAACGGAAGGAAGGATGAAGCTTCTTGAAGAGGAGCTTCGCCGTGCATTCGAGCTTGGCATGAAGATGCTCGATTTTAACAGCGAATTCTTGGCTGATAGGATCAAGAAACGCGAGCAGGAGTTCGCTGAGTCGAAAACCCTTGTGCAGCACCTTCGGGCTCAAATCGCGATCCTCGAACAGACGGAATTGACGTACTACCAGCACCCTGATCAGGTCGCGCGACTAATCGAGCGTGTACGGTCGAGCAGGGGCGGTGACGTCTACAAGCTTCGCGCGCAGATCGCTTCGAAGCTCCAGTCCCTAATTAGAGAACTGCGCCTAACGGTCTTCTCGGACAACCAACGGTTCGAGGTCGCTTTCCGTGATGGACACGCAATGACCTTGTTCGTCGATCCGGAGAACCCGACAAAGTTCATCCAGAAGGTCAGTGGCGCGGGACCGGATTTCGAGATGGTTACCGCTGATGGAGCGGTCATCCAATTGCCAGCCGACGAACCAGCGCTGGATGAGAAATAAAGATTCCCAACCAGGTCACTCAGAGAACTTAAATTCCCACGCCGGAAAAGTCGCGCTGTCGGGCCAGATGATTCTTGATGGTCAATGGTTAGAGCGACTTATTCCGCGCCGCTCAACAGCATAAGCGATCTTTTCCTGCGTTGCTCGGCCCGAACTGCCGTGGGCAATAATCGGCTCAAATTAAGTAAGCGCCTGCGGAGGTCTCAGATCTGCACGAGGCACCGAAGATTCGCCCCAAGAGCCGACCATTCGAATCTCGGATTGCTCCCAAGCGTTTGGCCGCCACCTTAGTCCCCCCGAGTGTTCGTAAGCGGCATTGACGCGTCGTGTATCCAAAGGCGACAATGGGAGCCTTGTCACAGCAGGCCGAATACGCCGGGAGAATTCATGCTGTACGACCCCAATGTGCTTAAAACAGTGCCCGATTGCCGCTTAGCGCTGAAACGGGCGACCCAAGCCGGCGAGGTCGACTTTGTAAAGCCGTTATATGTCCGGTTAGCCCAATTGGGCGGCGTAGGCTATTCGGATCCTCTGGAGGCTGCTTTTCATTCGCTCCTGGCAGTCTACGAGCAAACCTTGAAAAGGGGCCGAGCGAGCCGCGTGCGAAAGAAGCTCCATGATCTGGGCGGCGGGACGACTGCAGTCGAGCAAATTCTGATGGACTGGTGCCTCGCAAATAAAATGAGCTCCGGCTTCGAACGGTTGGTTAAGTTTGGGCTAAAAGATCGGGTAGGCGAATACATAGTAGGCATCGACTTTCCAGGCCGATTTTCCCCTGAGGTCGTTGAAGCCGCTCGCGCGAAGCTGATTAGGTATGAAATTGTAACTCCGGACGAGTTAACCCAGCTGATCGCTCGGCCGAGGAACTGAAGGTCGAGCCTCGCCAGTCTCGCGACTGAGGTAGTTCTTGACCGTCTGCGGATAGAACTTCCGCCCGGTCACCGTTGTGATTCCCGCATCGTTCAGGTGCCGCGCAATCTCGCTGTACGAACGCCGCAATACATCCGCATCCAATTTCGCCCTGAGTTGGGATGCAAATTCGTCAGCGGCCTTGCGGTTCTTCGCGGCCAAATACTGACCATTCAATCCAAGAATCTTTCCCCGTCGTTTTGCCTCAGCCAAGGCCGCTTTCGTTCGCTCGGAAATCAGTCGGCGTTCCTCTTGGGCCAGCGCAGCGAAAATATGCAGTTGGAAGTCAGTGGCGTTTGGCATTTCGGCGCAGACCAGCCCAATGCCTTGGTCAAGAATGCTCGCGATGAAGCTGACGCGTCGCGAGAAGCGGTCGAGGCGCGCGATTACGATTTTGGCGTTCTCGCGCCTAGCCAACTGAATTGCGCGCTGCAGCTCGATGCGAGAATCGTCCTTGCCTGACTGCACATCGCAAAATTCCGCAATTAGCGTTCCGGCTCTAGTGACGAAATCGGAAATCTTCCGATGCTGAGCCGCGAGTCCCAAGCCCGATTTACCTTGGCGTTCTGTGGAAACACGGAAGTAGGCGATGAATTTCGTCACGGTGCCCTCAAACCAGATGGTAGGCGCCGCCATCGACGAAACGCTCCTAACATACAACGCCTAGTCCGAGCCATCTGTTGGAGTTGCTCTGGGGCTGGCGGGTTAGCGTAGCCTCAAAAGGATTCAAGAACGTACGTAAGAGAACTTTAGCAGTTCGCGGCGTGGCCTGGATCTACTATGATCTCTGAAATTTTCGGAGCAATTGCGGCTGGGACCGACTTCGATTCGCTCCGGCTACGCGCTATTCGAATATAGACGGGAGAGGTAGTCTGTCGGAAATGTAGAGTGGGCTCGTTCCGTCGTGAGCCGTCAGCCATCGTTCATAGCTGGCGATTTCGGGCTCTCCAAGATTGATGGCGAATTCCTCTCCAAAGATGCACACGACGGCGTAAAGATCGAGCTGCCCGGGCTCGGGCAACGGTTCACATAGGATCGTGAATTCATGCAGGACCTGGTAGCCATCATCACCTTCCTGTTGGACATCGTCCTCACCGTAAATCCGCCGACGTGAGAAGGGCCATTTCTCCGGGCGATCGCCGACCCGCGCGAAATGCCGAAGCGGATCGAGCGCCGTCATATCGACGATCTTTTCATTCCACCCGTCAACCGGGAGAAGCCGCTCCGACAACACCTCCAGACCGATCTTGGCCAGGAACCGCGACATCAAGCGCGGATCAATTGCTTCGATGATCGGAATGTACACGGAACGAGCACGCCCCGTCAGAATGGCGTCAGTAAGAACATCCCGCTCCCGCTGATTGCTCCCTCCGAAAGTAAGCTTCGAGCCGTCCAGCCATACATCGGCTGACATACGGGCCCCCGGGACAACCCCTCGCATAGGGGGTATTAACCCGCGCTTGTTGGGCACCCATTGCCGTGAGCGGGCATGCCGAAACCATTGCGTATCCAGCAATGGCCCTTCGACCTTGCGCGCAAAATAGTTGTTACAGGTATCGCAGACGGCGCCGCGCGGAAGCACGTGATCGATATTTCCGAGGGACTCGGGAATAATATGCTCTATACTCCTACTTTTGGTTGAGTCCCGTTTGCAGAAGATACAGCGCATAAAGTCTGCCCGATGTTTTGCCGCCAGGTAATTGCCTATGAGGGATAACGGTATATCGCATAAGCCGGCGAGCCGCTTCATTTATCGCACCGAGATTGACCCCGCCGCCTTGTTGCAGCAATTCACGGCCATTCGCGCACTGGCCGATCGTGAAAAGGAAGCGCTGGGCTTCTTGCCGGAGGCGGCTTATCGCGACGCCATCATGCAGAAGCGGCTAAGGGTGATGCTGGCCCGCGAAAACGGCACGTCGCAGGTGGCCGGCTTTATCCTGTTTAGTGGTGTGTTTCCCAATGCCCGCATACAGGCCGTCGCGGTCAGCCCGGAGCATCGCCGCAGTGGCGTTGCGTCGGCGCTGGTCGGCGGGCTTGTGTCTCACCTTGAAAGCCGTGGATACATTGCGATAACCGCTGCCGTCGCCTCCGATCTTGCAACCGCACAAGCCTTTTACGAAAGCCGCGGCTTCATTGCCCGGCATGTTCGCAGCGGCGGCCAGGCACGGCAACGCCGTATCGTGTTGCGCTCGCGGGAGCTGGATACAGCGAACTTCTTCACGTTGATGGCGCCACCTGCCGTCTCCGGGCAGGGCGTTGTGAACCTGGGCCTTCGGCCGCGCAGTGCCTTTGAGGCACCTTTGTACCTCATCGATCTCAATGTCCTGTTCGACCTGGTAAAAGAGCGCGCGAGATCTGCGACGGCTAACCGGCTTTTCGGAGCGGCCCTTGCGCATCTCGTTCGCCTGGCGGTCGCGCCCGAATTCATCATCGAGCTCGAACGCACCTCGAAGGACCCTGGCAACGACACTCCCCTGAAGCTTGCGCGACAACTGCCGAAGCTGCCCGCCTTCCCGAAGGAAGATGTGGAGCCGCTGGCGACTGCGATCCACAAGACCGTATTCGTCGATACAAACCACGCGCAAGCCGGGACACGCCAGGCGCTTAGCGACGCGCGGCACCTTGCCGAAGCAGCTTTGATACGGGCATCCGGCTATATCACCAGTGACAATGCACTGCTGAATGCCCGCGACGATTTGCTGAAGCTCATCGGTGTGGACATTGCGGGCCTGGATGAATTCGTGGAGCTGTTACCCGCGGAGGAGCCGAACCGCGAGCGTGGCCAGCTCAAGGGTACGAAGTGCGAAACCAAAACAGCCACGAGTAGTGAAGCGAAAGTCTACCTTGCCTCCCAAAACGTCAGCGAGGGAGTGGTCGCCGAGTATCTTCCGTCGGCGGCGGCGTTCCAGCGGGCGAACACGCATGGAATCTTTGAGGATGGAGAGCTCGTGGCGATCGGGATTTACCGGGCGCCGGCAAGCGTCGATGCACCCGCCCGTATGCTGGTGCACGTCCGGCCCGATCACGTGTCCTCTGAGACCTTCGCGGAGCATCTCCTCGACGAAGCGATCCGGGATTCCTGTCATTCGGGTCCCGTCACCATTGAGCTAAGGGCCATTCCAGGGCAATCGACCGTCAACCGTGCAGCTAAGCTCCGAGGCTTTTTGTCTGCTGCCAATTCAGACATCTTGATCAAGGTCGCGTTAGGGCGCCCTCTCACGCCCTCGACTTGGACCACGATTGCACGCCAGACGCGCCGACGGACCGGCCTCGCCTTGCCCGAAGCCGTACCGCCTGCCAGTGCGGTTCAATCCGGCCTTTCCGTCCGAGGCGCCGATGGAAGCGATATCGCTGTTCAACTCGCCGCGCTGGAAGCCGCCCTCGCGCCAACCTTGATCGTGAGGCCCGGCCGGGATGGCGTCATTGTTCCAATCGCAAAATCATTCGCCGACGACCTGCTTGGTACGGCCGAGCAGCTTTACATGTTCGGCCGCCCAAACGCAGCCTTCGTCAGCCTGCGGACTTATTTTAATAGCCCACGGACCGCCCCGCTGATGCGGCCCGGCGTTCCCATTCTCTTCTACGAATCCAAGCGCTCCGGCGGCCGTGCGGCCATTGTGGCGGCTGGCCGGATCGTGGATGCCACTATCCTGCCCAAGCAACGCGTGTCCGATGAGCTCCTGCAGCGGGCCGTGGTCGAGGATCTCGAGCCATTGACGACATCATCGGACGTTCTGGCGACATCGTTCGACAGCCTAATTCGGTTCCCGAATCCCGTCACACTCGATACACTGAGGCAGCTCGGCGCCGACGGATCGTCGAACCTTCAAACAACAACTCCGCTGCCCAACGCCCAGTTGGCGGCGGTTCTCGATCGTGGATGGTCAAGTGCCTGAGGCAAGCGACGCAATCATTTCGATCCATCCCGGCTATGCGAATGCGATCCTGGATGGAACGAAGACGATAGAATTGCGACGCCGGATTCCTGAACTCGCTACTGGTACGCGGCTCTGGATTTATGCGACGCGCCCGACGGCGGCCGTAGTCGGGGTCGCAACGATCAGCGACGTCAACCGGGCGCATCCGCGTACGATCTGGCAGAAGCATCGGGGCGGCGCCGGCGTCGACCACGCCTCTTTCATGGAGTATTTTAATGGCACCCAAGAGGCGGTTGCGATCCTCTTAGCCGCGGTCAAGCGGGTTGGCCCGATCACGATTGAAGAACTGCGGGAAATCCGGGATCGCTTTCATCCACCGCAGGTCTTGCTGCGGCTAACGAACGCGGAAGCCGAGGCGCTCCAGCGGCTCGCCAAGAAATGACCGCCGCCGCCACTCCCATTGATTTCCGGTCACAGCGTGTGGGGGTGATATCGCCGAACCTTGCCCATGGCCTTGATTGGCCGCCGGACGCTGATCACGGCGATGCTGTCTGGCCCCTTGAGAGCGTGGCCAAGAAAGTCTCGCTTCTCTTCGACCGTATTTACCTCACCCACAATCTGGATGTGACCTGCGAAATCGTCGGTGGTTACGAGGAGAATACCGAAACGGCCACCTTGCGTTATCTCGTGAAGCGCGGATTTCTGTTATCCTCCTTCGTGAAGAAACCACCGCCCCGGGCCGTGAGCTCGCGCTAATACCCGAGACGAAACGGGCCTTTCCATCAAAAGAGCGCTGAGGATTCGCCCCTTGGAACCGGTGTAAGCAAGTCAGTCCAGGGGTACGTAGAATCAACGTGGGGCAAAAGAGGTGCCGCAAGTATCGAGTTCCGAGCGCGTGAACTTCAGAATTATTGCTTCCAGAGCCCTGGTCGCATAGTCATTACCTGCGTCGGCTTTCAGGCGCAGGGGGGGGGCGACTTTTGATTTCCGGCAATCTTTTCACGCGTGATTACCTAGCCGAAGGAATTGACGGCACGAGTGCTTGGAAGTCGTTGGACCCCGAAGCATACGACGCCCACAAAAAGAGATTGACTGGCCTGGCCAGAACCTTTTTGCAAAACAAAAGGCCGAGCGAAGCTGAGACGGAAAAGGACCTCATTTGGCCTATTCTGGAATCACTTGGCTTCAAGGACATGCTGGTCCAGCAGAACCTCTCGACTAAGGGTCGTAAACAAGTTCCCGACGCGCTTCTGTTTTCGGACAATCTCTCTAAGCAGAGAGCCGCCAAAGAAACGGATCATTGGAAGCGATATCAGTCGGGCATAGCCATTGTCGAAGCTAAGCGTTGGAACCGTTCGTTGGACCGCGCAGAGCGTCGCGAGAGTGAAGATGGTGTGCCCTCAACTCAAATGCTCCAATATCTTAGTAGGGTCGATGTTCAAACGAGCGGTCGATTGCGCTTTGGAATCCTGACCGATGGCAGGCGCTGGCGTTTGTATTTTCAAGGTGCTCTATCGGTTGCTGAGGACTTCTTCGAAGTTGACCTGGCAAAGGCACTCGAGTTGCCGGGCTTTGGCCTTGATCTGATCGATCGGGTCGATGAACGATTCGATCCGGAACGGACGCTGCGCCTCTTCATACTCATGTTTAGCAAGGCGGCCTTCTTGCCGTCGGAAGGCAATCGGACTTTCCATGAGATATCGCGTGAGGCCGGCAAGACGTGGGAGGAAAGGGTCGCAAAGGACCTCTCTCGCATCGTCTTCTCACAGCTGTTCCCCCGTCTCGTAGACGCTCTACCGCGGCATGACCAATCCAAGCCGAAGGGCATCGATCGTGAATACCTAGAAGAGGTGCGAAAAAACGCTCTAGTGTTGCTCTACAGGCTTCTATTCGTAGTCTACGCGGAAGACCGTGATCTGCTCCCGCGCTATCAGGAGAACTACAAACCCTATTCAGTAACGAAACTCCGGTTAGATATCGCCGCTAGCCGCGGGCAAGCCGTTTCCGACAAGGTTTCAACTTACTGGCCGAAGCTGCAAGCGATCTTCAATGCGATCTCCGAAGGCGATGATACGCTAGGCATTCCTCCTTACAACGGTGGTCTGTTTGCTAAAGAGACTGCCCCTCTGCTCCAGCGTGTCCAACTGTCGGATCGAGTAATTTCCGACGTTCTATACGGGCTATCCCATCAAGACGTAGATGGGCAGCCGAGATATATCAATTTTCGCGACCTATCAGTTCAGCAGCTAGGATCAATCTATGAGCGCATTCTTCAGTTTGGCCTAAAAGTCGACGATAACCAAATTATAGTCGATGCCGACGACGCCGCTCGTCACGAGTCGGGTAGCT
>NZ_LGHM01000344.1 GCF_001908185.1 Bradyrhizobium sp. AS23.2
CGGCCCCGAAGGCCAGAAGGGCCACCTGATCACGAACGCGCTGGCGAGACCTTTTCTCCATCTCCTCATTCCGACTCGCAGACCTCGGCGGGAAAGCCAAACTCTGGCTTTGGGATCAGCTAGAGCCGTCCCCTCGGAGCCACCGTCGCTCGCTCGCCCGATCTGGCGAGCGACGGGGGGCAACAGGGGGGCGGCGGCCGTCCCCTTGGTGAACCTGAGCATGTTCATTTCAGGCTGCTGCCTTTGTGACGCGCGCCTCATAGCTGCGCTCTTGTGCCAGTACGGTCCAGGCAATCCGTGCCAGCTTGTTGGCGAGGGCCGCGGCCAAAACGTTAGGATGTAAGCGTTGAGCGGCACGAACGAGCCAGGCGCCGAAACCGTGCTTCGGCCAGTTCGTCGGCCGCAACAGAATGACCCGGGCTGCTTGCATGAAGAGCATCCGCAAGTAACCGTTGCCGCGCTTGGAGAGTCGCCCGAGGATAGTTCGGTCCCCGGTCGACATCTGTTTGGGCACGAGGCCGAGCCAAGCCGAATAATCCCGCCCTTTCGCAAAGGCCGTTCCATTGCCGATCGCCGCAACCATCGCACTCGAGATGAGTGGGCCGATGCCCGGCACGGTCATCACCCTTCGACAGCTGTCGTCACTTTTGGCCAGCGTCTCGATCTCATCCGTCACGGTTTCAATTCGCTCATCGAGCTGCCGCCAGTCGCCAACAAGATCACTGATGATGCGGACCATGCGTAGCGAAAGAACATCCGTCCGCTTGGCCAGAATGTCAGGCAGCAAATGGCGAAGGAAACGCTGTCCTTGCCGGACGATGATGCCGCGCTCCAGGAGAAAGCCGCGGATCTGATTGATCACTGCGGTCCGTTCGCTGACAGGGCGCGACCGTACCCGGTGCAGTGCTTGCAGATCGAGTTGCTGATCAGTCTTAGCCGGAACAAAGCGCGTCGTCGGTCGCTGCACGGCCTCGGCCACAGCATGAGCATCTCGAAAGTCATTCTTGTGTCCTCCCTGCCGAAACGGCTTCGCATAGGCCGGCGGAACCTGCTTCACGTCATGGCCAAGCGCCGCAAGCTCCCGAGCAACGTAGTGTGTTGCCATCCCCGCTTCGATGCCAATTAAGCAGGGTGGAAGGTTCGCGGGCCTTGACGTAATGCGCCCGCGCGAGACCCGCTCTCGCAACACGATGGCGCCCAACGAATCCAGGCCGACCATGTGAAGGGTGTTCTTACCCATATCAATTCCAATGGTGGTGACTGCGCGAACGGTGGACCTGCGAGGCATGGCGGTGCTCCTGCTCCTGACGAGCCCCCACGCACTCTGAGAGCCGTTGGGGGCGGGAGCGCGGCCGGTCCATCCCATTCGCGTCATTTCGTTGCCGCGCAGTAACCTGGTCGGTTTCGGAGAAGAGCAGACATCTAACGGCGGCCGAAACCCGCAGAGTCGGTCGAGAATGACCCTGGCTGTGTAAAAACGCGCAGGATCGAAACACGACTAGAATTGCATTCTTCAGTTCGCCGTCTAGGTTGAAGGCACCTGCGAGCCTGAGCGCTAGAACGATCTTGGACGAATAAGTTCT
>NZ_LGHM01000345.1 GCF_001908185.1 Bradyrhizobium sp. AS23.2
CTTGCAGCATCGACTGCAGGCCGCTTAAACTCTAACCCCTGATGAGCCAGAGCCTCCCTTCGCAGCCCGCCTAATCAGTCTCAAATCATCTGACGACGAACAATGTCCGACCATCAATTTCGCTTCAGGGAAGTCATCGAAGACCTTACTGAACACCAGCCGCAAGATATGCGAAGCCGTGTCATTGCCCCAGCTCCACAATGGGCCAGTGAGCTCAGGGTGTCCAGACAAGACGTGGGGAGTATCGACGCCAGTGGCGGGATGCAGGTAGAGCGGCACATCGAGACCCGAGGCGTATTCCCAGAGCACTCGCAGGGCGGGATCGTCGAGATACCGGCCCTGGGTATGAGCATTAACGAGCGCGCCTTTCAGGCCAAGCTGTTGACAGCACGTTCCAGTTTCTTTGCTGCAGTTTTTGGATCCTGTAGCGGAAGGGCGGCAAACCCGGCGAAGCGTTCCGGATTCTTGGCGATCGTCTCGGCGAGCAGATCGTTCACGGCCTTAGCGCGGCTGACAGCGGCCGATGCGTCCTTTTCGGCCTGGATGCCAGGGGCATTCAGTGAAAGGACCTGCACGTCAAGGCCGGCCTCGTCCATGGCTGACAACCGCCCCGCAGTAACGTCGAGCAACAGTCGCACTGCTTCCGCCCACACTCCGGGCTGGGCGATCGATGAAAATGCCGGCAGCGTAGGCCGCCAATTCCTTGGTGGTGAAGTGCTCTTCCAGGGCAATCGTGCGCACCATGACTCCTCCACAGTATTGCGAGGAAGGAAGGCCGAACCGATCAGGGCCTTCAGCGTAGTCTGAAAAGCGATCAACTTCCAGTTCTCCATTTCGTGAACCCAGACTGCCAAGGACGCAAAATACGTCAGCCTTCCATTGAAAACGGATATATCACCGAAATGACCGAGGTCGGCTGTGGGTCAGAAACGTCGTTTGGGGGGTAACGTCGTTTGGGCCATGTCCGGTTATCGAGTATTTCCAGAAATGCGGGCCTGCCTTAAATGACATCGCTTGCGCCACGATCTCCGAAGATTTCGCAAACTCTTAGCAAGTTCAGATACTATTCCCGTCGGTCTTCCTTGTTTGGAAAACGACCGCTCCGTGATCCGAGCACCCTTAACCCTTCGTCGACGAGCATCTGCAACGACATC
>NZ_LGHM01000346.1 GCF_001908185.1 Bradyrhizobium sp. AS23.2
CAAGCCCCTCCATTCCCTTGCGGAAGTCTACCGGTTTGGTCGCCACCATCACCCGGACCGCACCCGACGGACCGATCACCGGCTCGCCTTCAGTGCCTGGACGATCGACGCGATCATTGTCGTATCCGCACCACGACCGGCCCGGATCGTGATCCCATCGACTTCGATCTCGATGATCCCGAAATCCGCCTTGGCCTTGCAGCGCGCCACTTTGCGCTCCCGGCCAAGAGCGGGCGCCGGCACCACGGCATCCACCACCGCCGGCACAAATTGTACTTCTTCTGCTTCGGAATGACCGCCCGCTGCTTCTCGCAACTGACGTCGCCAGCCAAACAACTGCTGCGGTGACAATCCATGCCGCCGGGCTACCGAACAGACCGAGTCGCCGCTCGCAACGATCTCCGCAACAATCCGCGCCTTGTCCTCGTCGCTCCACCTCCGCCGACGGCCGGCTCCGGTGAAGACCTCAAGCCGCCGAACCGGCTCCGTGATAGCACTATGCACTGTATCCATTCTAAGCCTAACGGTTCAAACAAACCGCAGACTCGCAGATCGCCCCGTCATCCGGTAGGTGGCCGATGAACAGCGCTTACGCTTCGCTCCTCGCAATGACGAAAGCAAAAATGGCCGGGATCGCTCCCGGCCATTTTGCATTTGTGCTTCGCCTCAGCGCGGCGGCGCGGTGCCGGGCGGGGGGCGGCGGCAGCGAGGCCTGGCCACCGTTGAGCAGCGGCGTGATGCGGCGGACGGTGACGCGCCGGTTGATCAGGCTCGGCCCGTCCGTTTGCTCCTTCAGATACTGCTTGCCGTAGCCTTGCGACGTCAGGTTCTCCGCCGGCACGCCGAACTGCTGGGTCAGCAATTCGGCCGCGGACTGCGCACGACGGTCCGACAATGACAGATTGTCGACGTCGTTGCCGACCGCGTCGGTGTGTCCCTCGATCAGGAACACCTCGCGCGGGTTGCGCTGGATCGCGCGGTTGAGGCCGTCGGCGATCACCTGCAGCCGAGCCGCCTGGTCCGGTGGAATGGTCCACGATCCCGTCTCGAAGTTGATCGTGTTGAGGTCGATGCTCGGCATCTGCATGCGAACATTGGGGCTGTAGCGGATCTCGTCGAGCGAGTAGCGTCGATCGATCCGTTGTACCGGCGGTGCCTCCATGGTCTCGTAGATCACGTCCGGCGACGCCTCCTGGGCGTCGACGATGTAGCGATCGTAGGGAATGTTCACGACCGGCGGCGGCACGTCGGCATAGAAGCCGCCGACCGCCCGCGGATCGCGGTAGCTGTTGTCGATGATGACGATCTCGCGCCCGCCGGGGTCCCTGCGGATTCGCCGCAGCAACTGACCGTCCGCACCAACCACGGTGATCACCTCGCTGCCGTCGGGACGGATCACGACGGTGCGGGTTTCGCCGCCGATCGTCTCGCTGCGGATGTCGCGCGCCCCATAGCGGAAGCGATAGAGATCGTTGCCGCGGACGTACTCCTGCCCGCCGGGGTCGCGGATGATGATGCGGTCAGGCTCGGTGTAGATGGTACGGCCGCCTTCGACGACCTCCTGTCGCTGGTTGCGGTAGTCGGCGATGGTCGCGCCGATCACCGCGCCGGCCACCACGCCCGCACCGATCGCGAGCGGCGTCAGGTCACGCTGTGGCAGACGCGGCGGTGGCGGCAGCGGTGCTGCGACCGTCGGCGCGGCCCGGAAGGCCGGCGCAACCGTCGGCGGAGCGTATTGCGCCCTGTTGGGCGGCGGCGCTGCGGCCGGCGTGCCGGGGACGACAGTCGGCGCCGCAGCACCGGCGGGAGCCGCGGTCCGG
>NZ_LGHM01000347.1 GCF_001908185.1 Bradyrhizobium sp. AS23.2
AGACCGAGATCGCGGATCGATCTCGCAAACGCAAGCGACCTATCTTCAATCGACAAATTAACTCGACCGGAAAGAGACTCATCGCTTGCCAATAGCCAATAATCGCACGATCGCAGGGTGCTGCGTGCGAGGTGGGACAATCCGTACGGCGGCTCGAATTCTGGATCGAGTTCGCAGAGGTCCGGAAAACTATAGTCGACGCCGATGATGTGGGTGTAGTAGCGGCGCAATAGGGGAATGATTTCCAGCCACCCGAGGCCCGTCAACCCACAAGAGCTAAGATCGATAACGGCTAGGCTGCGCTCAACAGCATAGAGGGAGGTTGACTCGGATGGCTTGAACAGAATTTCGAACGAGGAGGGTAGCCCACCTGAGGACCCAACATGAGCGGCTGCGTTGGAATTGAGGACTGGCTTGATCCCAAAATGTTCTTCGGTTGCAAAAAGAATCTCGGCAATCGATCGTGACAGCCCTGTAGCGCCACGAATGTCGTGCCAGATAACCGCTCTTCCGAGTTGCCTTGGTAACAGTGCGAGATCGAGCGTCCCAATTTGACCGGTCCAAACATCGATGACGACATTCGGCAAGTTTCCCGGTTCTCGAGCGAATACGCACAGCTCGGCGAGACCACCATTGAAATCGAGATTCCTGGCGTCAACAGGGCGCACCACTGCTGCTGGGCCAATCGTTGCAGCAAATAGCTGACCAATGAAGCGTCTTCGGCTATATTTCATCACCATGCCGACGACGCTACGAAATATAGATTATAGGTCAAATAATTTTCATCAGTAGCTGTCTCCTCGGTCTCTTCCTCAAGTTTCGCAGGAGATTTTTTTTAAGCTTTGATTGTGAACGCGGCAGCTGCGCACGCCGAGATAAACTTAGATGACATGTCCTCTCTTCGGCCCAGAAAGAACTCTCCGCCGAGGCTTTCGAATGAG
>NZ_LGHM01000348.1 GCF_001908185.1 Bradyrhizobium sp. AS23.2
AAAACGGTCGCGTCATCCATGCTGGCCTCCGTTCGCCAGCATGGAGTTTGAATCAGAAATTGCCCCATCTGGGAATCCAGATTCCGCTAAAAGACAACATGCTCTAGCGACACATCCTTAAAGGAGCCGAGGCCGTGCCAGCGCTCCTTGCCGTCTTTCCAATATCGGTAGGACCAGCTCTTCGATGTCGGTCCATTGACGATCAAGTAGAGACCTTCGCCGTCGGCGTATTTGCCGGGCTCGTTTTGGCGCTCTACGTCGAGTGGTTTCAGCCGACCAGCCATTGTTCCTCCAGGAAAACCGTCCTCCGAACCCACGGTCTAAAGCTACGGTCAGCGTCCCGATTAGGGAGAACACCGGAGAACTGCGAAGTACAGCCCTTTGGCGCAAGTCACTGATTTTACTGTGGAGTTCGAACGACTGCGAACAGTGGAGAACAATATACTGGCGGAAGGGGTGGGATTCGAACCCACGGTACCCTTGCGGGCACGCCGGTTTTCAAGACCGGTGCCTTAAACCACTCGGCCACCCTTCCTTCACAGATAGAGCAGGCACTTAGCCGAGGTAGCCGCCGAACGCAACGTCTCGACGACGCGATCGGCGACTTCTTGACCGAGCGGAAAAAGCCGAAAAATTGAAGCGGCGCGCCGATCTTTCTGCGACACAACACCACGCCGTCCGTCAGTCTGAAGTCAGCTTCTCCCACTAGTCTAGTCTAGGCGGTGTGGACACTTATCGCATCCATAGGACGATTGCGGCGAGAGTGACGACGGCGCGGTAATTTCGGGCCGTCTTTTCGAAGCGGGTG
>NZ_LGHM01000349.1 GCF_001908185.1 Bradyrhizobium sp. AS23.2
CAATAAGACCAGCACCGACCAGACCAGGCTGTAAGCTTCTCTCATGAGACAGAAGCATTGCGCAATCCGGCCTCACGGGCCAGCTGGATTAGGTTTCCGACAGGGACAGGACAAGCTGCGCAAATTTATCGGCACCATTCTGTTTGACGATCGTGAACCCGCGCCATCATGGGCAAAGGCTCTCGACGATTGGTCTGGATATCGCGAAGTCGGTCTTTCAAGTGCATGGCGTCGATGCATCCGGTCAGGTGGTGATCCGCCGCCAGCTCAAGCGCCGTTTCGTGCTGTCCTTCCTTGAGAAGTTGCCGGCGTGCCTGGTGGGGATCGAGGCTTGCGCGTCATCCCATTATTGGTCCCGCGAACTGCAGGCGTTTGGGCATACGGTGCGGTTGATGGTGCGATCGCCAGCGGCGCTCGTCTGGAGCTGAATGACGACGCAGCAGAAATCGTCGCGAGCATCTGCCGAAAACTCGACGGAGTGGCGCCGGCCAGGGACAGATCACCGCGTTGACGGTGCAAGAGAATTCCAGCAGCTGGGTGCGTCAAATGCGATCCGAACCGCGAGCGGCGGATGGATCGAATTGCCATGCAAGAGGCCGACGCTCTCTAGGTGGTGTGGACTCTAAGGATTCCCATTTAAGTGCAAATCAGATTCAAGGCTTCTTTTGGGGAGGTCGCCTTGGGTGTGATGGATCGTTTGGTTTTGAGCGACGCGGCCTGGG
>NZ_LGHM01000350.1 GCF_001908185.1 Bradyrhizobium sp. AS23.2
GGAGCCCATCGGAAACATCCCGCCGGCCGAAGCCGAGCAACGCTACTACGCCATGCTGGAACAATCGGCCATGGCGGCATAACTTAAACCAAATGGCCTCCGGCAAACCCGGGACGGTTCAGATCGACGCTTCGCGCCTGGTCTTTATCGACGAGATCTGGATCAAAACCAACATGGCGCCGCTGCGAGGCTGGGGACCGACGGGCAACGTCTCCAGGCGTCTGCACCTTTCGACCATGACCTTCATCGCGGCGCTGCGCCATGACCGGATCAGCGCGCCATGGGTCATCGACGGCCCCATCAATGGCGAGCTCTTCACTCTTAGGTATTGGCGCCAACCCTCGCAAAGGGTGAACTCGTCATCCTCGACAATCTCGGCAGTCACAAGGGCAAGGCGGCGAGGAGTGCCATCCGCGCCACGGGAGCGCATCGGCTCTTCCTGCCGCCCGACAGTCCCGACCTCAACCCGATCGAGCAGGTCTTCGCCAAGCTCAAACACCTGATGCGAGCCGCGCAGACACGAGATGTCGAAGCGACTTGGCGCAAGGTCGGCGAACTCCTTGACCTCTTCTCCAAGGAGGAGTGCGCCAACTACCTAAAAAAATTCAGGGTATGTTTCAGTATAAAAACATCGTGCTCTAAAAGCTCAACTGTCGCTAATGCCCTGAATCAACAATTCGCGACATTACGACACCTAGCTTAAGTATTGCAGCGGCAAAAGCGCGCTCGATGGAAGCGTGGTAGCGTCGCGTGACACCCGCAGGATGGTGGCACCAGCGTTCGGCGCGAGCTGGATCGCCAGGCATCCACATCAACAGCGCGGGCTGTTATGAAAGACGTCGATGGCGGCCGGGACGAGCCCGGCCATGATAATGAAGCCACCGCCGAATCATTTCAGCTTCGGCGCGGGCTGCGCTGGCGTATGGGGCGCGCGGCCGACGATGACGGTCAACAGCCCCTGGCCCCACAGGCGCTTGGCGGCCGCCTTGGCGTCGTCCAGTGTCACCGCATCGACGATGGCGTTGCGCTTCTCGATATAGTCGATCGGCAGCTTGTCCTGCTGGTATTGCAGCAGCGCCTGCGCGAGCTTCGAGGAGGTATCCAGCGCCAGCATCTGCGAACCCTTGAGGTACGACTTGGCTTCGTCGAGTTCTTTCTGCGTCGGTCCCTCCTCGGCGATGCGGCGCACTTCCTTCTCGAGGGCGTCGATGGTGTCGCCGGCGCGGTCGGCGCGGGTGCCGGTGTTGCCGATGAAGATCGCCGAATGCTCCATCCAGAGCAGCGATTCAAACACCGAATAGGCGAGGCCACGCTTCTCGCGGACCTCGCGATAGAGCCGCGAGGACAATCCGCCGCCGCCGAGGATGTGGTTGACGACATAGGCCGCCATGAAGTTCGGATCGCTGCGCTTCACGCCGGGCCCGCCGAAGGTGATCACGGTCTGCGGCACGTCGAGCGGCACGAAGGCGCGCTGCGGCGGTTTTGCCGCCTCGACGTCGGCGACCGGCGTCAGATTGGCTTTTGCGGGCAGGCTACCAAAAGTGTGGTCGAGCAGCTTGCCGAGCGTGGCCGGATCGACATCGCCGACCACCGCGATCTTCAGTCCGTCCTTGGCCAGCACGCGGCCGACATAATCCTTCATGTCGGCGACGGTGATGGTCGGCACGCTGTCCAGCGTGCCCTTGGTCTGCCGGCCATAGGGATGGTCGCCGAACGCGACCTCAAGGAATTTGCGGCTCGCCAGGGACGACGGATTGGTGGTCTCGCGGCGCAGGCCCGAGATCACCTGCGCGCGGATGCGCTCGACGTCGGCGGTATCGAAATGCGGCGAGGTCAGCGCGCTTCGGAGCAGGTCGAAGGCCTCGTCCTTGTTGTCGCGCAGCATGCGCAGGCTGCCGCGGAACGTATCGCGGCTGGCGCTGAAGGAGAGCTCGATGGCGCGGCGGTCGAGCCGCTCATGGAAGGTCTTGGAGTCGAGATCGCCGGAGCCTTCGTCGAGGAGGTCGCCGACCAGATTGGCGACGCCGGACTTGTCCTTGGGATCCTGCGCCGAGCCGCCGGCAAAGTAATATTCCATGGCGATCAGCGGCACGGTCGCATCCTGTACGAACCAGGCTTCGATGCCGCCCGGCGAGGTCAGGTGCTGGATTTTGGCGGCCGCCTGTGACGGCGAGACCGTAGCCAGCGCGAGTGCCGCACCGGTGGCAACGGACAATGCGACGCGCCGCGCGCGCGGGAAAGGAAGAGGATGGGTCACGAACGCTTCTCCTTGCGCTTGGCGGTAGCAGTGTCCTTGATCAGATAGCCCGTCACCGAGCGCTTCTTCTCGAGCCGTTTCTGTGCGACGGTGCGAACCTGCTCGGCGGTGACCGCGCGGATGCGATCCGGCCAGCTCCTGATGTCCTCGACCGACAGGCCCGTGCTCAGGGCACTGCCATACCAGCTCGCCAGCACCACCTGGTTGTCCTGGGCGTAGATCGCTTCCGCAATGAGCTGGGTCTTGACCCGCTCGAGGTCTTCGGCGCGGATCGGGTTCTGCGTGAGGTCGGCAATGACGCCGTCGACCACCTGCTCGACCTCGGTAAAGCTGACGCCGGGTTTGGGCGAAGCCGAGATCGCGAACTGGGTCGGGTCGAGCCAGGTGCTCGAATAGCTGGCGCTGGCGGAGACCGCGAGCGGCTTGTCGACCACGAGCGCGCGGTAGAGATAGGAGTTGCTGCCGCTGCCCATCAGCCGCGCCAGCACGTCGAGGGCCGCGCTTTCACCGGCCGCGGCGGTCGTCGCCGAAGGCACGAGATAATAGCGGCGCAGGCCGGGCTGCTCGACGCGCGGGTCGGCCAGC
>NZ_LGHM01000351.1 GCF_001908185.1 Bradyrhizobium sp. AS23.2
GCCGCGTTGCATCGGAGGCGGCGCATGAAAGTCATCGTTGATGAAACCGGCGAGATCATTGCCATAGCAACGGATGATTACACTCTAATCGGCGGCCACCATCGCCTCGCGGTGGCGGGCAGCATGGGTAAGAGACTGTTCTGGCGAGATACCGGCGAACCCGTGAAGCTTGATCTCTTCTTCAAGCATCATGATCATAGAAGTTCCCTTCGACATCCAGCCTGAGCCGGTCATCTCGGCGCCGGAGGGCTGCCCGTCGGGCAAAACGCCGGGAACTTTTCGACGAGCGTCGGTGTCAAGCCGCGCGGGCGAAAATATTCCACTTTACCGAAATTCGGAAATAGCGTATGTGTTCTCCATCCCGGCTGATCCTTGAGGGGCGATCTTGTGTCGTCACGTTTCGCGAGTCGGGCTTGCGGTGGACGCGGCAGCGTCGGGCGCGGAAAGTGCGGGCAGGGCGGATTGCTCTCCGTGAGCCCGAGGCTTCGTGCCGACGAGCGGCACTGAGAGTTCGTCTCGCCAACATTCTTCCCGCTACGTCGACAGCGCGGGAAAACCCTGTGGCGCCAACGAACGTGCGTACGGCAAAACCGTGTGGTCCTGGCCGTCGTCGCTACGGTCAAGCTCTTGCGGAGGCGGCATTCGCGTCAACCGGCGCGGTGTCTGCGAATTTCGCGAGGGGGAGGGAGGCCAGAAGGAACTCGGCTCCCGGGAGAGCACGGCATAAGCCGTCAAACCACTGCGCAGGGAAGGCCGTGTGTTGGGCTTCACCTGTATGTCGCTGTGCAGTTCTTCTGCGTGTGCTTTTCGCACAGCGGACCGTGGGTGCCAGCCGGCGCCCGGCCTTCCCTGCGCCCTCTTGGCTATGAGGGCGAAGAGACGAAGCAAAGCTCGGGCAAATTCCGCCGCGAGGACGCGGATGCGTGTCTGTTATCTAAAATGGCAAATCGAGCGCATCCACGAAGTGGTGCGCTGCTGAGCAGGGGCCCATGTCTCCGCGCTCGCATGAAATTCAACGAGCAGAAACAATGCAGCAACGTTCAAGCCACACCGCGGCCACAGCTCTCCCATTTCAGAGCAGGCGAGGTGCTCTTGAGATATGGAGATGTCGTCCAGGAGCTCAGGTTCGGCGGTGGCACGTCGTTCTAGAGCGTGCTGTGTTTATACGGAAACATAGCCTGAGTTTTTGAGATAGTTGGCGCACTCTTCCTTGGAGAAGACGTCGAGGAGTTCACCGACCTT
>NZ_LGHM01000036.1 GCF_001908185.1 Bradyrhizobium sp. AS23.2
CACCACCGGTGGCGGGGCGGCTCGCGGGAGCGCGGGAGGTTGTGCGCTGGCGACCGATGGTAGCGGCGGCGGCGCCGGTGGCGGAGCGGCTGCGCTCTTCAGCGCGTCGATCTGCGCAGTCAGGCCCGCGAGCTGGTCCAGAATCGTCTTGAGCTGCTCCTGCTGGTCGGCGACCGTGCGATCGAGTGCCGCGAGGTCCTCGCTCGCCTTCTGCTGTGCGGCCAGCAGGTCTGTCATCACCGCCTGGTCGCCGGATGCAGGCTTGTCGTCAGGCGCCGCATGGCCGGCATACTGGCTGATGTGATCGACATTCATCCACAGGAAAGCGCCTGCGGCGAGGGCAACGACGAAGAAGAACAGCAGGACGAACGGCCAACGGCGTCGTCGCGCGGGCAGGACAGGTGGCGGATCTTCGTTGAGCCACTGCGGAGGAGATTCGATGCTCATCCGGGTTTCCTAGTCGGCCTCTCCTCCCAACGCAATCGAGGCCGGGCCGGTCAGGCAATCGGGGCCGGAATGGCGGACATCGGGATATGGGTGGCGACCTGTCCGACCTGGGTCGAGCGCCTACGCGGTTTTGGCGGCGAGATCTCTCGAACCCGGCTCCTCGAAATAGGTGCAAAGCAGGGCCGTCTCTTTCGAGGCAATCGCTTTTCGAAAGCGCCGGCACTTGAACTGGTGCTCGCTCCCGGCACCATCTTCGATCAGGAATATGCAGCCGCTGCAAATGTCCGTATTGTGCTCGCGCTGAGCAACGTCGCTCTGAACCAGAACCCGACGGAGCGAGTGGCGCAGCTGAGACCGGTCGTCAATTGTGAGTGCCGCGATTCGATCGCGAAGGGCGTTGATCGGATCTCGATCGAGTAATTTCTTCCCCTGAGATGTCACGCACAGCGTAATCGAGCGCCTGTCTTCGGCAGACGGCTCCGGAATCACCAATCCCTTTTTCCGCAGCTGCGCGGCAATCTCGGATGTGCCGCTGCGGGTCGTGCCGAGGAAGATGGCAAGAGCGGATGGAGTCCTTGAGAACCTGTTTGCACGCGCGAGAAAGCGCAGAGCCATCCATTCGCGGTCGCTCAGGCCGAATTGATGACCTTCAAAAAGCCAGGTGCCGGCTGATTTCACCAGCAATTCCACGACTTCGGTTGCTACTCGCATAGCGGGAGGAATCTCCAGGAAAGCCGGCTGCTCCTGGGCAGTTGCTTTGGGCAGCCGTGGTCGGAAGGAAGCAGCACTCACGCCGGGTCCGCGTTGATTCCGGTATGTCGTGGAGTCGGGCGAGGAGGCGCTACTCTGAACTGTTCCCGCTGCAATGCCCGCTCGATTTGCCGATTTCCGATAGCCCAGGTGTTTCGATGACGGAACCCCGTAAGAACACGCAATCTGATCACATCGAAGCAGGTCGCTTGCCGGGATCCTCTGCGACCTCAGGCGACGTCAGCAATTGCGCTGCAATTGGCGGACAAGCCGACGTCATGCGCGCCTGCGCCATGCACCCCGACAGATGAGTACACCGTTTTAGTTCGACGCCAGCGCCGTCTTGGCGACCTCGGCCATCCAGCCGGATGCGACGGGAAGGATCGCGTCGTTGAAATCGTAGCGCGGGCCGTGCAGCTCCGCGCCCTCGCGCAATTCGCCATTGCCGATCCAGACGAAGGCCCCCGGCCGCTGCTGCAGGAAGTAGGCGAAGTCTTCGCTGGCCATGCTCGGCGGGAGATCGCCGCGCAGGCGGGCTTGCACCTTCTGTGCGGCTATGCGCGCGATGTTCGCTTCGCCGGGGGCGTTGATGACCGGTCCGACGCCGTGGACGAATGTCGGCGTGACCCTGACGTCAAAGCTTGTCGCGACGCCGGCGCAGATCTGCTCGATCCTGTCGACGATGGCATCCCGCACCGGCATGCGGTTGGTGCGCAGCGTGCCCTTGATCTCGACCTGTCCGGCGATCTGGTTCGGCGCGGTGCCGCCCTGGATCATGCACAGCGAGAGCACGGCCGTATCGAGCGGATCGACGTTGCGCGCCACGATCGATTGCAGGGCAACGATCAAATGGCCAGCGGCCATCACGGGATCGCGCGAAAGATGCGGCAGGCCGGCGTGGCCGGCATGGCCCTCGATCGTCAGTGTGACCCGGCCTCCGGCGGCCATGACGACGCCGTCGTGGACCGCGATGGTGCCCGCCTCGAGGCCCGGCCAGTTGTGGAAGCCGAACACCCGCTCCATCGGAAATCGGTCGAACAGCCCGGCGGCGACCATCGCGCGCGAGCCGCCATAACCTTCCTCCGCCGGCTGGAAGATAAAATCGACGGTGCCGCTCCAGCTCGTGTCGGCAACGAGCAGCGCTGCGGCGCCGAGCAGCGATGTGGTGTGGCCGTCATGCCCGCAGGCATGCATCACGCCGGGAGTCTTCGAGGCGTAGGCCAGCCCGGTATCCTCGGTGATTGGCAGCGCATCCATGTCGGCGCGCAAGCCGACGCGGCTCCGCGCGTGCCCGCGCGTCAAGGTCGCGACGATGCCGTGGCCGCCGATGCCGGCCTCGAAGGGAATGCCGAGTTCAGCAAGCCTTTCCTGCACGAAGGCTGCGGTGGCCTTCTCCTGAAGCGACAGCTCCGGGTGCGCATGAAGGTGCTGGCGCCACGCGGTCAGTTTCTGGTGCAGCTCGGGTCTCAAGGCGGGCGTCTCTCGCAAGGTGTCGGCTGCCGTCACCATAGCCGATTATCTGGCCGGTACATCAAGCCGCAGCGAATGCCTCGCGTGCAGGAAAGTCCGCCGCCTACGGCGAGAGCTTCGCCAGCCCCTTCCAGTCGAAGCCGATGCCATGGCCCGGACGGTCTGGCGCCACGGCCATCCCTTCCTGAAGCACCAGCGGATGCTCGATGTACTTGTCCAGCCCGAAGCCGTGGGCCTCAAGGTAGGAGCGGTTCGGGCAGGCCGCGAGCAAATGCACAGTGATGTCGTGCGCGCCGTGGCTGGTCACGGGCAGGTTGAAGGCCTCAGCGAGCCGCGCGATCTTCATGAAGGCACTGACCCCGCCGCAATTAGTCACGTCAGGCTCGGGATAGGATACCGCCCCAGTGACGATGTAATTCTTGAACTCCCACAGCGAGCGCAAATTCTCGCCCGCCGCGATAGGCACGCCGCCGGCCTGCATGATGCGGGCGTGGCCGGCGACGTCGTCGGGGATGATCGGCTCCTCGAGCCAGGTGAGGTCGAACGGAACGAAGGCGCGAGCGGCGCGGATGGCTTCCTCGACCGTCCACTTCATGTTGGCGTCCGCCATCAGCGGAAAGTCGTCGCCGAGATGTTTTCGCATCGCAGAGACGCGTGCGACATCGGATTTGAGATCGGGCCGGCCGACCTTCATCTTGATGGCGCGAAAGCCTTTGGCGAGATTGCCGTCGGTCTGCTTGAGCAGGGCTTCGACCGAAAGATCAAGGTCGATGCCGCCGGCGTAACAGGGCACGTGCGCATCGAAGCCGCCGAGCAGGCGGAACAGCGGCAGCCTGGCGCGCCGCGCCTTCAGGTCCCACAGCGCGATGTCGAGTGCCGAGAGCGCCAGCACCGTCGGTCCGCCGCGTCCGCCATAATGCAGGGCCCACCAGACATGATGCCAGAGGGCCTCCGTGTCGTCGGCCTCGCGGTCCTCGACCAGCGCCGAAATCTCGCGCCTGAGGATGTCGGCGACAGCGCCGCCATTGCGGCCCACGGTGTAGGTATAGCCGACGCCTTCGGCGCCATCGGCATCGCGGATGCGGCAGGTGATCAGCTCGAATGCGGCGATCTCGCCATGGGTGCTGTCGGAGAGTGTGACGGGGAGGGGGATCCGGTAGAGTCCGGTCTCGATCGTTGCGATGTGCGCCATGTTTCCTTCCTGCCTTTTCTTTACAGGCTAGTCCGACCGCGCGGTGCGGGCAATCGCCCGCGAGCGGGGAGCAGACCTGCGGCTGCTCTGGTTCGATGCGCCATCGGGGCGCGCCTCGCCCTGAACGAACTCCTTCAGCAGCCGCTTGGTATTGCCTGCGCAACTATCGGCCAAAGCTTCCGTTCATATTGGGCAACGAGCTTGTCGTGGCCGTTGGCAGGGATGTGAAGCGGTTCCGGGTTGGCGACCGCGTGTTTGCCCGGCTCGCAAAGGAACGAGGCGGCGCGTTCGCAGAGCAAGCATGCGTCGACGAGGCCCACGCCGCGCCCATGCCGCGGAATCTCGATTTCACGACTGCCGCCGCCGTGCCGCTCGCAAGCCTGAGCGCTCCAGGCATTACGGGATCAGCTCGATGTCAGGCCCGGGCAGAAGGTGTTCATATCGGGCGGCGCCGGGGGCAATCGAGGATCTCGGTGGCGGGCGTGTTCTGGCTGCCCTTTTCTGGATCATCAGCAGCGGCATCAGGTTGCGAGCCTGCCGGACGGGTGTCGGCTATCGTTATCTCTTCATGCGTCCAAGCGGCACCGAACTCGCGGAGCTGGGCGAACTCATCGGGCAGGGCAAGGCTGAAGATCATCGTCGACAGGACGTTTCCGTTTGGAGAAACGCCCGAAGCGCTGGCCTACCTCGAAGGCGGTCATGCCAAGGCAAGGTCGTGGTGACGATGGGCCAGACTAATTAGTCGTCCCGATGTTTTTGCGAAGGATCGAGGGCAAGCAAACCAGCACCTTTGGTGCCGTGTTTTTCGAAGTCCGCAAGAATGCCCGCATCGGAAAGATCGAGTTTTTTTTGAATGCTTCCAGTCGTGTCGAGTAGTCTCGACCAACCGTCCAACAACATGATGGGCATCAGTTTCGACGGCAAGCTCACGCCTATCGTCAAAGCTGCCTGGTGTGAGGTTGATCGATCCGACGATCGCCCGCTCTTCATCGGCAAGCAGCATCTTGCCATGCAATTTCAGGTGCTTCAGCGTGTGAATTTTAGCTCCGACGTCATGCATGATCCGAAGGCCACCGATTCCTTCGACGAGTTTGTTCTTCTTTAATTTATGCGACGGGCGCGCCATGATGTGAACTTGCACGCCACGCTTAATGGCGCGCACCAGGCGCTCGATGATCACCGTATCCTGATAGCGCTCGTTCTGGATCCAGAGCGTCTCTTTGGCGGAATCGATAAAGCGTGCGATACGTTCGCGCCCGTTGTTCGGGCACCAGATCAACTCCGATCTCGCACTGGGATCGAACTTCTGGTGCATCCAATCGGCGTCGAAGCACCTCACCATCTCCGACACCTCGATCTTTTTGGTCGTGACAACCGCGTAATCCCGTGTTTCGGTCAGGTCACGCGTTTCCCAATTCAAAGATTCGACGAAGCCCAGCTCGTCATCGATCACCATTGATTTCTGGTGAGTGACGGCAAAATCGGGACTGCTGTACCGAACCTCGACACCGCCGGCAGTCAGCTGTTCGCGCGCGATTTCGTTCTCGCTATTGCCGTCGCGGCGGGCGGGATTGAGCATGACGCGAACGCGGAGGCCACGTTGCCTGGCCGCGATCACCGCTTTCAGCAGCGTTGGGTCGGTGAACAGGAACATCCGGATATTGAGCGAGCGCTTGGCCGCATTGATCGGATCGAGAATCGAGTTGACGGTATCGTCGGGAAGCACGATGAGGCTGTGCGACATGTTTCTGAATCTCCGGGCCGAAACGCTGCAGTCACTAGACGGCTTTCGCAGAAGCCTGGTTCGAAGTGTCGTATTGAATGCGATGAAGTTCGGCGTAAACCCCGCCCAGGGCGAGCAATTCGTCGTTCGAGCCCTGTTCAACCACAACGCCATCCTTCAGCACGACGATCTTGTCGGCGTTGGCGATCGTGCTGAGGCGATGGGCGATCATGATGACCGTGCGCCCCTTCATCAGCTGACGCAATGCGTCGATGACGAGGTGTTCCGATTCCGTATCGAGCGCTGCCGTGGGCTCATCGAGAATCATGATCGGGCTGTTCCGCACAACGGCGCGGGCGATGCCTATACGTTGCCGCTGGCCGCCCGACAATGTGTCGCCCCGCTCGCCGACCATCGAATCGTAGCCATGCGGCATGGCGCTGATGAAATCATGAGCGTTGGCGACTTTCGCCGCCGCGATGATCTCTTCCTCGGTGGCGCCTGGGCAACCGTAGGCGATGTTCTCGCGGATCGTTCCGCGAAACAACACCGTCTCCTGGAGCACGAAGCCCACCTGCGCACGCAGGGTCGCGAGCTTGTATGAAGAGACGTCCAGGCCATCAATCAGCACCCGCCCGCTGCTCGCTTCGTAGAACCGCGGCAGCAGACTAAGTACGGTCGATTTGCCGGAGCCGGTGGGGCCGACAAGGCCTACGACCTGACCGGGCTCTATCTCGAAGCTCACTTCTCGCAGTATCGGGGCGTCGTCGTATCCGAAGGCGACCTTATCGAAGCTGATGGCGCCCTTGACCCGCCCGGGATCGACGCCGTCCACAGGGTCAGTGATGAGATCGTCGGCCGACAAGATCGTTTGAATCCGCTCCAGCGCAACGGTCGTCTGTGCGATCGTGCTGGTCATGCTCGCGAGGTCTTTTACGGGTTTGAAGAATTTGGCCAAGTACGCGAGGTAGACTGTCAACGCGCCGGCCGTCAGCGTGCCCGCAACGATCAGGGACGTCCCCCTCCAAAGGACGATGCCGGTGCAGATCGCAACGACAATGCTCACCGTCGGTGACATCAAGGATTTGATCTGGCGCGCCTTCAGCGCAGCTTCCACCGTGGCGTGGCTTGCGGCCTCCAGGTGCGCTATCTCGAGGTCCTGCCGGCCAAATGCCTTTACCGCACGAACCGATCCAAGTCCCTGCTGTACGACGGCAACAATGTCGCTCTGCCGGGCACGCACGGTTCGCGTCACCTCTTTCACAGCCTTCTTGAAGTGAAAGAGAAACACCAGCAGAAAGGGCACAAGCGCGACAGCGATCAGCGTGAAATCCCAATCCAGATAGAACATCAATCCAAGCATAAACAGGATGGTGATGAGATCGACGACGATATCGAGTGTCGCGGACGATGCGAAACCCTGGATGGTCGAGACATCGCTGGTGATCGTGGACATCAGGGTCCCGGTCTTGACGTTGTCGTAGTAGCGCAGCGATAGCCGATGCAGATGCGTGTAGATCTGTACGCGCAAATCGTTGGCAACCCATTGGCCGACGCTGGTGGTGTAGTAGTTGTCGATGTAGGTCGCGATCGCGCCGACGACGGCGATGAGCAGGGTTGCGATGCCGGCAAACAGCGCGACGCCTGCGGTGTGTTGTCCGAAGCCATAATCGTGCGCCCAAGCCAGCCAGTCCGGCAATCGATGCCGTCCCAGGGCGTCATCGAGAACCAGCTTAAGCGGCCAGGGCGCCGCCAGGCTCATTGCAATCTCAATCAGCATGGCGGCGAAAACGATGAGCAGCCAGCGCCGATACGGCCTGAGCAACCCCAGAACCATCGATGTGAGCTTTTTTCCCTCGTGCGGCTTCTTGAGCGCCACGGCGGCGCCCGAAACGATGGCGGTGGCAATCGCCTTCAGCAACATGTCGGTTACGGCCTCCAACTTCGCACGATCATGCGCGTAACGAGCCTGCGCCACTATGCAAAAACCGACAAACCAGAAAAGATGACCGCGAGCGTCTCGGCCCCGACAAAAAGGTTGCTCGTTCCCGTCGCAGGTCGCGCGGAGAAAAACACGTCGCGCTCGTGGCGAGCGGTCATTTGCCTCAAATCAATACGCTAACTTGGCACGGCAGATGGCCGAGGGCCAGGCCAGTGCGAGGCGCGGCCAATCGGCCCCTGGCCTCCGGCGCTATTGTAGCGTCGCGTTGATGGTGATGACGGAGGTGCCGGAGGCTGTCTGACTCATGCCGGTCGCCTGAATGGAGAAACTATCGCCACCGATGTATCCAGCTTGCGAGGTGTAGAGGAAAGAAGATGCATCGAGTTGTTGCAAGGTGCCGTGTGCCGGATTCTGTGAAACGCTGGAAGTCTGTATTTCGCCGTTTATATTGACGGCGAGCAGGCAGCCACTGCCGGAAGGAATCTGGATATAGCCTATTGAGTTAAAGCCCCAGCCCGCCGGTGGTGATCCTGACACGACGCACTGAGGGACATTTTGGGCAAGTGCGGTCGCCGTTGCAGCTACCAGGCACAACGTAGCTGCAACCAGCACTGAACACGCTCGAGTCACATGTGTCATCTGCATACTCCACCAAGGTTCGGCCGAACCACCACACGGTCGCCGGCCCTCGGAGAAATATTCCAATCCGCTCTGCGCGCTATGCAATTTCAGCAGGAGCCGCGATTTTGTCCTTTCGCTCTACCCATCCTACAGGCTCAACGCCTCACCGCATCGTCGCGAGCTGCAGCGCCAGCGCGCAGGCGCGGTCGTATTCGTCGAGATTGATCCACTCGTCGATCGTGTGCGCCTCGTTCTGGCCGGCGCCGAAGGTCACGGTCGGAATGCCGTGGCGGACCATCCAGTTTGCATCCAGGCCGCCATTGGCGGCGCGGACGTTCGGCGTTCCGCCGACCGCGGACACCGCCTCGATCGCGCGTTTGACGACGGGCAGGTTCTCCTTCATGCGGAACGGATAATAGTCGGTCTCGGCCTTGAACTTGACGCGGCCGGATTTGCCTTGCGCATTCGTCACTTTCTTGGCCGCCTTATCGAACGCGGCCTTGTAGGCCTTCGTGATCTCCTTGAAGAACTTTCCGTCGTGGCTGCGGCTTTCGCCGCGCACATGCACGTAGTCGGTGACGACATTGGTGGCATCGCCCGCCGGGCGGCCCTCGCCGCCGGTGACGGGTCCGACATTGCTGGTGCCCTGCCGCTTGCCCTTCACCACCTTGCCGAACCAGCCGCCGGCCTTCACCTCGGCAAGCGCCAGCGCCATGATCATCGTCGAGGAGATGCCGCGCTCCGGCGCGACGCCGGCATGCGAGGCGCGGCCGAAGATCTCGACCTGCCAGCGATCGGCGCCGACGGCGCCGATGACGACGTTGGAGGCCGAGCCGCCGTCATAGTTGAAAGCCATCACCGGCGAGCCGAGCTCCTCCAGCTTGACGTGGCGCGCGCCATAGAGCCCGCTCTCCTCGCGCACGCAGAACAGCAGCGTGATCGGCGGATGATCGAGCTTCTGGTTTTCGAGCTCGGCTGCCAGCGTCACCAGCACGCCGCAGCCGCAGCGGTTGTCGCCTCCGAGCGCGGTCTTGGCTTCGTTGACGATCTTGCGCCCCGACTTCTTCGGCTTGGCGCCGGCGCAGAGCGGCACGGTGTCCATGTGGGTCATGAACATGATCCGCTTCTGGTTGTGCAGCGCGCCACGGCCGGGCAGGTCGACGATGAGGTTGCCGGTCTCGGTCGGCACGGGAATGCGGGTGTTGGCGTCGTCGAGCCGGATCGCCTTCGCCGGCACGCCGCTTTCCTTCAGCGCGGCGGCAAGCTCACGCCCGATCGCCGCCTCCTGTCCAGTCACGCCCTCGACGGCGAGGAAGCGCATGAGGCGGTCGGTGGCGGCTTGGGTGTCGACAGGCATGGACTTCATTCCCCCCGGTATACGTTGCGCGTCAGCATCCCCTGCGACGCCGCATTTCGCAAGGGGCTCAGACGGTCCGCGTGTAAGCCAGGAAGACCAGCGTGCCCGCGACAAGCGCCGCGGCCATGAACAGCAGCACCGCCGGCAGCCCGGCCAGCGCCGCGACCGCGCCGGTGACGGACTGCATCAGCGCCGCGCCGAGGAAGAAGGCGAGGTTGATCGCCGCGAGCGCCTTGCCGGTCGTTTGCGCGTCGACGAGCTGCCGGGACATGCCGAACAGCAGCGGCTGGGCGGAGGTCGCAAGGCCGATGAGGATGAACAGCACGAGGTCGTATTGCGGCGGCATCACGGGAACGCCGAGCAGCACGGAGACCGCATAGTGCGGCGCGCCGAGCGCCATCAGTGCGAGCAGCAGCCCTCCGACGAGGTGCGTGCCGGCCACCAGCTCGCGGCGGCGACTGAGCTTGCGGTCGATCATGCCGACGCACAGGGGGCCGGCGATCATCGCCAGCGTGAACAGGCCGAGCTGGTTGCCGGCCTCGACCCGCGACAGGCCCTTGACCTGCATCAGCCACGGCCCGCCCCACAGGCCGCGCAGCACCAGCGAGGTCGCAAGCGACACCAGCGCGAGCGCGATCAGGCCGCGCAGCGGACGCGAGAAGCCGAGCCGCAGCACCTCGATCATCTGCGACAGCGGTGAGGAATCATCCTTGTGCTCGGCCGGCTGGTTCGGCACCAGCATGAACACGGCAAGCGCGACGAGGACGCCGCCGAGCGCCGAGATCCAGAACCCGGCGCGCCAGCCGTAATGATCGACCACGAAGGCGAGCGGGCTCGACGACAGCAGCATGCCGATATTGCCGATCGAGAGGATCGCGCCCGACCACAGGCCGAACCGCGCTGCCGACAATTGCTTGGCCGCCAGGGTCATCGGGCACATCAGCATGCCCGAGGTGGCAACGCCGAGCAGCACCTGCCCGACCGCGAAGCTCTCGGGCCCGGTCGCAAAGCCCGAGGCGATGGCGCCGACCACGGTTCCCGCGAGCAGGCTGAGCGACACCGGCCGCACGCCGAACCGGTCCATCGCCGCGCCGACCGGAATTTGCGCGGCGGCAAAGGCGAAAGGATAGACGGAGGTGAGGCTCGCCAGCGCCTGCGGCTCCATATGGAAATCCGCGGCCATCAGATCGAGGCTGACCGCCGGGATCGTGCGCAGCAATGTCGAGAGCATGTGTCCGCAGGCGAGTGCGAGCAACGCAAAAATCAGCGCGCGGGTGCCAACTCCCGCTTCATCCGTGGCAACCGCAGTCATCAGCGTCCCGTCCCGGCAAGGGTCTCAGTCGGGTTACACGATTGGGGGAGGCGTGCCAATGGCGGGATGGGGCGCGTTCGTGCAGGGGCGACCAGACGTGACGGCAGAGGTCTGAGGCGTCGTTTCCGATTGCTTTTGTTCAGGCAAATCCGGAGAGTGTGAATCGGAAAAGCCGCGAGATGCGCCAGCGTCTGGAAGACGGCTTCCGCTTTGGGGAGAACACCATGATGCGTTATTCGTCTGCGTCGCGCAGCCTGTTGCTGGCCGGCGCTTTCTTCGGTGCATTCACGCTTTCCGCCGCGGCGCAGCAGCCCGCCAGTCCACCCGCCGCCGGCGCCGCACCTGCCGCTCAGCCGCTTCCTCCCGGCTCCCCCTTGATCGGGCGTCCCGACAGCGAGGCGGCGGCCAGGCTCGCTCCCGTCGCGCCGCCGCCACTCCCGGCCGCAGCCGATAAATTGCCGCTCGCCAAGCTCAAGGTGCCCCAGGGCTTCAACGTCGAGGTCTATGCCTCCGGCATGGCGAATGCACGCTCACTCGCGCAGAGCGACAAGGGCACGGTGTTCGTCGGCAGCCGCCTCGTCGACAAGGTCTATGCCATCGTCGACAAGGACGGCAAACGTTCGGTCAAGGTGATTGCTTCCGGCCTCTATCGTCCAAACGGCGTCGCCTTCAAGGACGGCACGCTCTACATCGCCGAACTCTCGAAGGTCTCCAAGATCGACAAGATCGAGGACAATCTGGACAACCCGCCGAAGCCGACCGTCATCTACGACAAGCTGCCCAAGGACGAGGCGCATGGCTGGAAGTTCATCGCGATCGGGCCCGACAACAAGCTCTACGTCCCGGTCGGTCAACCCGGCAACAACGTGCTGCACGACGCAGATCACGGCCAGATCCGCCGCATGAATCTCGACGGCTCCGGCGCCGAGGTCTACGCGCTCGGCGTGCGCAACACGGTCGGCTTCGACTGGAATCCCGAGACGAAGCAGCTCTACTTCACCGACAACGGCCGCGACTGGCTGTCGGAGACGGTACCGGAGGACGAGCTCAACCGCGTCACCAAGGCTGGTGAGGATTTCGGCGCGCCGTTCTGCTACCAGGGCAACATCATCGACCAGGAGCTCGGCTGGGGCAAGAACTGCAAGGACTATACCGCCCCGGTCGGCCTGATGGGCCCGCACACGGCAGCGCTCGGCATGCGCTTCTACACCGGCAACATGTTCCCGAAGTCCTACAAGAACGCGATCTTCGTCGCGCGCCACGGCTCCTGGAACAAGTCGCAGAAGCAGGGTGGTGACGTCGTTGTCGTCAAGCTGAACAAGGACGGCACCGTGAAATCGATGGAGCCGTTCCTGACCGGCTTCCTCGAGGACAACAAATATGTCGGCCGTCCCGTCGACGTGATGCTGATGAAGGACGGCTCTCTGCTCGTCTCCGACGACTGGAACGGCGCGGTCTACCGCATCACCTACGGCAAGCAGAAGGTCGCGGCGCAGTAAGTGCCAACCACATCGTCATTGCGAGGCGCACCTGCGACGAAGCAATCCAGAATCCCTCCGCAGGGACAGTCTGGATTGCTTCGCGGAGCCTGTCATCGGGCCGCGCTTTGCGCGGACCCGTTGGCTCGCAATGACGGGATCGACCGGAAACGCCCAATGCCAAAAACCCTCATCGTCGCTCTGGCGCTTGCCTCGATTGCATTCTCTGCGAACGCAGAAGCCATCCAGGAGCGCGCTGCGCCATGCCTGGCCTGTCACGGCGAGCGCGGCACGTCCGAGACCGAGAGCACACCATCGCTCGGCGGTCAGCAGGCGCCTTACGCGCTGATCCAGCTCTTCATGTTCCGCGAGAAGCTGCGCGTCTTCGAACCGATGAACGAGATGGCGAAGTCGCTGACGGACGACGATCTGCGCACCTTCTCTGATTTCATCGCCACACTGCCGAAGCCGGCGGCGCCGGCTGATGCGGCGGATGCCACGCGGATGGTGCTCGGAGAGGCGTTGGCGAAGCAGAACCGTTGCAACACCTGCCACAATACAGACTACTCCGGGAAGGAGAACGTGCCGCGCATCGCCAACCAGCGCGAAGATTATCTCGCCAAGACTCTCGTCGAGTACAAGGACAATACCCGCCACGGCTATGACGCCACCATGGCCGACGTGATGCAGACAGTCAGCAAGGAGCAGATCGCCGACCTTGCCCATTACATCGCCCATCACCGCTGACATCGGGGCGGGCCAGGGCGGTACTCATAATCCGCGCGCGGGGGACGGCGGTGTCCGCTTTACCCTCAAACCCGGACATCGATGGTGCAAGAGTGAGTGTCTGTTAAGGGCCTTGGCTGTGTGAAAACGCAACGGCGCTCAAATTTCGGAGAAAAGAATTCTTTCAAACACCGCTTCTGAGGCTGCGAAGAGGATACAGAGCTTCGGTGCCGCGTGATCTGAGAAGTAGATTCTCCGCCATCCGCCGGAGTTCGCGTTTTTACACAGCCAGGGCCATAACCAGACCCATGCGCCGCAGCTTGCGCCGCCATAGGTCCGTGACATGGCGCCGGAAAGGCAGGAGGCGGCATCACAGCCGCTCGTCATGCGGACGCAGGAACCGCCAGATCGCGAGATCAGCGGACCGGCAGCATCAAATGCTCGTACTGCGTGCCAGGCCACATCACATAGGGCCTCGTTGGGTCGGCCTTCGCGTCGCGCGGATAACCATCCAACATCTTAGCGCCAGAGCCGACGATCATCACGTGTGCGCCGGTTTTAATCCAATTGTTGCCGGGCTCTTCTTTTGTTGCATACGGGTCGGTGTTGCTTGCGCCGCCGTCCCCTCGGAGCATGTACATGAACCCCGCTTTGTTCGCAGGCGGCTCCTTGTGATTCATCCAGGCCGACGCCCATTCCATCGCATTCTTATCGCCGCACATCGGGTCGGGATTGGCCGGATCAGCGTGACCTGGCATGCATGTCCACTGCCCGGTTCCTTCGCGCAATGTCCGCAACTTACCGTCATGATCCATGGCGAGGATCGTAGCGTCTTTGACGATGGCCTCGGGGGCGGCCGACAGCGACAGCTTGATCAGCTCTTCGTCGCTCATCTTGTGCTCTTGAGCGAAGCCGCAGCCAGGGGTAAGCGCGAGCGCAAACAGAGTTGCATAGGCCAGCGATTTCATCGCGAAATCCTCCCATGATTTGCTGACGCCAGCCGCGCGGAGGAGCCGAGGGCGGGCGTCCGCACTGAGGTGCTTGTACGTAGTTATCCTAGTCCCCTTTTGGCTTCCTGAAACGCACCATTTGTCCGCTGCAGAGCGATCGGCTCAACGCTGCCAGCCCATCCGCCGAGATACGGTAGTGTTGCTGTCGCTTGCAAACCCTGAACCAAAATCAATCGATGAAGACAAACTTTCATCGAGATCGCATTGAGGTTCGCTCCCCAAACGCCGCTCGATACATGCCTCTTGGATATTTTACATCACTATGGAGGTAGCCCATGCCGATCGTGCAGTTTGCTCGTTTCAAAACCGACAAGCCCGACGAAATGGTCCAGATTGTTAGGCGGGCGAAGACAATCTTCGAAAAACATGGTGCTGAATTTCTTCGGCTGTCCCGTTTCCACACTGGCGCGTGGGCAGGACAGTTGCTGGTTGCGACGCGCTACTCCAGTTGGGAAGTTTACGGCAAAGTGCAGGAGGCCGTAGCAAAAGACCCGGAGTTCGCGCAGGTGCAGGCTGACGGAATGAAGATTGCCGAACTACAGGGCCGCAACATCGCTGTTGGCATCGATCTCTAGTCGGGGCGCCGCCCAGCGAACGACGTTAAGCGCGAAGGCCGCTGGACATATTGCCAGCGGCCTTTTTCAATTTCGATGGATTGCACTGCGTTACTCTGCGCCTCGCCGACCAATGTCGGCTCAGGGTCTTGGCTGTGTGAAAACGCCAAGACACTTGAGCGCGATAGAAGAAGTTATTCGTCCAAGACCAACTCAGGGCGAAAGCCCGCAAGCGCCTTCAACTTAGACGACCAACTGAGGAATGCAATTCTAGTCGTGTTTCGATCCTTCGCGTTTTTACACAGCCAGGGTCAAAAACCGGCAATTCCCTGATCAAGCATAAGATTTCTGCATAACCCTCAAAAGCCGACATCTGCGCCTTTACGAGTACACGCTCTAGCTCACGAGATATTTTTTTGACCGCCGCTTCATCCCACGCGATGCCGTTGCCGGGCTCTTCGTTCGGCAGCGCAAAGCCGTCCTTGATCTTCAACCGCGTCGCCAGCACCGCGTCGGCCCAGTCGACATATTCCAGCCAATGCGCGGTCGGCGTCACGCACAACAGGTGCGCGCTGACCTCCGAGAACAGGTGCGTCGACATCTCGATGCCGGCGGCGTGCGCGAGCGAGGCGGCACGGAGCCAGCCGGTGACGCCGCCGATGCGTTGCACGTCGGGCATCACGTAGTCGCAGGCCTCGGTGGAGAGCGCGGTCTGCATCGAGAACGCGCTGTCAAAATTCTCGCCGATCTGGACTGGCGTATGCAGCGCATCGGCGATGCGGGCGCAGCCGGCGTAGTCGTCGTGGCGGATCGGCTCCTCGATCCAGGTCAGGCCCTCGTCGTCGAGCATCTCGCCGCGGCGGATGGCCTCGGTCACCGTCAGCGCCTGGTTGTAGTCGCACATCAGCGTGACGTGATCGCCGACCGCCTTTCGCACCGCGCGCACGACGGCCAGATCCTCGCGCGCATCGGGCCGGCCGACGCGAATCTTCGTCGCCTGGAAACCCTCGGCCAGCAGCTTGTGCGCCTCGTCCACCGCGGCGCCCGCAGGCATGATGCCGAGCCCCTTCGAATTATAAGCCTTGACCGGTTTCGGCGCGCCGCCAAGCAGCCGCGCGAGCGGCAGGCCGCGTGCGCGGGCGAGTGCGTCCCACGCCGCCATGTCGATGCCGGATTGCGCCAGCCTTTGCAGGCCGGCGAGCCCAAGCAGCGTGAAGCGCTGGGTCAGCTTGCGCTCGATCTCGAACGGCAGCAGCTCGTCGCCGGCGAGCAGATCTGACATTTCCGTGACCATCGCGGTCAGCGGCTTCAGGGCAGAAGGCGTGATCGAGAACAGATAGGCATGCCCCACCGCGCCCTGGTCGGTCTCGCAGTCGATCAAGACCAGCGGCGCCCTCGCAACCGCGCCGGTCGAGGTCTGCAGCGGCAGGTTCATCGGCACGATCACGGGGCGCGCATTGAAGCGCTTGATGCGGATGGTCTCGGTCATTTCAAGGTCTCCCGGCGGAGCGAATGCAGGTTAATGTCGATCTTAAACGTTCGTCATAAAACGAAAAGATGCTTGCCGCGATCACCATAAGATGCAGGGTCATTCGCATGACGGTCGAGAGGCTGCCGAGCCCGCTTCCGCGGGCTCCTCACCATGAGGATTTGATATCTCGCCGCGAAACGCGACCTCATCCTGAGGGCCCGCCGTAGGCGGGCGTCTCGAAGGATGGCCGCAAGCGAGCTTCCCGCCACGTTTTTCTTCATATGCGATGGCCCTCCATAAAACGGGGTTGCGCTGGCCCGCGTTTGTTGGCTCTGTGCCGCCGCATGCTTTGCCGCAGATTCCAAAGATTTGTGACAAAATCGCACACGACGGGGCCACAGAGTGAAACAAGAGATCTCCGAAGAACAGCGCAAGAGCGGCATTCTGACGGGGGCCGTGATCGCCTTCCTCCTGCTCGCTCTGCCGCTCGCGGTGTGGCTGGACCTGACCGAGCTGAGCAAGACGGCGCTGCGCCGGCAGGCCGCCGATCTCAACTCGGTCATCACCAGTGTGCGCAGCTACTATGCCTCCAATGTCGTCGGGCGCGTGCTCGCCAACCCTGACGGCACAACCAAGGTCGTGCACAACTACGAATCCGTTCCCGGTGCGATCCCGATCCCGGCGACGCTGTCGCTCGAGCTCGGCCGGGTGATCGGCGCGCAGCAGGAGAACATCACCTACCGCTTCGTCTCGGACTTCCCGTTCCAGAACCGCGCCCCGCACCAGCTCGAAAAGTTCGAGAAGGACGCGCTGGATGCGCTTCGCAAGGATCCTGAAAAGAAGATCGTCGAGACCGAGACCTCGCTCTTCAACGACAAGGTCCGTCTGGTCGCGCCCGTCACGATGGGCCCGGCTTGCGTGAGCTGCCACAACAGCCACCCCGAGAGCCCGAAGAAGGACTGGAAGGTCGGCGATGTCAGGGGAATCCAGGAGGTGATCATCGCGCAGCCGATCGCGGCCAACATCTTCTCGTTCAAGTTCCTGCTCGCCTATTTCGTCATCGCCGCTGGAAGCGGCTTGGCGTTCCTCGCGCTGCAACGCCGCCAGGCCAGTCGTATCAAGAGCATGAACAAGGAGCTTGAATCCGCCAACGACTTCCTCGCCTCGCTCTCGATGAAGATCTCGCGCTACATTCCGCCGCAGGTCTACAAGAGCATCTTCTCCGGCCAGAAGGACGTCACCATCCACACCGAGCGCAAGAAGCTCACCATCTTCTTCTCCGACATCCAGAATTTCACCGCGACCGCCGAGCGGCTTCAGCCGGAGTTGCTGACCCAGCTCCTCAACGAATATTTCACCGAGATGTCGGCGATCGCCCATGAATATGGCGGCACCATCGACAAGTTCATCGGCGATGCCATGCTGATCTTCTTCGGCGATCCCGAGACCAAGGGCGACCGCGCCGACGCTCAGGCCTGCCTCCAGATGGCCTGGCGCATGCAGCACCGTCTCACCGAGCTCAATGCGAAGTGGCGGGCCTCCGGCATCGAGCAGCCGTTCCGTTCTCGCATGGGCATCAATTCCGGTTATTGCAATGTCGGATCGGCAGCAGCGACCGCATGGACTACACCATCATCGGCGCCGAGGCGAACCTCGCCGCCCGCCTGCAATCGATCGCCGAACCCGGCGGCATCGTGCTGAGCTACGAGACGTTTGCGCTCGTCAGCGACATCGTGCGGGCGCACGCACTGCCCGCGATCACGATGAAAGGCATCAGCCGCGAGGTGATTCCATATTCGGTCGACGCACTGAACGATGCCTCTGCTGAAAAGAGCGGAATCATCACCGAGCGCGCGCCCGGCCTCGAGCTCTATCTCGACCCCGCCATGGTGAAATCCGGCGACGCCGCCCGTGTGCGCTCGCTGCTGGAAAGCGCACTGGCCTCGCTGAGGCCTGCGTGAGGGTGCTTATCGCTTCGCGCCTTCGGTGAATGCTGTTTCGATCACCTCGCCGAATGGCTGCCAGGAACGGCCGTCAAACTGGACGAGCCGCATCTGCTTGATCGGCAGATAGCTGTCCGGCGAGGTATTCATCCTGATGCTGGGCAACGCAAGGGAGGGCTTGTAGTCCCTAAGCGAAGCCGCCTGACGCATGATGTTGTCGCGCGAGAAGTCGTCGCCGCATTGCTTCAGCACCTGCGTCAGTGCCTCGGCCGCGGCGTAGCCGTAGAGCGCAGCACTGTTGTTCGCGCTTTCGACTTGATAGAATTTGTCCATGAAGGCGAACCAGTTCTTCATGGCAGGATCGTCCTTCCACGCGGGGTCGCTCGGATCCTTCAGAAAGGCCGCTGAGACCACGCCGGCCGAATTCTCGAGGCCAGCAGGCGCCATCGCATTGGCGATCGAGGCGGAGGCATCGTTCACGATGAAGACCGGGTGCCAATTGAGTGACGCCGCCAGCTTGATCACCTTGGATGCCGTCGACGGCACGCCGAGAAAGACGAAAATATCGGCGTCCGCGCGCTTGAGGACCGAGACGTGCCCTTCGAGATGCTCATCGCCAATGTCGAAGGCGATGTCGACGAGGACATGACGGTTCAGGTCGCCAAGACCTTCCTGAATGCCCTTGTAGAGCGTGCGTCCGAACTGGTCGTTCTGCCAGAGCACGACGATCTTCTTCCGTGGGTAATAGGCCTGGATGTAGTTGGCGTAGATGCGCCCCTCCGACCGGAATGGCGGCTGCCAGCCCATGGTCCAGGGAAACGCCTTGGCCTGGCTCAGCTCCTCGTCGCCGGAGGCGACGAAAAGCTGCGGGATCTTCCTCTCATTCAGATACCAGCGCGTGGCGAGATTGCCGGGCGTGCCGAACGACCCGAACATCAGCTGGACGTCGTCCCTCTCGACCAGGTTGCGGGTCAGCTCCATCGCGGCCGCCGGATCGGAATTGTCGTCGCGCGTGATGAAGCGGATCTTGCGGCCGTTGATTCCGCCACGCGCGTTGATCATGTCGAAATAGGCGGCCTCCGCCTGGCCGATGGCGCCGAATTCCGAGAGCGGTCCCGAATACGGCATGACATTGCCGATGCGGATTTCCTGGTCGCTCGCCGGTTGTTCAGTGTGTTGCTGGGACATCGCGCCAAGCGATGCCAAGGCGATCATCGCAACGAACAGCATCCTGCCGATGATACGCATGTTCGACACCTTGATGTTGCCCCCTTGACGGAGGTCGGCTTAATCCGCATCGAGGCCGATTGATCTAGGTCAAGCCTTTGTCAATCCTGTGACTTGGCGGCTCGCTTCAAAACAGCGCACCTGTCAGCCCGAACGAAACGGCAGGCGTGTTGACGCGCCGTTGCGGCAGTCTCGATCCCTCACCCTGAGGAGCCGCGAAGCGGCGTCTCGAAGGGCGAGGGCCACAGGCGGGCCTGCATCCTTCGAGACGCGCGCCAGTGCGCGCTCCTCAGGATGAGGCGCGTGCGCTCGTATGTTATTTTCTGATTGAGAGAGCGTGCCGTGTGGCATCCCCCTCCCTAACCCTCCCCCGCAAGGGGGAGGGAAGGCACCTTTGTTGGCGAAATGACTTCATTCATGAGCGCATCGGCGACGAGCACACGGCGCAGCCACGCGCTCCTCTGGGCTCCCTCCCCCCAGGGCAGGGGAGAGGGGTGGCCCGGTAAATGGTGAAAGTGGTCGCCGACAACACGCCTCTACGGCAATCCCCCGCGCCTCGAGCTGGTGCACCAGCAGCAGCGTCGGCTCGGCGAGACTGTCGCCGGAGCCGTCGAGGCCGAAGGCGCCGGCGATGCCGTCGCGGTTGCGCAGGAGCGAGGCGCGCGGGCAATGGCCGGCGCCGCAGAGCGTCTTCTTCAGGGTCTCGCCCTGGGTGATGAGGCCAGCGGGATCGTCCGTGGCCCAGGCCAGCACGATCGGAACGTCGACGTTGAGGATGCCCGGGAAAGCCGACCGCTTGTCATACTGAGTGGCGTCAGCGCCGAGATAGGCCTTCACGCTATCGCTCGCGTCCTTGCCGGCGCGGTAGATGCCCGAGATCAGCACGACGCCGGCGACGTCTGCGTGATCGGTCTGGAGCTCGGGATGCGCCAGCAGGGCGGCGACGTGAAAGGCACCGGCGCCGTAACCCACCGCGACGATCTCGCGGGCGTCGCCGTTGAACAGGTCGATATTGCCATGAATCCAGGACAGCGCTGCCGCGACGTCGGTCGCACCAACCGGCCAGACCGCCGACGGCGCGAGGCGATAGTTGACCCGAACCCCGATCATGTCGTTGCGCGCGGCAAAACACATGACCTGGTCCTGGATCTCGCGGGCCAGGTCCGGCGCCCCCCGATCGCCGGTGAAGGTGTCGCCCGCCACGAACAGCAGCACCGGCCGCGGAGTCTCCGCCTTGGTTGCGCTGGTAGCGACATCGAGCACGTTGGCTTCGCTCTCGCCGTAGCGCAGGCCGCGCGAGAAGGTGACCTGCTCGCACAGCCGTGCGGTGCCGCCGGCGGTCGTGTCGGAATCGGTGAGGCCTGTCAGGACAAGATCGGACGGCGCGGTCAGCCGTGCCGGCAGTGGACCGTGCGCGGAGGCAGTCGTGACGCTCAGAAAAAGGAAAAATGCGAGATAATTCTTCATGTTGGTGCCGGCCCTGCCCGCCTCATATTGGCTTCCTCGTTGGGCCTGTCTTTTCAATTCGCCTTATTAGTTGGCTGGTCTTGAGGCGATTTCACGGCACCCTCGGCTGGCTCTCCAGGCCCGTCAATTCCCCGGCTGGAACGTGCAATCCGCCCCGCTGCCGTCCTTCCGCCTGATGGCGTTGGGGTCGATCGTGCAGCTCAGCTTGCTCAGGCTCTCGAAATTCGATCCCGCTGCGCCATCGGACGGGACGCCGGCCTGCGCTTCGGTTGCGAAGATCTCGTTGGCCGTAGAGCCGTTCACGGTCCTGACCTTCTTGCCGAAGGTGACCTCGCAGTTGCGTGTGGTGATGTCGACATTGCCCGCGCGGCAGACAATCCTGTCAGCGGTCACCACGATCGGCTTCTTGTAGGGAATGTCGCTGTTGGCGGCGAACAGCATCGCCACCGCCTTCTTCTCGGCGCCCGACAGGTCCGGCGACAGCGGTGCGATCACACCCGCGAGCGCCAGCGCCGTCGAGCCCAAGACTTTTGCGGGCGTCGCGGCGGGGGCACCGGCAATGTTGAAGGCGGTCGCGACAACGAGAGCGGAGACGCGGATCAATCCAGCGGGCTTCATCCCTGTCTCCATGACCTCAAGTCTCAGGCCGCCTTCTTGCGCCGTGAACCGCGTGCATCCAGTCTAGCATGCAATCGGATTTGGAAGGCAAGGTGCCAATCGCGCGGTGGTTGCGCGGGGCGGCGGTTTTGCACCGATGTGTCAAACGGTTGTCGCACGCGACCGAGCCTCATGCGGGCAAGGCGCTTCTACTTTGCATGGGGTTGTTTTCGCAGTTTTTGTCGGGACGGCCTGTCACGTCCGCTTCATCGTCCGGAAGGTGATGGAATAGCGGCGTGCCTCGACCGACGGGATGCTGTGCTTCCATTGTGACCGCGTCTCGCCATCCATCATGTAGAGCGAGCGCGGCAGGGCCTCGAGCGTGTGGCGCTCCGAAGGCGCCGAACTGGAAGGGCTGGAGCGGCAATGCTGCGATGCGGCCGATCATCTCCTGCTCGACGGATGCCTCGATCCTCGCATTTCCGTGATGGAACCTAATGGCGGCTGATGCGACTTATGTAAGACGCGGGAGAAACGTGCGAGGCTGTCATGGCAGAGAAGCATACCGCAGACCCGGCAGAGATCATGCGGGCGAACGGTCATCCTGAGCTGGAATATGCCGCGGGCTGGACCATCGCCGGCCTGGTCACCATCGGCACCATCGTCGCAGTCTGGGTATTTGCGATCTAGGCCACCGGAAACTGGAGCTCGAACGCCGCGCCCTCGTCGGTCGGCTTGAACCTGATCGAGCCGCCATAGCTCGCCATCACCGCACGCGCGATCGCCAGCCCCATCCCTGTCCCGCCCTGGTCCCGCCGGGTGGTGAAGAACGCGTCAAAGATCCTGTCGCGGTTCGGCGCCGAGATCGGCTCGCCATCATTGCTGACCGTCAGAAGCAAGGTCGTGCGCTCGTCGACCGCCTCCAACCTGATCGTCCTCGCCTTGTGCCGCATCGCGTTATCGGCGAGATGCGACAGTACGATCAGCGCCTTCTCGCCGGACATGCCGATCATCCGGTCGAGGCTGCCGCTGGCCGAGATTGAGCTTGCCGGAAACCGGCTCCTGAGGTCGGCGATCACGGGCGCAAGTTCGGTGCGCTCGTTCTGCGGCAGGCTTTCGGCGCGGGCCAGCTCGCGCAGCCGCTGCGCCATCGCTTCCAGCCGCTGTGTGTCCGACAGGATGTTCGCGATGAACGTCTTCTGCTCCGCCGGCGTCAGGCTGTCGGCCTTGCCCTGAAGCGAATCCTGCAGCAGCTCGGCCGCGCCCTTGATCGAGGTCAGCGGCGATTTCAGCTCGTGGGTAAGGTGGGCCGAGAAGGTCGCGATATAGTCGGAGCGCCGCGCCAGCTGCTCGGCCATGCCGAGGAAGCTGTGCGAGAGCTGGGCGAACTCCCGCGTGCCGTAGTGCCGGAGCGGCCGGAACGCCCCGCGGTCACCGCGGCCGATCCGTGCAGCGCGATCGATCAGCTCGCGCATCGGCAGCGTGATGGTGCGCGAGAATACGAGTCCGATCGCGATCGTGCCGAGGATCACGGCGAGCCCCGCCAGCACGAACTTGGCCCGCTCCTGGTAGAGATGGTCAAAAATGTTGCTTGGCGTCCGCGTGGTGTAGATCACCCCCGCGACGCGGTTGTTGACGATGACCGGCATCGCCGAGAACACGTGCACGCCAAGGCCGCGGCTGAAGGAATAGATCGGCGGCGGCGGCTTGTCCGGCACGCGGTTGCGCAAAGTGGCGCGGTATTGCCCGTGCAGCGCGTCCGCGACCTCCTCGATATGGGCGAGCGATTGCCCGACCTCCTGGCGTCCGGCGATCACCACGCCTTGCGGATCGAGGATCCGAAATCCCGCGAGCGTGACCTTCTGGGTCTCGCGGATGATCGGTGTCAGCCTGGCGCCGATCTCGACATAGGCCTGCTGCGCCGGTCGCGGCGCCGCCTGCGCATCCGGCCGACGCCGCAACAGGTCGTTGGCGGTCAGGTCGAGCGCGGGCCGGATCGGCGTGAACTGGTCGCCGGGATCGGGCAGCACACCGGGCGGCACTTCGGGACCGAGCGTAAGGCCGCTGTCGAGCCTGGCTGCGACCTCCTGCGCATAGATCGTCGCCAGCACGCGGCTCTGCGCGATCAGCTCGGCCTGGGTCTGGCGGATGAGCTGATTGTCGTAGAGGCGGAAGAAGAACAGGCCGACCAGCGGCAGCACGGCGACGGTCGCCAGCACCGCGAAGATCACGAGCCCGAGCGATGGCCGCCATTTGTCGGGTGCGGCGCTCACGCCTCTTTCTCGCAGCGGCCGAGCTTGAAGCCGACGCCGTGGATGGTCTCGATGACATTGTCGCAATTCTGCGCCGCGAGCTTGGAGCGGATGTTGCGGATATGGCTGTCGATGGTGCGGTCGGAGACCTGGATGTTGAGCTGATAGGCCGCCCGCATCAGCTGCTCGCGGTTGAAGACCGAAGTCGGCCGGGTCAGGAAGGCGCGCAGGATGCCGAACTCGATCGCGGTCAGCTTCAGCGGCGTGCCCGCGAAGGACGCCGCGTGCTGCTCTGGGTCGATCAGGAGGCCGCCTTGCGCTAACGCGGTGAGACCAGGCTTGGTCTCGCCGTTGCGGGGGCTGAGGCGGCGCAGGATGACGTTGACCCGCGCCACCAGCTCGCGCGGGCTGAACGGCTTTGTCACGTAGTCGTCGCCGCCGATTTCGAGGCCAAGCACGCGGTCGATCTCCTCGTCGCGCGCCGACAGGAACAGGATCGGCACGCCGGAGCCTTTGCGCACCTCGCGGCAGACGTCGAGGCCATCGAACTCGGGCATGCCGATGTCGAGCACGATCAGATCGGGTTTGTCGGCGGCGAAGCGGCTCAGCGCCTCCTTGCCATCGCGCGCCTCGATCACGTCCATGCCGGCCTTCTTCAGGGCGACGCGAATGACCTCGCGGATGTGGCCTTCGTCGTCGACGATGAGAATGCGATGCGCCAAGAAATTCTCCGCTTTCCCGTCAGCCCGCCGGCTGGCTGCCGGACTGATCCCTCGCCTGCGCATCCAGCCTGCGCTGGAGCCGCCAGCTTCGAAAGCCCCAGCTGCGCCAGGCCAGATCCTGACGCAGCTGTTCTACAAGGCGGTCGCGGCGTGACACAAGGCAGGTCTCGGTGGCGCCGGGTCGGAGCGCGATCGCCTTGTCGATCGCGGGCAGCGCCTGCGGTCCGAGGGTGAGAAGATAGTTGATATCGATCTGCGCCCCCTTGCCCGAGGCTTCCCGGCTGTGCGCGACATTGTAGTCGGCGATAAGCGCATCGAAGTTCACGAGCGAAGCGAAATAGAGGACGGTAGTCAAGGCGATCAGATTGGCGCCGACGAGCCATTGGTTGGACCGGTCGAGCACAATGCGCGCGACGATCAGGATCAGCCCGAGTGCCACCAGCCCCATCCATACGAAGGCCGCGATGCGCCAGTAGGTCAGCATGTAGATGTCGACGTAGAGATCGAGGCGGAGGATTGAGGAGGCGACGAGCAGGACGTTCTGCCCCACCCATAGATAAACCAACGGGCGGATCACCTTCGACTTCTCCGCCGGTCCGCCTGGACGCATCGCGACCAGCACGAAGGCGGCGGCAAGCAGCGCCGTCGCGATCAGCGGATAGGCGCCGCGATGGGCGTAGGACGCATAGGTGACATTGGCGGGCAGCGCCACATGGCCCCAGAGATAGATCGCGTCGAGGATGGACTGTGCCGCGAACAGCAGGTTGAACAGGATCAGCGAGCGCAGAATGGTGGAGGGCCCGAGGAATTCAGCCGAAACGAAGGGCGCGAGGGGTTCCGGCTCGGCGACATCGGCGACAGCCGGGATGATAACCTTCTTGCGCCGCCAGCGCACGTGGATGAACGGCCAGACCAGCGCCAGCATCATGGTCCAGAACAGCACGCGCCAGACACTGAGATAGTCGAAGATGACCTTTGGATTGAGCAGGGACAGCCATTGCTCGATCACCGGATTGGCCGCGGCGAACAACGCGATGAACACGGTACTCAGCACAACCGGCATCAACCAGAGCGCGATGCCCCGGGTAAGCGCCGACAGGTTGAAGACCTCGAGCGCATCGGGAAAGAATCGCAAGGGGCCGATCAGGACAAAATTTCGGCGCGCCCGGGCGCGGTCGGCGAGCCCTGTCGTGTCGGGGTTGGTCGCGAGCAGGAGGGCGATGGCCAGCGCTGCGACGAGAACCAGGAACGAGAGCGTATTGAACTCCTCGACGGCCGGCACGAGACCAAGTGCGACGATCGCGCCGCCGGTCACCGCGCGCCGAAGGTCCAGCGTCGCATGGTTGGCGAGCAGCGAGGCGCAGGCGATCGCGATGGCAAAGATGACCAGCGACAGCCCCATCCGCTGGTCGTAGAACAGCCAGTCCGCGAGTGCGGCCAGCGCCAGCGCCATCGCGAGCCTGGCCGACAACGCGGAAGGCCTGATCGATTGAATGTCCGTCGTCGCCGTCGAAGCCAGGCTCGTCATGTCCAGAAGACCCTTCCTGATTGGTGGCATCACGAAGTCTGAACGCCGCTTGTGCAGAAGGCAGGGCCTTCGTCTGCACGGTTTCAGGACTCTTTTGCAGTTTTCGTGCAGGCGCGCTTTTGCCTCTCGCGCAGCGTAAGTCGCTTTGATAGGTGCGACGCATTCATCACCTTGCACGTGACGCATCATGCACTTCCTTCGTCGCATCGGCCTTATCCTGCTCTGGCTTGCCGCGCCCGTTGTTTCATTCGCCGCTGTGAACAAGAACGATCCCTATCTGGTCCCGCTGCGCGGCGCCGGAAACATCGTGCTTGTCGTCGCAAGCATCGCGATCGTCATCATCCTGATCCGCGGCGAGCGGTGGCGCAGCATCGCGGGCAAGCTGCTTGTCATGCTCTGGTGCCTGCCGCCGCTGTTGATGTCGGTCGCGCATCTGAGATTCGAATTGCGTAGGCACGACGTTCTCAGCGCGAGCGCCACTGAAGCGCGCCAGCTCGGGCCTCACTTCATGGTCGGCTATTCGTCCTTTCCCGAGGTCGCGCGTCTCGCCGAGCGGGGATTGATCGGCGGCGTCTACGTCACGCGGCACAACATCCGGGGCCGGACGGTCGAGGCACTACGTGCGGAGATCGCGGCGTTGCAGGATAAGCGGCGCGCAGCTAGCCTGCCGCCGCTGGTCATCGCGGCGGACCAGGAGGGCGGCATCGTCGGGCATCTTGCGCCGCCGCTGACAAAAGTGCCGGCGCTGGCGACCCTCGCCGGGCTCGCCCCCGACGACCAGCAGAGCAAAGCGGAAGAGTTCGGCCGCATCCACGGGCGCGAGCTCGCCGGGCTCGGCGTCAACCTCAACCTCGCGCCGGTGCTCGACCTCAAGCCGCCGGTCCGCCGCAACCGCCTCGACTTCCACACGCTGATCGGCCAGCGCGCGATTGCCACCGACCCTGCCGTCGTCAGCACGATCGCAAGCGCCTATGTACGCGGGCTGGAAGAAACCAGTGTCGGCGCGACACTCAAGCATTTTCCCGGCATCGGCCGCGTGCGCACCGACACGCATCATTTCAGCGCCAATCTCGACACGCCGGTTAGGGAGCTGGAAGCAACCGACTGGATTCCGTTCCGCGAGGTGCTGTCGCATTCGCGCAGCGCGCTCATGGTCGGCCATATCACGCTTACGGCCGTCGATCCCGATCGCGCCGCCTCGCACTCGAAGCGCGTCGTCGACGGGATCATTCGCGACAAATGGGGTTACCAGGGCGTCGTGATGACCGACGACCTCGTGATGGGCGCGATCTACCAGCACGACGTCTGCAAGGCGGTGGTCGAGGCCATCAACGCCGGCGTCGATCTGCTGCTGGTCGCTTATGACGGCGCGCAGTTCTACAGGATTTTTGCCTGCGCGCTGGACGGATCGCGGCAGGGCAAGCTCGACGCCGCAATGTTGCGTGCGAGTGAGGCGCGGCTGGAGCAGGGCTTTCCGACCGCGCAGGCGCGAGCCGCCTCAAGCCCCATGCGTGTCGTGGACAAGGACCAGCCCTTCGCAAATTGACGATAGTTCGGCCGCGAACAACGCGACTCATCTCGTCGTGCTGTCGCCCGTTCCGGTCGATATCCTTGCGTTCGCGGTTCCCGTGGCAACGGCCAATCCTGGTTCGACCCGCGCGGAGTTGCGGAAGGGTCCGTATGTCGCCGAGACGTGTCCGGTGCATGTCGAGGACGGTTACGTGATTGTCGAGGTCTGAGCCGGCATTGCCGATTGTGATTTGAACGCAGGTGCGATATGGCTCTCGCGCTTTCAGAGGCGGGAGACGAGCTTTGTCGAAACAATCCCTGCGTGAAGAGGCCGAGCGCCTGATCCGCGAATCGATGGAGAAGAAGACCATCGTCGTGAAGCAGGGCACGACCCGCATCGAGGCCGTCTGCGGCAAGTGCGGCGCGCCGAACCGGGTCCAGGCGGAAAAGGGCCAGAGCCGCGTCAAGTTTGCCTGCAAGCAATGCGGGCACCAGCAGGAGACGCTGTAGGCTTCTTAACCTCTCCCCGCCCTTCTGCGGGGAGAGGCCGGATCGCTCCCGGCGATGCGAAGCATCGTCCGGTGCGATCCGGGTGAGGGGCATGGCACTGAGTTGCCGCGATAAAAGTCTAGCCGACTCGACGGCCGCCCTTTGCGAAATCCCCTCTAATTCTTCAGACCGCAGTTTGCAGAGGCAGCCCCTCACCCCACCCTCTCCCCGTAAGAACGGGGCGAGGGAGGGAGAGAGCGGTGCTAGCCTACTCGCCCTTCACGAACTTCGCGAACGCGTCCGCGTAATCCGGGTGCCAGCGCGACAGCGGCGGTCGGTTTTCGACGATATCGCCAGCGGCCCACAGCATGCGCTTTTCATCGAGCGCGCGCGGCACGTCGTTGTCCGGGCAGAGGATGTAGAAGTCGCCTGCTGCCAGCCGCGCAAGCATGAAGTCCACCGTCTGCTCCGGCGTCCAGGCACCGGCCGGCTTCTCGGTTCGTCCCTTGGCGGTCAGGCCGGTGAAGACGAAGCCGGGGATCAGCAGATGCGCCGTGATGCGGCAATCCCTGGTGTTCCGCAGCTCGTGCTGGAGCGCCTCGGTGAACGCCTTCACGCCGGCCTTGGAGACATTATAGGCGGGATCGCCGGGCGGTGTGGTGATGCCCTGTTTCGAGCCGGTATTGATGATGAGGCCGCACCTGCCGCGCGCGATCATATTGGGCGCGAAGATGCGGGAGCCGTTGATGATGCCCCACATGTTGACGCCGATGACGCGCTGCCAATTGTCGGGCTCGCCGAAGAGCGTGCTGCCCGGCTGGATGCCGGCGTTGTTCATGAGGATGTCGGTACCGCCGAAACGCTCGCGCACGGCGCGCTCCAGTTCCGCCACGCTCTCGGCCTTGCTGACATCGACAGCGAACGTCATCACATGTGTGGCGCTCGTTGCGGATGACAGTTTTGTTGCGGCCTCGGCCAGCCGCGTCTGGTCGACATCGGCGATGCACACCTTCATGCCGGCGCGCGCAAAGGCCATGGCGGCGGCCAATCCGATGCCGGACGCGCCGCCCGTGATCACGGCAACATTGTCTTTGACGATGGCGGAATGTGGCATGGATTGTCTCCGGGGGAGGACTTCGGTCGTGCTATAACATGCCGAGGGCGCGACCCTGCACAAGTCGGCATGGGAGGTCTTCGTTCCACGCCGCCTTTACGCCTATCCGGCACCGCTGTATTCTTCTCGACTTAACGATCCCGCCCAGATCGAACCCAATCAATCACCTGACAGGGAGTGCAGCCATGGCTGTGTCGCAGGCTATTCCGATCACGCGCCATCCGTTCGCCAACGGGTCCTACAAGCAGATGCTGATCGACGGGAAGTGGGTCGACGCCGCTTCCGGCAAGCGCTTCGAGACCCATAACCCCGCTACCGGCGAATTGCTCGCAACCGTCGCCGAGGGCGACAAGGAAGACATTGATCGTGCGGTCGCGGCCGCCCGCCGCGCCTTCGAAGGACCGTGGAGCAAGGTCAAGCCGTTCGAGCGGCAGAACCTGCTGCTCAAGCTGGCCGACCTCGTCGAGAAGAATTTCGACGAATTGTCGCAACTCGACACGATCGACATGGGCGCGCCGCTCAGCCGAACCCGCGCCTATCGCCTGCGCGCCGTCGGCATGCTGCGCTATTACGCCGGCCAGACCACCGCGATCCATGGCGAGACCATCGAGAACTCGCTGCCGGGCGAAATCTTCTCCTACACGCTGAAGGAGCCGATCGGCGTCGTCGGCGCCATCATTCCCTGGAACGGCCCGCTCACCGCGACGATCTGGAAAATCGGTCCGGCAATCGCGACCGGCTGCACAGTGGTACTCAAACCCGCCGAAGAGGCGCCGCTGACCTCGCTCCGCATCGCCGAGCTGGCGATGGAAGCAGGCGTTCCACCCGGCGTCATCAACGTCGTGCCCGGCTATGGCGAGACCGCGGGCGCCGCGCTCGCCTCGCATCACGACGTCGACAAGGTCGCCTTCACCGGCTCACATGTCACGGGACAGTCGATCATCCGCGCCTCCGCCGGCAACCTCAAGCGCGTCTCGCTCGAGCTTGGCGGCAAGTCGCCGGACATCGTGTTCGCGGATGCCGATCTCGATGCCGCCGTGCCGGGCGCCGCGATGGCGGTGTTCGCCAACTCCGGCCAGATCTGCAGCGCCGGCACGCGCCTGTTCGTCGAGCAGTCGATTTATGAAGAGTTCGTCGGCCGCGTCGCCGAGTTCGGCAAGGAGCTGCAGGTCGGCAACGGCCTCGATCCCAACGTACAAATCGGCCCGCTGGTCTCGGAGCAGCAGCTCGAACACGTCACCAGTTATCTCGACATTGGCCAGAAGGAAGGCGCACGGGCGCTCGCCGGCGGTGGCCGCGTCACCGAAGGCGCGCTGTCCAAGGGCTTCTTCGTTTCGCCGACGGTGTTCGCGGGTGTCCAGGACAACATGCGCATCGCGCAGGAGGAGATTTTTGGTCCCGTCATCTCCGCGATCGCGTTCAAGGACATGGACGAGCTGGTCAAGCGCGCCAACAACACCACGTTCGGCCTCGGCTCCGGCCTGTGGACACGCGACGTCAGCAAGGCGCATGCGGTCGCAAAGTCGCTGCGCGCAGGTTCGGTTTGGGTCAACTGCTACCAGGCGATGGACCCGGCCGTGCCCTTCGGCGGCTACAAGATGAGCGGCTACGGCCGAGAGTCCGGCAAGCAGCATGTCGAGGAATATCTCAACGTGAAGGCCGTCTGGATCAAGACGGCGTAAGACGTATCCTCTCCCACGTTCCGCGGGAGGGAATATCTGCTTTTATAGGGGCGGCGCCTTTTCGAGGGGCCGCCCCTCGCTATATGATCCGCATCCTTTCATAGCCATTGGGGCCCACATGAAATTCGAGGCGTTGTTCAAACCGTTGCAGGTCGGTCCGTACAAGCTCGCGCATCGCGTCGCGATGGCGCCGCTGACGCGCATGCGGACCGAGCGCGAGAGCTTTTCGCCGCGACCGCTCAACGCCGAATATTATAGCCAGCGCGCGACGCCGGGGGGGCCTGCTCATTGCGGAAGCATCGCCTGTGCTCTCGCACGGTCGCGGCAATCCGGCGACGCCGGGCATCTATTCCGAGGCGCAGATCGCAGGCTGGCGCAAGGTGGTGGATGCCGTGCACGCCAAGGGCGGGATCATCTTCCTCCAGCTCTGGCATGTCGGCCGTGTCTCGCATTCGTCGTATCATGCCGGCGCGCTGCCGGTCTCGGCCTCGGCGATTCCGATCAAGGCCGACGGCATGAAGGCGATGACCGCCGACGGCAAGATTTCGGACTACGAGACGCCGCGCGCGCTGGAGACCGAAGAGGTCGAAGGCGTCGTCGAGGCGTTCCGGCAGGGCGCGAAGAACGCACTCGCAGCCGGCTTTGACGGCGTCGAGATCCACGGGGCCAACGGCTATCTGCTCGAGCAATTCCTGCAGTCGCGCAGCAACCAGCGTACCGATCAATATGGCGGCTCGATCGAGAACCGCGCACGGCTTCTGCTCGAAGTCACGCAGGCCGCCATTGACGTCTGGGGCGCGAACCGGGTTGGCGTGCGGCTGTCGCCCCATGGCATCGCCAACGATTCCGGTGAGCCTGACCCGATGCCGCTCTACACCCACGTTGTGAAGGCGCTCGACAAGCTCGGTCTCGCCTATCTGCACTTCATCGAGCCGCGTTCCAGCGGCGCCGGCCGCGCCGACGTCAACTGGCAGAACGTGCCGTCGGCGATGGTGCTGTTCCGTCCGCACTACAGCGGCGTGCTGATGACGGCCGGCGGCTTCACAGGCGAGACCGCGAATGCCGCGATCGCCGTCGGCCATGCCGACATCATCGCCTTCGGCCGCATCTTCATCTCCAATCCCGATTTGCCGCGGCGCCTGGAGCACGACTACCCGATCACGCCGTACAATCGCGCGACGTTCTATGGCGGCGAGGAGAAGGGTTACACGGACTATCCGGTGTATGACGAGCTGACGCCGGCCTGACCTTTCTTGTCATTCCGGGGCGACGCGAAGCGTCGAGCCCGGAATCCATCGGGCGGCAAGAGAGGGCGTGAAATGGATTCTCAGATGCGCAATTGCGCATCATAGCCCGCGACTTCGTCGCGCCCCGGAATGACGAGCTTGATTTGTTGCGCGACTGCCAACACAATTTTCGTCATTGCGAGCGCAGCGAAGCAATCCAGGATCTTTCCGCCGAGGCAGTCTGGATTGCTTCGCTGCGCTCGCAATGACGATGAGGAAACACCATGGCCAAAGCCGCAGCCGCCGCAGGAACCGCCACCGGGCAATGCCTCTGCGGCAAGGTCACCTTCGAGATCGACGTTCCCGCGCGCTGGGCCTGGCACGATCATTCGGCGGCCAGCCGCCGCGCCCACGGCGCGGCTTACGCGACCTATGTTGGAAGCTGGAAGAAGCGCTTTCGCGTCACCTCTGGCAAGACCGCGCTCACCCGCTACGAGGACAAGGCGACGAAAACCGCGCGCAGCTTCTGCTCCCATTGCGGCACGCCGATCGCCTATGAGCGCCCGCGCGGCCCGCACATGGTCAACATTCCCCGCGCGCTGTTCAGAGAGCGCACCGGCCGCCAGCCGCTCTATCACATCGCCATCGAAGAGTTGCAGGAATGGGCCTACACCGGCGAGCCGCTGGTGCCGCTGAAAGGCTTTCCCGGTGTGGTCTGGCAGCGTTCGAAAAAGAAGAAGCGCGCGGGCGGCGAGGATCCGTTCGAGCTGGGACGGGAGGAGATGTAGCGCGAGCCGCGCACTCAACTCTCGTGCCCCGGACGCAGCGCAGCGCCTCTTCGGCGGTGCGCTGCTGAGCCGGGGCCCATCTATCAACGAGCCCGGCGCAATCTGGGTCCCGGCTCTGCGCAGCAGCGCAAGAGCGCTGCAGCGCGTCCGGGACACGAGCGTGGGGCTACACCTTCTTCGCCTCGACCGCCATCCTGACCGCAAGCCCGGCCAGTACCGTGCCCATCAGCCAGCGCTGCACCAGCATCCAGCTCGGCCGGCTCGCCAGGAACAGCGCGATCGATCCTGCCGCGAGCGCAATCATCGCGTTGACGCTGACACTGATCGCAATCTGGATCGCGCCGAGCACCACCGACTGCGTCAGCACGCTGCCGGCCGCGGGATCGATGAATTGCGGCAGCAGCGCCAGATAGAGCATCGCAATCTTCGGGTTGAGCAGATTGGTGACGAAGCCCATCGCGAACAATTTGCGCGGGCTGTCGATCGCGAGCGTCTTCACCTGGAACGGCGAGCGCCCGCCCGGCTTCACCGCCTGCCAGGCCAGCCACAGCAGATAGCCAGCGCCGGCGAAGCGCAGCGCGTCATAGGCAAAGGGAATGGCAAGCAGCAGCGCCGTGATGCCGAACGCCGCGCACAGCATGTAGAACACGAAGCCCAGCGCCACGCCGCCGAGCGAGACGATGCCGGCCGCCGGCCCCTGCGTGATCGAGCGCGAGATCAGGTAGATCATGTTCGGTCCGGGCGTGAGCACGAGACCGAGGCAGACGAGGGCGAAGCCGAGCAGGGCGGAGGTGTGGGGCATGTGTGAGCCGGTGCGGGAGATCGCAGGGTTCTAATATGCGTGGCCTCGCCGGACCATCGCGCAATTGCTCGGAGGACAATTCAATGCGATCGCCCGGTCGTGAAGGCGAACCAGAGGGCTATGGCGACCAAAGCCAGAGCGAAAAGGCGACGCACCGCCTTGCGGTTGTTAGCGACGTCGATGGTCGATTGCAGCGAGCCCGCCAGCGCGACGATCGTAACATGAATCAAGGTCGCGATCGCGACATAGACGACGCTGAGCATCAGGGTCTGCCTGACGACCGATCCTGCTTCGGCGCGGACGAACTCCGGCAACACCGCCACGTAGAACACGGCCGCCTTGGGATTCAACAGGTTGGTGATCAGCCCCCGCCGGAACGCCGGCCATGGCCGCGCATCGCCGTCGCCTGCCTGATCGGGCGCGATGTCCTCCTTGCCCGACCATGCTTCCCAGGCGAGCCACAGCAGAAAGGCGACGCCGCCCCAGCGCAACAGACCGTATAGCAGCGGCGAATGATCGATCGCGGCCGCAAGGCCGAATGCCGCGATGATGCCATAGGTCATCAGCCCCAGCGCAATGCCGGCCACTGCGGCAAAGCCCGTACGCATGCCGCTGGAGAGCGACAGCGCCGCGAGATAGGTCATGTTGGGACCGGGCGTGATCTCGATCACAAGCGCGGTCACCGCGAATGCGAGCAGCGGACTGAGATTATTCACGCGGATGGGCCCGGTTGCGAGCGTGCTGACGGATCAGTGCGCCTCGTCCCAATTATTCGCCGCGCGGGCGTCCACGTGCAGCGGCACCGAGAGCAGCACGGCCGGGAACGGCGCGTCTTGCATGACGTGCTGCACGACGGGGAGCGTTGCCTCGACCTCGGCGTCCGGCACCTCGAAGATCAGTTCGTCATGCACCTGCAAGAGCATCTGCGCCGACAGCTTCTTCTGGGCCAGCGCGTCCTCCACGCGGGTCATGGCGCGACGGATGATGTCGGCCGCGGTGCCCTGGAGCCGCGCGTTGATCGCGGCGCGCTCATTGAACGCGCGCACCGAAGCGTTCGACGCCTTGATGTCGGGATAGTGGCACTTGCGGCCGAACAGCGTGGTGACGTAGCCATGCTGCCGGCAGAACTCCTTCGTCTCGTCCATATAGGCGCGGATGCCGGGGAAGCGCTCGAAGTACTTCTTGATGTAAGCGGACGCTTCCTCGCGCGCGATGCCGAGCTGGTTGGCGAGGCCAAACGCCGAGATGCCGTAGATGATGCCGAAATTGATCGCTTTCGCGCGACGGCGGACTTCGCTCGGCATGCCCTCGATCGGCACGCCGAACATTTCGGATGCGGTCATGGCGTGAATGTCGAGCCCGTCCCTGAACGCCTGCTTCAGCACGGGAATGTCGGCGATCTCCGCCAGCAGCCGCAGTTCGATCTGCGAATAGTCCGCTGACACCAGCTTGTGCCCGGGCGTGGCGATGAAGGCGCGCCTGATCTTGCGGCCGTCCTCGGTGCGCACCGGAATGTTCTGCAAGTTCGGCTCGTTCGACGACAGCCGGCCTGTCGTGGTCGCGGCCAGCGCGTAGGTCGTGTGCACGCGGTGGGTCTGCGGATTGACGTAGGTCGGCAGCGCGTCGGTGTAGGTCGATTTCAGTTTCGAGACCTGGCGCCACTCCAAGATCTTCTTCGGGAAGTCGTAGCCCTGTTCGGCGAGATCATCGAGCACCTGCGCGGTGGTCGACCACGCGCCGGTCTTGGTCTTGGTGCCGCCGGGCAATCCCATCTTGCCGAACAGGATGTCGCCGATCTGCTTGGGGCTGCCGACATTGATCGGCTCGCCGGCGATCTCCTGTACTTCCGCTTCGACGCGCGCGGCGGTCTGGGCGAATTCGCCTGATAGCCGCGACAGCACCTGGCGGTCGATCGAGATGCCGCGCCGCTCCATGCGCGCGAGCACCGCGACCAGCGGCCGCTCCAGCGTCTCGTAGACGGCGGTCATGTGTTCGGCGACGAGGCGCGGCTTCAGCACGCGCCAGACGCGCAGGGTCATGTCGGCGCCTTCCGCCGACAGCGGCGCAGCCTTGTCGATCGGCACCTGGTCGAAGGTGATCTTGCCCTTGCCGCTGCCGAGCAGCTCGCTCTCCTTCAGCATGGCGTGGCCGAACCAGCGCTCGGAAAGCGATTCCAGCCCATGCGAGCCGCGGCCGGCGTCGAGCACGTAGGAGATCAGCTGCGCATCGTCGGTGTCGCGCAAGCTGATGCCGTGCTGCGCCAGCATCACGGCGGTGAATTTGACATCGAATCCGACCTTGAGGATGCCCGCCGATTCCAGCACGGGGCGCAGCGCTTCGATAGCGTCGTCATGCTTGACCTGATCGGGCGCGAGGCCGGCGTCGAACAGACCGGCGCCGCCGCCGGACTGCTTGTGCGCCAGCGGCACGTAGCATGCATCGTTCGGCGCGAGCGCCAGCGCGATGCCGCAGAGATCGGACTGCATCGGATCGATCGAGTTTCCGCGGATCTCGATCGCGACATGGCCGGTCTCATGGATACGCGCGATGAAGGCGTCGAGCTCCTTGAGCGTCTTGATTGTCTGGTATTTGCTGCGGTCGACCGGAAGCTTGCGCAACGCTTCCTCGCGCGCTGCGGCCAGCGAGATCGGCGCGCCCTTGAGGCTCGCCGACTTGTCGCCCTTGTCGCCGCCCGTTGCTTTCGCAGCGGGGCCGGCGAAGAGATCGCCGGAGGCGTCGGACGCTTTCGCTTTGGCCGCGCCATCGCCGGCCCTGACGCTGCTGCTGTTGCTGGCATCGGCCTCGACATTGGCGGGATCGATCTGCGAATAGTCGGCGACGCGGCGGGTCAGCGTCGTAAATTCCATCGCCTTCAGGAAGGCGATCAGCTTGCGCGCCTCGGGCTCGTGGACGGCGAGGTCGTCAAGCGGCACGTCCAGCTCGACCTTGTCGTCGAGCAGCACGAGCTGGCGCGAGACCCGCGCCTTCTCGGCATTCTCGAGCAGCGCCTCGCGCCGCTTCGGCTGCTTGATCTCGGCGGCGCGGAACAGCAATTGCTCGAGATCGCCGTATTCGACGATCAGCTGCGCGGCGGTCTTGATGCCGATGCCGGGTACGCCCGGCACGTTGTCGGTGGAATCGCCGGCCAGGGCCTGCACCTCGACCACCTTCTCCGGCGGCACGCCGAACTTCTCGATCACTTCGGGGATGCCGATGCGGCGATCCTTCATGGTGTCGTACATCGTGATCTTGTCGTTCACCAGCTGCATCAGGTCCTTGTCGGAGGACACGATGGTCGTGATGGCGCCACGTTCGCTCGCCTGCCGCGCATAGGTCGCAATGAGATCGTCGGCCTCGAAGCCAGCCTGTTCCAGGCAGGGCAGATCGAAGGCGCGCACGGCCTCGCGGATCAGTGCAAATTGCGGGACCAGGTCGTCCGGAGCAGGGGGGACGGTGCGCCTTGTACTCGGGATAGATCTTGTTGCGGAAGGTGACCTCCGACTTGTCGAACACGATGGCGAGATGCGTCGGCCGGTTGTCGGCGGGCATGTCGCGCAGAAGCTTCCACAGCATGTTGCAGAAGCCGAGCACGGCGTTGACTTGAAGACCGTCCGACTTGCGGTTCAGCGGCGGCAGCGCGTGATAGGCACGGAAGATGTAGCCGGAACCGTCAACCAGGAAGATGTGGTCGCCCTTGCCGGCGGCCTTCGCCGCGACCGGTCTGGCAGCCGCTTTGGCAGCAGTGGGCTTGGTGTCGGCGGCCGCGGGCGCAGCAGCCTTGGTGTCAGCTTTGGCGGTGGTCTTCGGGGAGGTTTTGGGCATGGCCGCAATGTATGAATTTTTGCGGGCTTTGACAGCCTCGGGAGGGGGATTTTTGGCTTGCTGGCGCCACTATCCCCACTGTGATTCCCACCCCCACTGTCATTCCCCGGCTTGACCGGGGAATCCAGTACGCCGCGCCCTATCGGTCGATAATTACTGTCTGTGGAATACTGGGTCGCCCGGTCAAGCCGGGCGACGACAGCGACTGGATCACTCCGCCGCCTGCAACACCGGCCCAGCCTTTTTCGGCGCGATCCAGAATGCGTCGGGCCGCTCGAACAGGAAGCCGGCATTCAGCCGCAGTGCAGCCTGCCAGATCGCGAGCGATCCGAGCACGCCGACGATGGTGACGATCAACGATACCGTGCCGATGTCGGGAATGATGCCGGTGCGCAGCAGCAACGTCCGCGTCGCCGCCATCGGCAGGAAGAAGGCGAGATAGATCACGATCGAATGCTCGCCGCAGAAGCGCAGGAAGTTGCACCAGTGAGCGCGCGCGAGCAGCGTTCCTGTCGTGATGATGGCGCAGGCGCCGGCGAAGCCGAGCACGAGCGACACGATCTTCCATTCGCTGGCACCACACGCAACGAGACCGGCATTGACCAGCGCCCACGTCGCGAGCGCCGCGAGTGCAAGCGCGGGATGCTTGCGCGCACGATCCGACAGCGCGAACACGTAAGGCGCGAACAGATAGCCCGAATAGAAATAGACGAAGCGCGCGCAGAATTCGTCGATCGCGGTCCAGCCGGTCGAGATACGCGCCGTCTCCAGCGCGGCGGCGACGAGCCAGATCGCGAGCGGCGGGACTCGCCGTGTCAGTTTTGTGACGACAAAGAAGATCGGCAGGAGATAAATGAACCACAGCGTGCCGAACGGCTCGATGAAGGATTCGAGATACAGGAGGCCAACATCGCGCCAGCTGGCTGCCGCGGCGAAGGCGGGCGCCTTGAAGCCGAACTGGATTGTCACCCAGACGACATAGAAATAGGCGAAATGCACCACCTTGCGGTCGAGATAGGTTCGCCAGTCCCGATCGATCACCAATGGCAGGAACAGGCCAGAAATCAGGAAGAAATCCGGCATCCGGAACGGCTTTGCGAAGGCCACGGCTACATGCATGAAACCGGTCTCGCCGGCGGCGAGCTCGACCCCCAGCACCGAATGCATCATCACGACCATGACGATGCAGATGCCCTTGGCGTAGTCGACCCAGTCGACACGCGCGGCAGCGGAGGCTTTGGGAAGCCCCCCGCTTGCGGCGATTGTGCCTGATGGTGCCATGGTGTCCCTTTTTGAGGCTGTTCCGCCCGGTTCTGTGCGGGCGTGGGGCAGTTTGGAGCTTTGCGGTTTCCGACTTCTTTACCGGTTCAATTCGCGTGCCGGTTTTTGCAGGCGCACTGTTCTCTCCCCTAAGGAAAATGCTAAACCGCCCCGTGTTGGGGTTTCGTTAACCAAGCGAGAACAGGGTTTTTCATGCGAATCGCGATGATCGGAACGGGCTATGTGGGACTGGTGTCCGGAGCCTGCTTTGCGGATTTCGGTCACGACGTCACTTGCGTCGACAAGGACGAGAAGAAGATCGCCGCGCTTCATCGCGGCGAGATCCCGATCTATGAGCCCGGCCTCGACGAGCTGGTCGCAACCAACGTCAAGGCCAAGCGGCTCGAGTTCACCACCGACCTGTCCAAGCCGGTCACGGATGCGGATGCCGTGTTCATCGCGGTCGGCACGCCGTCGCGCCGCGGTGACGGTCACGCCGATCTGTCCTACGTCTATGCTGCCGCGCGCGAGATCGCGCAGTCGCTCAAAGGCTTCACCGTCGTGGTGACGAAGTCGACCGTGCCGGTCGGCACCGGCGACGAGGTCGAGCGCATCATCCGCGAGACCAATCCCAACGCCGACGTCGTCGTCGCCTCCAACCCCGAATTCCTGCGCGAGGGCGCCGCGATCCGCGACTTCAAGTTCCCGGACCGCGTCGTGGTCGGCACCTCCGACGAGCGCGGCCGCAAGGTGATGGGCGACATCTATCGTCCGCTGTCGCTGAACCAGGCGCCGTTGATGTTCACGGCGCGCCGCACCGCCGAGATGATCAAATACGCCGCGAACGCGTTCCTCGCGACCAAGATCACCTTCATCAACGAGATCGCCGATCTCTCCGAAAAAGTCGGCGCCAACGTGCAGGAGGTCGCGCGCGGCATCGGCCTCGACAACCGCATCGGCACCAAATTC
>NZ_LGHM01000352.1 GCF_001908185.1 Bradyrhizobium sp. AS23.2
CGACCGACGGCGGCACCTCGGGCGGTTCGCTCGGCGTGTACTACGCCTTCATCCAGTTCGCTGGCTTCACCATGGGTAAGGCCGTGTCGCAGTTCGACGCGCCCTGGACCAACTATCCCGGCAACAACTTCGACGGTCTCGTCGGCGGCAGCGGCACGGTCACTGGTGTCAACCAGTTCACCTACACCGCTGACTTCGGTCAGGGCGTGACGGCGGCGTTCTCGGCGGAAGATGCGACCGCGTACTATCAGGCCGGCAACCTCAACCTCAGCAGCGCGGCTGCGACTGGTGCTTCTGCTATCGCCGGTTTGACCACTGGTGCGGTGGGTGCCAACGCCATCGGCGGCTCGCGTTCGCCGAACCTCGTCGGTATGGTGCGTGTCGACCAGGCTTGGGGTCTGTTCCAGGCGTCGGTGGCTGCGCATGACAACCACGTTGCCTATTACGGTGCAACCGAGGCGACTGGCCACCCCGACGACAAGTGGGGTTGGGCGGTTCAGCTCGCTCTGTCGATCAAGAACATCCCGACCGGTGCGGGTGACGTGATCAACATTTCGGGCGTCTACACCGACGGCGCGACCCGCTACAACTTCCAGAACCTGGCGGGTAGCACGTTCCTCATGTACGGCAGCTCGGGCTCTGCCTACGGCAGCGTCGCTGCGGTTACCGCTCCGGACACCGTGTTCATCAACGGCGGCTCGCAGGAAAGCGTCAAGACCTGGGGCTTCCGTGGCGCTTACACCCACAACTGGGATCCGAACTGGAACACCGCGATCTACGGTGCTTACGCTGCAGCTCAGTTTGGCGGCGGTGCCAAGAACTTCCTCTGCGGCGCCACCGGCGTCTTCTCGAGCGTTGCTGGCGTGACCTCGTGCAATCCTGACTTCAACATCGGTCAGATTGGCTTGATCACCCGCTGGACCCCGGTCAAGAACCTCACGTTCTCGGCCGACTTCACCTGGACCCACATCGACCAGAAGTATGCTGGCGTCGTGAACGCGGGCAACAACTTCCCGGTCGCCAAGCCGGCCGCGACCTACGAGCTGAAGGATCAGGACTCGCTGACCCTGCTGCTCCGCGCTCAGCGCAACTGGTAAGTTCGGTCTAACGACCTGACAGAGAGCCCCGGCGGGAAACCGCCGGGGCTCTTCTTTTGTCCGCGCAAGGTGTGACGTCGGTGATCTCGGTACGGCTCTTGGAAGGAGGTGCCAAACCATATCGATTAAACGACGATACCGCCGATCGAGGCTCTGCTTCAGAGCGAATCGGAGAGACACGCCTGCGTGCCGGTTCTCTGCTTGGGGGGCGATGTGCGGCGGAACAGAACGATCCGTAGCCGGATGGAGCGAAGCGCAATCCGGGGGCCGTTCCTGGCGACCGGTGACCCGGATTGCGCTGCGCTCCGCCGGGCTACGAGCCGACCAGTCCTCGCGTTGCCCGTCGGGCAAAACACCTGGCGGGTCGTCAACCCGAGTCCACAAAAATATTCCGCTTTACCGAAATTCGGATTTGTCGTATGTGTCGCTCATCCCGGCTCTACCTTGAGGGGCGATCATGTGTCGTCACGATACGCGAGCCGGGTTGCGGTGGACGCGGCAGCGTCGGCACGAGAGGTGCGGGCAGGGCGGGTAGTCCCTGTGAGCCCGAAACCGTGTGCGGATGAGCGGCGCTGAGGGTTCGTTTCGCCAACATTTTGCTGGCTCGTGTGCACACCGCCAGCAACCCTGTGGCGATCGGCGAACGCGCGTACGGCAAAACCGTGTGGTCCTGGCCGTCGTTGCTACGGTCAAGCCCGTCGCGGAGATGTCAGCGAGCCCAACCGGGCGGACGGCATCGCCAATTCGCGGGGCGAGGGAGGCCAGAACGAACTCGGCTCCCGGGAGAGCACGGCATAAGCCGTCAGACCACTGCGCAGGGAAGGCCG
>NZ_LGHM01000353.1 GCF_001908185.1 Bradyrhizobium sp. AS23.2
GCGCGGATTCTTCGCCGCCCATTCGCGCTGCACCACGGCGACCGAGGCCAGCTGCTCGTGCGTGATGCCGTAGGTCTTCATGAAGCGCAGCACGGGGATCGGGAACATGCTGGGCGGCCCGTAGACACCGTAGGGCGCCTCGAACTGGCCTTGCAGGCTGTCGGCGGGGATCGAACGCGGCAGCTTGCCGATCATCGACTTGCCGCTCTCGGCGTGGGTGATCAGCACGGTCTTGCACAGTCCGGCCTCGATCGCCGCGGCGGCGTGGCGGACGTGCAGCATGAAGGAGCAGCCGCCGACCGAGGTGCCGTCCACCCAGGTCGGCTTGATGCCGAGATAGTGGCAGACCTGCTGCGGGGTTTCGACCGCGGTGGCAAAGCCGTCGATGTCGGACAGCTTCAGCCCGGCGTCGGCGATGGCATTGAGCGCCGCATCCGCATGAAGCTGGAGCTGCGACATGGTGGGGATGACGCCGAGCTCGGTGGTCTCGGCCGCGCCGACGACGGCAACCTGGTTTCTGCGCATGGCTTACCCCTTCGCCGGACGGAACACGGGGAGGGTGATCTTGTCGTCGAGCTCCTGGAAGGCGACCTCGAGCTTCATGTCGAG
>NZ_LGHM01000354.1 GCF_001908185.1 Bradyrhizobium sp. AS23.2
GTTGCGATCGACCAGTAGGCGGCGTTGTCCGAAGCGGTCGAGACGCGCTGGCCGGTCGAGATCCGGTTCTGCGTGGTGGCGAGTTGCGAGCTCACATTCCGGAGGGTCTGGAGCGCGGTCATTGCAGCGGAGTTGGTAAGCAGGCTCGAGGCCATTTTTGACGTCCCTTTGAAGATTGAATTGAGTTTGGGGACATACCGGGCTTTCACCGGTACGGCAGGGCGGCATCATGCCTTTGGGCTCCCGGAAAAGCGGGCCCAACTTGCCGTAACCGCGACGATAGCGCGCGAAGTTTGTGCGAGGCTTGTGGCTCCGTGACCGGACCGCAACAGGGTGAGCCAATTCGAGGTGCCAAGTCGAGGTGCAAAGTCGACGTGCAAAGTAGAGGCGCCAAGTTTGAGGTCATGGCGCGCGACCAGCGTAGACCAAAAGAAGAGGGCCGCGCTTCGCGAGAAGCGCGGCCCTCCCCTAGAGGATGTTGAGGCTTAGCGGAACAGCGACAGGATGCTCTGGCTGTTCTGGTTGGCGATCGAGAGCGCCTGAACGCCGAGCTGCTGCTGGGTCTGCAGAGCCTGAAGGCG
>NZ_LGHM01000355.1 GCF_001908185.1 Bradyrhizobium sp. AS23.2
CGGCGACCTCGAACGGCAGATCGGCGCCTTTGTCGAGCACTACAATCACGCCCGCTTCCATGAGAGCATCGACAACCTCACGCCCGCCGACGTCTACTTTGGCAGAGCCGAGACCATCCTGGCCGAACCTCAGCGCATCAAGCACGACACCATCGCAAATCGTCGCTTGCAGCATCGACTGCAGGCCGCTTAAACTCTACCCCCTGATGAGCCAGAGCCCCCTTCGCAGCCCGCCTAATCAGTCTCAAATCATCTGACGACGAACATACATATGCTGTCGCCCCGTGTTTTGGTGGGCATTCTTTGGACGCAACTCATGAAATGGCCTGACACTCGCGTTCGTCATCGCAAGGCGTCAACGGTTTAGGAGTTCGAGTGTAGTGTAGACTGCGGTATCCATCGCCCTCTTCGCAAACCGATCCGTTTGATTGCGCAGCAGGCGAACTGGGGATCCACGACTTGAACCGCCCCGGGTTTGCCGGAGGCTCCAACTCCTGAGAGGATGGAGCCATGACAAGCAAGACGACGAACAAGTTTTCGCCTGAGGTCAGGGACCGCGCGGTTCGGATGGTTCTGGATCACGCCGGCGAGCACCCTTCGCGCTGGGCGGCGGTGACATCGATTGCGGCCAAGATCGGCTGCACACCGCAGACGCTTCATGACTGGGTCAAGAAGACCGAGATCGACAGCGGGCAGCGGACTGGCGTTCCGACTGAGATGGCCGAGAAGCTGAAGGCCCTGGAACGGGAGAACCGTGAGCTTCGGCAGGCCAACGAGATCCTGCGCAAGGCGAGCGCTTATTTTGCGATGGCGGAGCTCGACC
>NZ_LGHM01000356.1 GCF_001908185.1 Bradyrhizobium sp. AS23.2
CTCGATCGTCCTCAACTCGTCCTGAACCTGTTCATATTGGCGAGCAAGCATCGCAAACAGCTCGCGGGCCAGCGCCGGCACGCCTTCGTTCCGGCTGATCGCCGCCAGCAATGCGGCGAGCTTGTCCAGCCCCCGGGCCACGGTTAGACCGAACTCCGCTGCATGCCCGCGGATCGTGTTGGACAGCTGCGTGCGACGCGCGACCAATTGCTCGCGGACGCCCAGCAGCATCAGCGCTGCCTGCTGCTCAGCCGTCTTCACCGGCACATACCGCATCCGCGGCCGGCTTGCAGCCTCGCACAGCCCTTCGGCATCGCGCCCGTCGTTCTTGTTGCGCGGCACGTAGGGCTTCACCAACTGCGGCGCGATCAGCTTGACCGTGTGTCCCAGCTTGCCGAGCTCGCGCGCCAAGTTGTGAGCTGCCCCGCAGGCCTCGATCGCAACCACCGTCGACGGCAGCTTGGTAAAAAACTCGAGCATCGCCTTGCGACTTAGCCGCTTCCG
>NZ_LGHM01000357.1 GCF_001908185.1 Bradyrhizobium sp. AS23.2
CCCGTGCTGCGCTTCATGAAGACCTACGGCATCACGCACGAGCAGCTGGCCTCGGTCGCCGTGGTGCAGCGCGAATGGGCGGCGAAGAATCCGCGCGCGATGATGAAGGACCCGATCACGGTCGCCGACGTGCTGAACTCGCGGATGATCGCCTATCCGTTCCGCCTGCTGCAGTGCTGCCTCGTCACCGACGGCGGCGGCGCGCTGATCCTGACCTCGGCCGACCGCGCCAAGGACTTTCCCCGCAAGCCCGTCTACATCATGGGCACCGGCGAAAGCGTGGAGACCCCGATGGTCAGCCAGATGGAGACGTTCAACTCCTCGCGCGCCTTCAAGACCGCGGGGCCGCTCGCCTTCAGGGAGGCCGGCATCGCGCACAAGGACGTCGACCATCTCATGATCTACGACGCGTTTGCGCATCTGCCGCTGTTCGGCCTCGGCGACCTCGGCTTCATGCCGCATGAGGAGACCGGCAGGTTCATCGCCGACGGCAACACGCGGCCCGGGGCTAAGCTGCCGCTCAACACCAACGGCGGCGGATTGAG
>NZ_LGHM01000358.1 GCF_001908185.1 Bradyrhizobium sp. AS23.2
CTCTCCAACGTCACCGCCGAGCTGCAGGAAGGCGTCATGAAGACGCGCATGCAGCCGATCGGCAACGCCTGGCAGAAGCTGCCCCGCATCGTCCGCGATCTGTCGAGCGAGCTCGGCAAGCAGATCGAGCTGGAGATGCACGGCGCCGACACCGAGCTCGACCGCCAGGTGCTCGACCTGATCAAGGACCCGCTCACCCACATGGTGCGCAACTCCGCCGATCACGGCCTCGAGACCCCGGCCGAGCGCTTGGCGGCCGGCAAGGGCGAGCAGGGCACCATCCGCCTCTCCGCCTATCACGAAGGCGGCCACATCATCATCTGCATCGCCGACAACGGCCGCGGCCTCAACACCGAGAGGATCAAGACCAAGGCGCTGTCCTCGGGTCTCGTCACCGAGGCCGAGCTCGAGAAGATGAGCGAGGCCCAGATCCACAAGTTCATCTTCGCCCCGGGCTTCTCCACCGCGGCCGCCGTCACCTCGGTGTCGGGGCGCGGCGTCGGCATGGACGTGGTGCGCACCAATATCGACCAGATCGGCGGCACCATCGACATCAAGTCGGTGGCCGGCGAAGGCTCCTCCGTCACCATCAAGATCCCGCTGACGCT
>NZ_LGHM01000037.1 GCF_001908185.1 Bradyrhizobium sp. AS23.2
GGGATATCTTTGCCTATATCGAAGGCTTCTACAATCGAACTCGTCGTCACTCCGCCATCGGCTTTATCAGCCCGATCGAGATGGAGCTAAAAGCAGCTTAACCCTGTCCATTTTTTCGGGGGAAGATCATCATGGTGATTTGCGCCTGTAGCGCTCTTTCGAAGTTTTCGAGGAGATCGAGGCGCTGCTGGTCATTGAGGGTGTGGGTGCCCCAGTCGCCGAGGATGAGCAACTGGACACGTGCGAGCTTATCGATGAGGCGCGGGAAGCGACCATCGAGACGGGCCATGGCGAGGTCTTCGAACAGGCGCGGCATACGCAAATAAAGGACGGTATGATCGAGCCTGGCCGCCGGGCATCCGAAGGCGCACGCCAGCCAGGTTTTGCCAGTCCCGGTCAGGCCGGTGATGATGAAGTTCTCATGGGCTTTCAGCCAGGCGCCTTGCGCCAGCTGCAGGGTGTTGCGCCGGTCAAGGCCGCTGGGACGCGAAGTCGACGTCTTCGATGCAGGCGTCGACGAAGCGCAGCTTGGCTGTGGCCAGCCGATTGGTCAGGCGCCGGTCGGCGCGCATGGCGGCTTCGCGGTAGAGCATCAGGCCGCGCCACTCGTCGCGGCTGAGATCGGTGGCATTGTCCTGTTCGGCCAATTGCAGGTAGGCGTCCGCCATTCCGGCAAGGCCGAGGGCCTGCATCTGGTCGAGTGTCGGGTGGATCAGCATCACGATCTTCCTTTCCTTCATTGATAATAGGCGCCGCCACGGATGTTGGCGTGGGAGGGCGTGGCTTTGATGGGCTCGGTGGCAGGGCTCGCGCGGTCGAGCCCAGATTTGAGAATGGCGCTCACGGTGGAGCAATTGATCGCGTTGATGGCGAGCGCCCTCTCACAGGCCGCCTCGAGCCGATCGCGCTCGTAGCGCCGCGCCAGGGCGATGATCCCCATGGCGGAGCGATAACCTGCTCGGGATGCGGGCGCTCGCGCATCATCCGCTCGACCAGCGTGGCGGCATTGACGCCGACAAACTCGCCGGCGTCATATTGGCGTAGCGCCGATGGGCCTTGGGCATGTGCTCGTTCACGGTGACATGGCCGCTGCGCTGAGAACGGCGCACATGGCTGGCGACACGCGTGTGATCCTGGAAGATCTCGACGGCTCGATAGGTGAGCCGGACGTCCACCCGACGGCCGATCAGTCGGTGCGGCACCGAGTAAAAGATCTTGTCGACTTCGACGTGATAGTCGGGGAGGACCTTCGCCGTTTTCCATTCGGCGTATTCGAACGGCTCGCTCGGCAGCGGCGCCAGCGCCTCGCGCTCGATTTCCTCGAACAGCTGCCGGCGGCATTTGCCGATCTGGCGCATCGGCCGATTGTTCAGCTCCTCCAACAAACCGCCGATCGCAGTATTGAGATCGGTCAGGTTGAAGAACCGCCGATGGCGCAGCCGCGCCAGAATCCAGCGCTCGACAATCAGCACCGCGCCTTCAACCTTGCCCTTGTCGCGCGGCTTGCGGCTGCGGGTCGGCAAAATCGTCGTGTCGTAGTGCTCGGCCATGGCGGCAAAGGTTTGGTTGAGCGTCGGCTCGAACCACAACGCCTTGACGACCCCGGCCTTCAGATTGTCGCAGACGATCGCCTTGGGAACTCCGCCGAAGTACGACAGGGCTCGGGTCTGGCCCTCGATCCAATCTGGCAGTCGCTGACCGAAGCTCGCCATAGCGAAGGTCAGCGACGAGACCCCGAGCACCGCGACAAATATCTGCGCCCGATGGATCTCGCCGGTTTGCGGGTCGTTCACCTCCACCGTCGGGCCAGCATAGTCGGTCTGCTTAACCGCACCCGCCGCGTGGCGGTGGCGGAAGGTCGGGTTCGCCCGGCGCCGATAGGCATCAAACTTCTCGCAGAACCAGGTGTAACCATAACCGTCGGGATGCGCCGTCAGGTATTCCTGCCAAAGCAGCGTCACCGTGACGCCCTTGCGCTTGAGCTCCTGCGCCACCCGCGGCCACGCAGGTTCACTCAGGGCCTGCGGCGGCCGTCCGCCCCGCCGGAACAAGGCCCGCCGTAACGCCGCCTCGCTCTCGTAAATCGGCGGCAGCGGCCAGCTCAAGCCAGCTTCACGCGCCCGCAGCAGGTAGCTGGCAACCGAGGTCTTGCTGATTTGCAGCCGTTCCGAGATCGCCCGAACCGACAGGCCCTGCTCGTACGTCAGCCTCAGGATCGATCGTAGGTCCTTCACAGTGGTCCGTTGCGCTTGCTTCCGTCTCGGCATTGCCCTCTCTCAAACTCAGCTTGAGAGAGAACATTGCCTGAACGGCGCTCCCGAAAAACAACCTCCCGCAACTGTCCGCGATTTAGCGGAATCCCTGTCCCGGAATTACTGAAATCGCTGTCCGCGAATTACCGAAATCGCTGTCCGGAAATTGCCGAAACACGCACAATGCCATGACGAGAGATGACACAGTGGCCGCTTGGCCAGCAACCGGGGACTGTGAGGAAGCGTTGGCGGAAGTGCGGGAATTTCGATCGGTTCTGGGGGCGTGACGGCGCCCTGCGGGCCGCGCCGAGGTCGCTATCCGACGCGCCCCCCCCGCTGGGCCGAACGCGGGGGACAGATCGGCTTCCACCGCGGCAAAGTTGAGCGCGCGCGAGTTCGGGGGCGCGGATGGCTACGAGGTCACGATCGCGAGCTGAAACTGCGGCGGAGGAGGTCTGACTTGGTCGCTCCGATGAACTGATGCTAATCAATATGCCGATGCGGCGGTTCGTCCGCGCTGTCCGGCAACCCGAGGGTGACTGCCGGCTCCGCGCGAATAGGGATCTCGAGGTCGGCGCCCTCGCGGACGTTCGTCGCGCTGACAGCGGCGCGGCTAGCCGTCTTCATGGCTGCCGACCTCTTAGCGCTCGGCCTTTTGGAGAACCCAAATCGGTAGGCGCATCTCGCCAACGGCTTTATGCCGGTCTCTCCGCCGTCGGCTTGTGACCGCTCCTCTGCCGGAGCAACACTGCCGGTCTCATCGAACCCGCTTCATCGAGGCAATTGCCGTGCTGATCGCGACTCCAAATTGCTTGGCGGCTTGATCGAGGGACATCCGCCCCTGATCGCGGCCATGACACGCTTGCGAAGATCAAAGAAAAAGCTTGTCGATCCATGCTGACCTATGTCCAGCCAGCATGGTGAACCACGTCGCGCGACGGGTCGATCCAGCAATTAGGTGTTGGCGGGGCCCGCCCAGTCGAGGCTGCCTGCGCTGCGCCCTTCAGCGGTCTTCGCCGTGTTGATCATCAAGCTGAGGCCTCACTTCTTCACCTGCTCCGGATAGAGATCGACGTCGTTTGTGTACAGCGGCGCGGCAGTCGTCATCTTGCCCATGCGAGTTTACCAAATATGGTTCTTTTGTCGCGACAGTCTTCGCCTTCAGCACCTGGTTGCCGTTGCCGCGGCCCTTGTTGAGAATCATCTGGGTGAACTTGATGTAGTCGCGCGCGGTCGAATAGAGGGCGCCGCCCCCCAATGTGGAATTCCGGCTCCTGCTCGAGCTCGAACGGGATCGATGCGAGCTGGCCGTCATGTTGGGCCGCGAACTCACAGCCAGCTTGCGAAGCAGGAGGCGTATCTGCAGACCAGAAAACCCAAAACCAAGGCGTACTCTAGGGAATTGGGAGCCATGCTGATTCTGTTTTATCTGTGCATCCGGGAGAATGCCGTTCGTCAGCTGATCGTCAGCCAAGCCGTCTATCTAAATAGCCTTGGCATTCTCGCGTGGATCGGAGTTGGAATATGACGGGCATTGGCCGACCTGGCAAATCGCACGTTGGGGCTCCTGGAGCCGACGGGACGTGGGAATCGAGCAGTTCCCGGTCGGAATCAACTCTCGCCGCTGGTGAAGGCACCCAATCTTTCGATTCCGTCGTAGAGCGGATGCGCTCTGGGTCTCAGGATAGAGCGTCGCCGGCGGTCAGCCAGCCGCGAACTTCGGGTATGGCAGTCCCCATTTTTTCGACGGGCGACGAGATCAGGGCAACAAAGCAGAAAATGGACGGCCTGCTTGCGGAGCTTGGCACTTGCCGCAATGCGGCCAGGCAGAAGCAGACCTTGTCGGAGGCACAAGAGCGGATCGACCAGCTGATCAAGGCAGGCTCAAACGTTTTGGAGTACTACGCGAGGCTGCCCCGGCATGTGGCGCGTAGCATTTTGTCCGACGATCAGGCCCGCCGTCTCCGCGACGAAGTGCTCGATGCGGGGAAGCAATGCAACGACCTGGGCAGCCAGACGATCCGCGACTTGGAGAAGGAAAGGACGCGTGCGGCCCATTTGCTCGATCAGCTTGTCCTATTGGGCGTTCCCTTTGACCAGGTGAGCCGAGCGGCTTCCGGTGTAGCAAGGTACTATGCGGCCTGCATGGAGTGGTGGGAAAAGAAGGCTTTGCGCTTCGAACACATGCAATGGGTATGCGTCGCCACCGCCAACTTGCCAAGTACAACGGTCGAGATGCGGCAGGCTGAACAGGCCACACTGCGGCTGCACAGCGGTTGGGCGGTGCACACGAAGTGCCTCCATCTGCAACAGCAGGTCGCTCTCGCGCGGGTCAAGATTGGGCCTCACGCGAGCACATTCGAACCAGCCATGAGGGAAATCCTCATGGCTGAGAACGGACAGGTGCGTCTGCTCGGAACCTTCATCAGGGACGTTTTTCCGGCGCTCGTCTCGACGTCCGACGTTGTTCTAAACAACGAAGGACGCGCACTCGACGCAGCGCACTGCGCCGTTCTGGAAGGAGTCATGGATCGGCTTACGGAATTTGCGTTGGGCTTGCACGACATTGTTTCCAAACTCAGCGATGCCGGAACAGGTGCCGACCTGCCATTGGACTTGTTGGGTCAGATCGAGGAAGGCGCCTGGGTAGCTGCGCACGACGTCATGCGCTTCGTGCAACTGCAGCCGAAGACGCCGGCCACCATTGCAGCTACGGCCGACGCTGCGGCTGCGACACCGGCCAGCACGACCGGCAAGGTTGTAGTGGCCGAAGGCACGACAGCGCGCAGGAAGGGGAAAGGCAAGCGCACACCGGCTGCTGACGCCGGGAGTTCTGCGGTCGGGCAGACGCAGGCGGAGGTCGCTTCGGCCGACAAGGTCGCGGCGCCAGCATCCAAGGTCGTCGTGCTCTCGGATCTAGGGACGAAGACGCTCGTGAGCGCGGAGGAAGCGCATGCGAGGGCGTCATCGTCGGCCACGGCACACTTGGCGATTTGGCAGGCCCCGCCATCAATGGAGACGCTGACGCAACTCCTCAAACGTTTGGACGAACTTTTGCACTTTGATCTGGCTGGTCAGCAAAAGGCAGTCTCGCAAGCCCGCCAGATGAGACCCGAGGACGCCGACCACGTCGTGGATTCCGTAATCGAGCTTCTGCAGACTCAGGCCGCCGAAATGCAGGCTTGTGTGGCTGTCTTAGAGGAACCTCGTCGACGCGTCCTGCTCACGCCCGCGCAAGTGCGCGAAGTGCACGACAAACTAGTCCGGCTCAATATTATGCGATCCGAGGCGCAGGGGCTGGCCAAGGCTTTGAACGAGCGGAAGGTGTCGACTAAGATTGAATGCATGAAGACCTACGGCTTTCCGTCGCAGAAATACCTTGAACACTTGCTGGCGGCCAAGGAATTGGCGCCTGCGGATCTACCGCGCGCGTTAAAGGGAGAGCCAGGGGCGCTTTTTGAGATCAAGCTGCAACCCAAGGCGTTACGCAATGGTGCAATGCCGAGTCCGATGTGGGTGCACGTCCATACGAAGCGGCCGGTACATGCGGGCCAGTTGGCGACGCTGGATGACGCCGACTTTGCCGCTTGCCACGTCAAGTCCAACGAACAGCGCGGCTTCAATCAGCAGTGGCAGAACGCGCGGGCTGCTATGGGTCGCGAGAACGTCATAGTCCACCGCGGCAAGCTCACACCTGCGTTCTGTAAGTCCTTATTGACCACGGTGCATAGCGGCATCTCACCCTATCGGTTTGCCGAGGCGGAGGACCGGTCGTCGAAGGCCGCTCAACATGAGATCTAGTCAGGATCGTCTCGCGGTAAAGTGCCGATTGTGACACCATCAGCCAAACCTGCGGATCCTTAGCCAGGCCGTGATCAGGTCAGGGGCCTTCAGCAGCCGTTAGACTGAAAGCTCCAAGACCAAGTACTCTCGCTCTTCGCCGAACGCATGGCCAGTTCTCGCGGACAGCTCCGCAAGCAGCTCTAACGAAGCCAAACAGCTGATGACCATTGCGGAGAGCGGCCGATCACGGCTCGGTGCTTGTTGCCTGGCCGGCGACAGCTCGCGCGCGGCTCTGCGCTCTGGCCGCAGCGATTGAAAGGAGACTACACTAAGCCCGGGCATGCCCTCTCGCCACACCGAACGATCATCCCGCCTGAGTAGATCAGGCAGGCCTTGTTGGAGCGAGTCCTAAACGGCAGCGCGCGGGCGTCGCAACCATGATGCCCGATCCGCATTCGATCAGGCGTGTCGATGGTTACATAACCGCGCGCGAGGCGCGACACGGAGGTGCAGAGCTTGCTGTTTGTCGCCCGCTCTTCAGTGCTGAAGAACACGTCGCGATGATCGATCTCAGCCGACGCCTCCAGGATCGGCAGCACGCAAAGACCGCATTCTCCGCGACGGCAACCGAAAATCATGTCGACGCCGGCTGCTTCAAGCGCCTCAAGCATCGAGCGATGGGCAGGCACTTCAATTTCCGGGCCCAATCGGGGAACTCTGATCTTGAACGGGGTGTCCGCGAGGCCACCGGTATTGTCGAATGTCTCGTAGCGAAGGTGCGTCGCGCGTCTGCCCGCTTGCCTCCAAAGCTGTTTGGCCGCCTCCAACATGCCGAACGGGCCGCACACATAGAACGCACCACGCGCGTCTAGTTGGGCGATCTCGCCGCCGATGTCGATCCGCCGTCGCTCTTCACCGGCGAAAAGCTGAAGTCGTTCGCCGATGTAAGTGGCAAGCTCGTCCGCGAGCGCGAGGTCCCGACGGCTGCGTGCGGCATAGAGCAGGCGGGAATTCGTACCGGCTTGCTTCAGTGCCAGCGCCATCGTGCAAATCGGCGTGATGCCGATGCCGCCGGCCAGCAGCAGGTAGTCCGGCCGGTCGTAGCTCAGTTCGAAGCTGTTGGTTGGCTCGAAGATCGTGAGTCGTTCGCCCGCTTGAGGCGCCACATGCCGACAGACCCACCCCGGCTCGGCCGCTTGACGGCGATGCGATAGAGCCGTCCGCACAAGGTCCCACCAATGAATAGCGACGAAGCTGCGGCTGCGTGTCGGTCGGCACGAGAACGTCGATGTGACTGCCAGGCGTTACCTTGATCAACGGACAGTCCGGCTCGATCTCGATTAGACGGACGTTAGGAGTGAGATCGCGCGTGGCGCGAAGGCGTGCGCTAATCGGTTCTGTCGGCTTGGCCATGACTTCTCACTCACTCGGCCGCAACGTTAGCGATCACGGGGACCTGCTCGTCAGCCTTCATCCGGTCGATCAGCCGCCGTGCGCAGAGCGCGCCCGCATCGATGTTGAGATCGTAAAAGGGAGAGCGCGGGTTCTTGTCGATGGCAGCCTGCTACGCCTCCAACACCCGGTGATCCTGATCGTAGACCCCTGCCCTGCCATTAACATGGGCAAGCTGGAGCTCTTTCGTTAGGTGCACATCATCTCTGCGATAGTTTCGGACAAAGTTCCAGAAGTAGTGCACATCGTCTCAGTTTCCGGTGTGATCGCCGCCAAAAACGCACTGCTGACGCCGTGCGATCGGTCGCCTTGCGGCGCCCGGTATTGGTCAGTGCCACGCCGACGTCTCCGACGACCACCGACGGCGCCTGAAACGTCACGATCTGCCAGCGATCGACACGGCCCGCGCGTGCAAGTTGGTGGCCCCAGAACGGGGGTGGTTCGATGTCGATCATCCAGCGCGTCATCCCCGCCGTGTTCTCGGTGTGGGTCACATTGAAGGGCGCTGCCGTGATCGCCTCGTCGCCAATGCTGCCCGCGTGCACATAGGTCTCGTGCGTGAGGTCTATCAGGTTGCCAACGATCAGGCGATAACCGGATTTCCGCTGATAGAACGTGCCGCCGTTGCCGACCCATTCTGTGCCGTCGTTCCAATGAAAATCTGGAATTTGGCGGGGTCCGCCAGCGCTGGATCGCCGGGCCACAGCCAGACCAGACGACGCCGCTCAGCCACCGGATAGGCACGCACGCAGGCTGACGGATTGATCGTGTTCTGCGCGGGCATGTAGGAGCAGCGGCCGGCCGAATTGAACACCAGCCCGTGATAGCCACACATCACGTCGTCGCCCTTGAGATGTCCGAGTGACAACGGCAAAAGCCGGTGCCAACAGGCATCCTCCAGTGCCGCAACGAGGCCATCAGTGCGGCGGTAGAGCACAACGTTCTGGCCGAAAATTGTGCGGGCGGAAAGCTCGCGGGCGATCTCATAGGACCATGCAGCCGCGTACCAGGCATTGAGCGGAAAAGGTTTGGGTGCGTTCATGGGCTCTCCATGGTTGAGGCTATCGTCGCGGGCTTGCCGCTTTAACTCCCATTTTCGAGCAGATTGCGCTGGCAATAGTGTTTGAACAATCGGACAGAGTTGATAGCCGTTATCTACTCTTTCGATACGGTGGTTTGGTCTGCGCGAGGAGGGACTCAAGGAAATGGCAAAGGATTGGGATCCGCTCGCGATTGATTTTGCTGCGATCCGTACTTTGCGCCTGGTGTCGGAACTGGGCTCCTTCTCGAAGGCCGCCGAAGTGCTCGGTACGAACCAATCGACGACTAGCTATACGCTGGACCGGCTGCGCGCGGCGTTCCACGACAAGCTGTTCGTGCGCCAGCATGGCGGGATCGTGCCAACGCCTCGCTGTATCGAGATCGTTGAGTGTACCAGCCACCTGCTTGAGGGCTTCGAGGGACTAATGCAGTCGGCAGATTTCGATCCCGCAAGCGCGTCCGGGCAGATCGCGATCGCCTGCAACTATTACGAACGCTCGATCATTCTGCCGCGTACCCTCGCTGAGATCAGGTGCCGGGCGCCGCGCCTGCTGCTGGAAATCAAGACGGCGCGTGCGAAAGGGATCGCTCAAACGCGGCGAAGCCGATCTTCTTGTTGGCCCCTATGATTCAGGAGGAGAACTTTTATCATCGACATCTGCTGGATGACCAGTATGTGTGCGTTATGCGCAAGAGCCACCTGCTCGCTGGCCGGAGGTTGGGCGTCAACGACTATGTCAAGGCGAGCCACAGCGTCGTCACCTATGGAGGCACCTGGCGCTCAGGCTACCTCAGAGCGCTCGATGAACGCGGCCTGTCGCTCAACCAGGTGGTCACCGTGCCGAGCATCTCCGATCTAAGGCATATTCTCCTCGGCACGGACCTGGTCTCGACGGTGCCAAGAATAGGGCTGCTCCCACGCGCGATCGGACTGCAGTTTGCCAATCTGGCCCGCGAGCTGTTGGTCGAAGATCATTAGCTTCTCGGTGCGATCGAGCCGCTGCTGTCGACCATGAGCAGATCTGTGAGCAACAAAGCAGGTTAGACCACGAAGTCCGGCAGTTGGCAAAGTCGGATGAACGACACGTCGCCTGATGAGGTGTCGGCGTGGTGGCGGCCTTGATGTTCCGCCATACAATCGATACCGGTCGCGCTTCCGATCGGCATCGAGCGTCGGGACCTATCTTGGTCTCGCGCCTCGGCGCAATCAGTCCGGCGAAACTGATAATCAATGGCAAATGGGGAGACTCGTTTTCTCCGAACCCACCTATTCAAGGCGGCGACCGTTCTGCCTTATCGGGCGAGGAAATGGTCCTCCCTCAGGACCTGGGGAATGAAGCTAGCCAAGCGGATCGGCATGAACAAGAAGGTCGCCGTCGCACGGCAGATCGCTGTCCTCCTCCGCTGCATCTGGGTCGACGGAATATCGTTCGATTGGGGTCAAGCGAAGCCGGCCTGATCCTATCTTGCGAGAATTCGGCCCTTCCCAACGGCCGGTGATGTCCTGCTGGACGGCAGTTGTGGCGACCTCGGTCAGTCGGCTGGTGACAGCTCATCCGCACTCCGCTGGAAACGTTGAGGCGCCCCAGCCGGACATCATGATGAGGTGCTGCGCGACCTCTGAAAGGGCCATGACCACAGCGATGGCATTACCCATAGGCCGATCTAATGCCTCAGCCCCACTCGCGCGTCTCCGCAACCGTGAGCAGCTCCGTCGACGCGAGCGCTACCGTAGTGCTATTGGCAAGCTCGAAACGGAAGCTTGACAACAAACCGCAATTAAAGAGCTGATTGACATCCCGCTGTGCGCGAACGCATTGAGCGCACGGTCGGCCGGAATTCTGAGCAATAGCTTTGCGCGACCGGCTGAAGCAAAAGCCGCGAAATGTCGATCGGTGCAGGCCGCGTCGACGCGGAAGCGCCGCCCGAGGCGCCTGAGGGGGTATTCGTCAATGTCCGGCCTGGCCTCCAACGACCCGTAAGCGCTGAAAACAAGTGAGTTAGCCTCGACAACGGAAGAAACATGGTGAGCCAGAAGCCTGTTCGCCGTCAGAGCCCTTGAGACAAATTGAGGGACTTCACGAAGGGAGGATTTCTGGTTCATCGTAGCCGCAAGGAGCG
>NZ_LGHM01000359.1 GCF_001908185.1 Bradyrhizobium sp. AS23.2
TCGCATCGGGTGATGGACGGTTTGGTTCACGGATACGATGCGATGCCGCAATTTGCTGGAACCAGGCAGAAGATTGCAAACGTGATTGTAGAGCTGGAGGAAGGCAAACCGGCTCGAATTACGAGGGTGGATGGCAGCTACCTGCACTTTGATGCAGCTGGCAAAGTTCACGAGTCTCTCGTCAACAGCGGCTTCGAGGCAATGGAAACGTTCGATGCCTTAGAGCGGGCGAGGCGGATCAAGTCGACGGTGGTTGATCTCTCTCCAAGGTTGAAACGTGAAAAATGGGAACGAGAGCACAGGTGGGAGCTATCAAAGAATGATCTCGACGCGATTTCCGCTGATCTATGGAAAATGAAGAGAGCCGAGGTCGCAAAGGTGGTTCAAGCTAGGGGGATCAAGCCCACTTCTCCACCTTTGACTTCTGAAGCGCGCAATGCGGTTCGCGAAATTGAGACTCATATTTTTGGTATTCATGGAAAGCTAGAGTATCTAGGCGAAGCGGCTTTAAAGGGGTTGGCGTTCGAAGCACGGTCACGGGCCTCTAAAGATTTCAACGATGCGATTTGGCTGGGCATCGCCGGCGCAGCAGACCGACGCCGAGAAATTCTGACACGCCACCGGACCGGTTCAGGCGTTTGGTATGCGTCTATTGATGTCATTCGTTGGGATAGGTCCAAGCGTTCAGGGGAGACCGAAAGCTTCGTGCATGAGAAGTGCAATTCAAAGAAGCTGGCGGAGGAGGCGGCGCGCCGTCTCTTGGTCGAGAACGCAAAATACTTCAGCGCCGAGACATCGGTGGAGGCGCGCGTGGTGTGCGAACTTGAATGGAACGACGCAGCTGACGATGATGATGACTAGGCCGGCGTGGCCGGCTGGGAATTTAATGGACTCATTCCGAACTAATTGCGGATAAGTAGATCGAGTCCCCCTATACTTGACGCATTCGCATGATCACTCTAACCCTTGGCGTGATCATGTTGGAGAACATTAAGTGG
>NZ_LGHM01000360.1 GCF_001908185.1 Bradyrhizobium sp. AS23.2
CGGCCATCTTCGATGAAGCGCGTCAGCCCCTGCCAGCGCGAGAGAGCGTAGCGGATGGCGGCGGCGAGCTTGATCTTTTGGCTGATGAGAGCCAGCTTGGCGCGTAGCCAAGCCTCGAAGGCGTCGGCCAGCGGCCGGCTTTTCTGCTGACGCACGAGACGGCGCTCCTCCGGACTGCGGCCGCGGATCTCCTTCTCGATCGCGTAGAATGCGGCAATGTGCTTCAGCGCCTCGCTTGCGATCGGCGCGGGGCCCGCCGCCGCGAGTTCGTAGAAGTTACGCCGCATGTGCACCCAGCAGAAGGCGAGTTCGACCTCGCCGCGCTCGGCAAGCTTTGGATAGGCGGTGTAGCCATCGACCTGCAGGACACCCTTGAAGCCGGCAAGATGGCTGAACAGCCGCTCGGCCTTGCGGTCGGGTGCATAGACATAGGCGATGCCGGGCGGATCGAGGCCGCCCCAGGGCCTGTCGTCGGCGGCATAGGCCCAGAGCTGGCCGGTCTTGGTGCGCCCTCGACCAGGATCGAGCACCGGCACCGTCGTCTCGTCGGCGAACAGCTTGGACCTCGCTCGAAGCACCGTGAGGAGGCGCTCATG
>NZ_LGHM01000361.1 GCF_001908185.1 Bradyrhizobium sp. AS23.2
CCGCTTCACACTTTGCGCTAACGCGGCCCTTCGGGTCCGGATCATGCTCTTAGGCCGCTGCCCGGCTCAGCTCGGAGGCGCCGGCGGCGCTCGCGGTCTGTTCCTTCAGCGCCGCGATCAGACCGGGACGGTCGAACTTGGCGACATAGTCGTGGAAGCCGGCCTGCCGGCCGCGCTCGATCGCCGCCGGCGACACCAGCGCCGACAGGCCGATGATCGGCATCGCGCCGAGGTTGTTGTCGGAGCGGATCACTTCCGCGAACTCGAACCCGTTCATGTCGGGCATCTCGATGTCGGTCAGGACCACGTCGAAGCTCTGCGCGCGCAGCGCGGCCAGGCCCTCCTGCGCGGTCGGCGCGGTGCGAACGCGGTAGCCGGCGGCCTTGAGCACCGGCGCCAGCATGTTGCGGAAGAACGCGCTGTCGTCGACCAGCAGCACCGACTGCGCGTGCATCGACGGCATCATCTCCTTGCGGGTGAACCAGTCCGCGAACGCCATCGGCAGGAAGTGGCCGACGTCGATCACCTCGGTGGCCTGGCCCTTGATCACGGCCGAGCCCAGGATGCCTTG
>NZ_LGHM01000362.1 GCF_001908185.1 Bradyrhizobium sp. AS23.2
GGCAGGTTCATCGCCGACGGCAACACGCGGCCCGGGGCTAAGCTGCCGCTCAACACCAACGGCGGCGGATTGAGCTACATGCATTCCGGCATGTACGGCATGTACGCGCTTCAGGAGAGCGTGCGCCAGATGCGCGGCATCGCGCCGGCACAGGTGCAGGGCGCGAAGATTTCGGTGTGCCACGGCGTCGGCGGCATGTTCGCCGCGTCAGGCACGATCGTGTTCACGAACGAGAGGTAGAGACTTGTCATTCCGGGGCGTCGCGCAAGCGACGAGCTATGATGCGCAATTGCGCATCTGAGAATCCATAACCACGATCGGGAGTATGGATCCCGGGCCTGCGCCTTTCGGCGCATCCCGGAATGACGGCGGAATTTGGATCGATAGCGGAGAACTCACATGACAAAATCACTGCAAGACAAGGTCATCATCGTCACCGGCGCCGGCCGCGGCATCGGGCGCGAGATCGCGCTGCTCTGCGCGGCCGAGGGCGCCAAGGTCGTCGTCAACGATCCCGGCGGCGCCGCCGACGGCGCCGGTTCGAGCGCCATGCCCGCTGAGGAGGTCGTCGAGGAGATCAAGAAGCGCGGCGGCACCGCGGTCGCCAATTTCGAGAGCGTCGCGGAAGCGATCCCCGCAAGCAAGATCGTGAAGACCGCGACCGATCATTTCGGCCGGCTCGACGGCGTCGTGAACAACGCCGGCATCCTGCGCGACATGATCTTCCACAAGATGAGCGTGGAGGCCTTCGAGGCCGTCATCAAGGTCCATTTGAT
>NZ_LGHM01000038.1 GCF_001908185.1 Bradyrhizobium sp. AS23.2
CCGCTGCACAAAGGCGCGCGTGACCTCGCAGCGCGCCGCGCCTGCAACGCCGGCGCCGCCCGCCACGACCAGCGTCGTGATCGCATTCGCCGACTTGAAATCGCGCGCCACCATCTCGACGCCGGACGAACTGCGCACGGGCCCCGCGTTCAGCGCCAGCACCCGGATCCCGGTCGTCGTCTTGCCGGTGCAGCGCGCCGCGATCTCGAACACGGAGATCGGGCCGGCTGCATCGAGCAACTGGAAATCCGGGAAGATCAGGATGCCGATCACGGTCATGTCCGAAATAGAGGGAAATTCGCCATTTTGGACGGAAGAGCATCATGCCAATTTGTTCCGTCAAGCTCATAGTTGGAGGCTCCCATGTCGACACCGCTCCAGATCGGACTTTTGGTGTTTCCGCGCGTCACCCAGCTCGACTTCACCGGCCCCTTGCAGGTGTTTTCGAACATACCCGGCGCGAAGCTGCATCTGATCTGGAAGCGCATCGAACCGGTGCCGAGCGACTCCGTGCTGACGTTGACGCCGACCACGACGTTCGCCGATTGCCCGCAACTCGACGTGATCTGCGTGCCCGGTGGCGGCGGCACCAACGACTTGCTCAATGATGAGGAGGTGCTCGACTTCCTGCGGCGGCAGGCCGAGGGCGCAAAGTACGTCACGTCGGTCTGTACGGGATCGCTGGCGCTCGGCGCTGCCGGCCTGCTCAAGGGCTACCGGGCTGCGACCCATTGGAGCGCGATGGAGATGCTCGCCCAGTTCGGCGCAACGCCGACCAAGACGCGTGTCTGCATCGATCGCAACCGCGTCACGGGCGGCGGCGTCACCGCAGGAATCGATTTCGCACTGACGCTGGTGTCGATCCTGATCGACCGCACGACGGCGGAGGCGATCCAGCTCCAGCTCGAATACAATCCGGCCCCGCCGTTCAATTCAGGCTCGCCCGAAACCGCGCCCGCCGAAGTGCTGGCGATGCTCAGGGAGCGCGGCGCGCAAAACCAGGCGCGACGACTCGCGGCGGTGAAGCTAGCGGCTGAAAGGGTGATGTAGCTTCTGCTTTCGTGTCCCGGACGCGCTGCAGCGCTCTTTGCGCTGCTGCGCAGAGCCGGGACCCAGATCGTTACACGCCGCACCGCGTCCGGGACACACAACTCATGCCAACAGAGAAAGGCCGCTCGGTTTCCCAAGCGGCCTTTCCTGTCTTACGGCGGCGCACATTCACATCGGGCGATTCCGGAACGTCCAGACCGGGGGCCTATCTCCCGATCGAGTCCTGGTCGGCGGCCGCTGCATCTCGGGACAGTCGCGAACTGTTGCCCGAACCGAACGCAATGGTCTCCCATCTCCGTAAGATGGGATCATTGAGCCGCATCGCTCGCGTGCCGGCAACGGGCAAGCAGGCATCGTCCCCGCTGTTCCCGTTGTCCACAGCGGCGTGAGAGGGATGCGGGTGCATCCAATCGAGCGATGAAGATTCGCGCTTGGAGCCGGATGCCTAGCCAGGCGTCCAGGACTGGTAGTCGCCGGTCGCCTTCGGCCGCCGGCCGCTGGCGAGCGTCGAGCCCGAAGGACGGTAGGCCTTTGCCGTGCCCGTGAGATTCGGCTGGTGCGGCTTTTCCCACTCGCGCGGCTGGTAGTTGGTCTCGGTCGGCGGCGTGTCGACGACGTGATGAATCCAGCCGTGCCAGGATGGCGGGATGCGGCTCGCTTCGGCGTAGCCGTTGTAGATCACCCAGCGCCGCTCGAAGCCGAGCGTCGGATCGATCGCCCCGCCGCGGGTGCGGTAATAGAGATTGCCCTGCTCATCCTGGCCGACCAGCTCCCCATACCGCTTGGTCCACAGTTGGGTGCCAAACGTCTGGCCATTCCACCAGGTGAAGAACTTCAGAAAAAACTGTTTCATGCGGCAAGGGCCCTGCTTCGTAGGGTCCTGATGCCATCCGGACGGAGAAATGTCCAGTTCGGCGGGTGCGGCCGTGCCCCACGCAATTGCGGTGCCCGAGCCACGGACCGCCGCCGCAAATCGGGCATGATCCGTTCATGCCGGGTACAGCGTCCCGGTGAGACGCTCCCTTCGCACGCAAACGGTCGTGATCCCGGGAACCACGGCCCTGTCCTAGGGTTGGCTTTCCGGGAAAGGAGCTTGATCATGAAAAGTCTAAAAGTTTTGAGCGCCGCGGCAGCAGTGGCGTTGGTCCTCCCGTTGGCGACGCCGAGCTTCGCGCAGGGCCCTAGCCGCGGTGCTGCGGTTGGTGGTGGCGGCGGCGCTCATTTTGGTGGTGGCGGCGGTGCCCGCATGGGCGGAGGTCCCGTTGGCGGCGCACGGATCGGCGGCGGTGGTGGCAATTTCGCGGCCGGCGCAGCAGTCCGCCCGAGCGGTGGAGCCCCCTTTGCCGGCGGCCGCGGCGCTGCGGTCGCGGGTAACAACTGGCATGGTGGCGGCGGCAACTGGCATGGCGGCGGCGGCAACTGGCAGGGCGGCGGCTGGCATCGTCGCGGCGGCTTCTGGCCCGGCTTCGCGGCGGGCGCTGCGATCGGGGGGCGTCGGCTCGTACGCCTATTACGGTGGCGGATATTACGATGATCCCTACTACTATGGTGACAGCTACTATGACGAGCCGTCAGTCGCGGTCGTGCCCGACAGCGGCGGTGACTCCGCAGCTTACTGCGCACAGCGCTTCAGGTCGTATGACCCGGCCTCGGGCACGTATCTCGGCTACGACGGCCAGCGTCATCCCTGCCCGTAATCGATGAGACAACGTTTGACGGAAAAGGCGCCGCAGCGATGCGGCGCCTTTTTCGTTTGTCTTCGTTTGTCGCGCATTCAGCGCTCGTTTCGCGCGTCACACGCGCATCTCGTGCGACGTTCTGTACACGCGCGCACGCGCGGACCTCTATTCACCGCACCGTGCATATCTACATTGATCCAATCCCAAATTGACCCACTCCACGATTCGCCTATATCAGCCATGGGTATGGGACTTCGATCGATCTACTGGGAAATGTCATGCCGCGTATCCTCGTGGTAGATGACGATCCGATGGTCGGCGCGACCATCGAGGTCCTCCTCCAACGTCAGGGCTTCGACGTCACGATGGCCGACGGCGGAGAAACGGGACTTGCTGCGCTCGAAACGCAGATGTTTGATGTGATGCTCGTCGACATCTTCATGCCGCACATGCGCGGCTTCGAATCCATCCGCATCTTTCACGAGCGCGCGCCGGCAATCCCGCTGATTGCGATGTCCGGCTATGCCTTCGCCTCATCCGCCTCGCCCTCTCCCGATTTCCTGCGCATGGCGCTGGAACTCGGCGCGACGCGCTGCCTGCGCAAGCCGTTCACGCCGGACGTGCTGCTGACCACGATTCGGGAATGCCTCGGCGGCCCCGGCGAGAGCGCGCAGCCGAAGGACAAGAAAGAAGCACCTTGATCCCAACGCAGCGCGTCATTCTCGGTGCTGGACTTGCCATCCTCCTGATCATCACCGCAGCCTCGATCGGACTCGACGTCAAGTCGCGGTCGGATTCCGCCTGGGTCAACCACACCGTCGAGGTGCTGAAGAAGATTTCGGACGTGCGCCTCTGGGTCCGCCGCGCCGAGAGCGCAGCGCGTGGCTATGAAATCTACCAGACGGCCGGATTTTTCGACGAATTCCAGGCGGCGAAGAGCCGGATCGCGCCGGCGCTCGCCGAGCTCAAGCTCGCGGTCCGCGACAATGCCGATCAAGAGCGACTGCTGGCGGCCACCGAACCGCTGATCCTGCGGCGACTGGATGTTGCCGCCGAAGCGGTGCGCCTGCGCGCCGACGGCGATGGGCCCGGCGTCCAGGCGCTGGTCGGCCGCGCCGAGGGCCGTGGCCTGATGGATGCGCTCACGGCCAATCTCGATCGGCTGGCCGCCGGCGAAGAGAAGCTGCTTGCCGACCGCGAAGCGGACTCGCGCCGGACCGGCATCGTGCTGCTCGGCATCGACATCGTCGGCGCGCTGGTCATCCTGCTGCTGGTCCTGATGCTGATGCGCGAGAGCCAGCGCACCCAGGTCGCGCTCAAGAGCACGCTGCTGGAGACCACGGCCGCCAAGGAGGCGCTCGAGGCGGCGGTTGCCGAGCGCACCGAGCATCTCGTCAACGCCCATGACGAGCTTCGCCTGTCGGTCAACGTGCTCCAGAGCACGTTCCACAGCATGGCGGAGGCTGTGCTGGTCATCGACGACAATGCCGACGTGCTGCTCTCCAATCCGGCGGCGGAGCGCATATTGCTGCATCGGACCGGCATGAACCTGCGCAATCTGCGCGTGATATCCGACGTGTTTCACGGCGACGGCGTGACGCCGCTCGAGGCCGAGGAACTGCCGTCGGCGCGCGTCCTGCGCGGCGAGCACTTCGAAGAGCTGGAGATGATCGTCCGTCCGCACAGCGGCGATCAACCGCGCCATCTGATGATCAGCGGCCGGCCGATGCGTGACGGGCAAGGCCATATCTCCGGCGCCGTGCTGGTCTATCACGACGCGACCCATTCGCGCGAGACCGAGCGGCAATTGCACCAATCGCAGAAGCTGGACGCGATCGGCAAGCTGACCGGCGGCGTCGCGCACGACTTCAACAACATGCTCACGGTGATCTCCGGCAACACGGAGACGCTGGTGGCGAGCCTGAAGCAGCAGCCGGAACTGCAGCGCGTCGCGCGGCTGATCGACGATGCCGCCGAGCGCTGCGCCGAGCTGATCCAGCATCTGCTCGCGTTTGCGCGCCGACAGCCGCTCCAGCCGCGCAATGTCGAGATCAACGCCGCGATCACCGATATCGCCAAGCTGCTGCGCCCCACCCTCGGCGAGCAGATCCAGATCGAGACCGTGCTGGAACAGGGCCCGATGACCTCGCACATCGACCCGTCCCGGCTCACCAACGCGGTGCTCAACATGGCGATCAACGCCCGCGACGCCATGCCCAACGGCGGCAAGCTGTTGCTGGAGACCCAACGCCTCGTGCTCGACGAGGCCTATGCGCAGGCCAATCCGGACGTGGCGCCCGGCCCTTACGTGATGCTCGCGGTCAGCGACACCGGCACCGGCATGTCGCCCGAGATCCGGCAGAAGGCATTCGAGCCGTTCTTCACCACCAAGGAGGTCGGCAAGGGATCCGGTCTCGGCCTCTCCATGGTCTACGGCTTCGTCAGGCAGTCCGGCGGCCACATCAAGATCTACAGCGAGGAAGGCCACGGCACCACGATCAAGCTCTATCTGCCACCGGGCGAAGGCATCACCGAAGCGGCCGCCCCCCCCGACGCCGCAGGCCGAAGGCGGCGCCGAGACCATTTTCGTGGTCGAGGACGACGCGCTGGTGCGCAACTTCGTCACCGTGCAGCTCCAGAGCCTCGGCTACAAGACGGTCGCCGCCGCCGACAGCCGCGCCGCGCTGCAATTGATCGAGGCCGGCCAGGGCTTCGACCTTCTCTTCACCGACGTGGTCATCCCCGGCGGCATGAGCGGGCGCGAGCTCGCCGAAGAGGTGGCGAAGCGGCGCCCGGGCCTGAAGGTGCTCTACACCTCCGGCTACACCGACAACGCCATCGTCCACCACGGCAAGCTCGACGACGGCGTGCTGCTGCTGACCAAACCCTATCGCCGCAACCAGCTCGCCGAGATGATCCGCAAGGCGCTGAACGGCGGAATGAGGGCAAGCTAGACGCTTACTTTTGGCCCGCGTTGCGGTCAGAATGCTTTGAGGTCGGCGACGAGCCTGATTGCGGCGCAGTAGCTGGCCCCACCAAAGGTTCGCGAGATGGCGAAGCCAGCGCCGCCATTGCCGGCCAGGTTCAGATTCCTAGCGCAATGCCATCCCGACGAGAGTCGGCAGCACCAACCAATCCGCCACCGTCGTGGTCGAGCCAAATGGCCTGAGCCGTTCCGATCGGGTTTTCCGCCCAGCGGGGCGTGTGTCCCAGCCTCGCCAACCCGTCCATCACCACTACCGAAACGGTATGTTCCAATTCCAGGTCGACCCCACGAGCAAAGATTCGCGGGAAGTCGATCGCCTCCTGAATCGTCATGCCGCAATCGAGCACATTGGAGAGCAGGAGCATCTGCCCCATTGGCTGGAAATGGCCACCCGTGACACCGAATGACATCGCCGTCTCATTGTCGCGCGTCAGCAGCGCCGGAATAATCGTGTGTAGAGGTCGCTTTCGTCCGCGAATGACGTTCGGATGATCGTTGGCGACGGAAAAGCCGCAGCCCCTGTTGTGAAGCAGCACTCCGCTCCGGGCGGCAACTATTCCGCTTCCGAAATCGTCGAAGATCGAGTTGATCAGCGATACGGCGAAGCGGTCTTCGTCCACCACGGAGATATAGGTCGTATCGCGATGCTCCGGCGTCGGACAAGGAAGGGCCCACTCGTCATTGCGCTTCGACATGTCGATGTGGCTCGCAATTGCCTGTATCCTGTCCCTGGCGAGCAACTTGTCCGCGATCTCTCCGGTGGAGGCAGGGTCCGCGACTAACGCGTCCCTATCGGCATAGGCGGCGCGGGCAACTTCAGCTAGGAAGTGAAATCGCTGCACCGACATTGCCTCGTACTTGCCGCGTAGCTCGCCGTCGAGCAGCATCGCCATCTGCAGGGCAGTCACTCCCTGCCCGTTCGGTCGGCATTCCCACAACTCGTAGCCTCGATATTTACGGGAGATCGGTTGTTCATAGGCCGGAGTCCAGGAAGCAAAGTCATCCGGTGCATGCACGCCATCCATCTGTGCAAGCGTCTGCACGATGTCATCGGCAATCCATCCCTCGTAGAAGCAATCGGCTCCCTCTTGAGCGATTGCCTTCAATGTCCGGGCGAGCGCCAGCTGCACGTGCCGTTCGCCGGCCGCGGGCGAGCGTCCCTGAGGGAGAAAGATCTCGCGGCACGCCGGGTGTCGGCTTAGCTTGCCGATCTGCCGGCTCCAGTCCCGCGCCAGCCTAGGTGAAACCGCATAACCCCTCTCGGCCAGCATGATGGCTGGCGCGAGCAGTCGCTCCCACTCCAACCTGCCATAGTCGTTCGCCAATCGGCTCCATGCGCGGACGGCACCTGGGACGGTCACCGCCTCCGGAGTACCCGGCTCGATCTGATCGATGCCCCGTTCTGCCAACAAGGTCGCAGAAGCGCCCCTTGGAGCCCATCCCGAGCCATTCATTGCAACAACGGCATGTCCCGGCTTCTTCAGGAGAGCAAAGCAATCACCGCCTATGCCGGTTTGGCTCGGCTCGACGACCGCAAGAACGGCCGCAGCGGCAATCGCGCCGTCGATCGCGTTGCCTCCCTCCCTGAGCGCGTCCAGAGCGGCCAGGGAAGCGAGGGGGTGCGAGGTAGCGACCATGCTCCGGAATCCATGGACTTCGGAGCGGCCAGGACGCTGAAAGTCCCTCATGTGCGGTTATCCGTATACCAGCGCTTGCACCTACGAGACCACGGTCGTCGCCTTGAGCTGGGGCTCCGTCGAGGGCTCTTGGAATATCTGTTCGAGAGGAATTCCACGCGTCTCACGCCCCAACAGGGCCATCGACGCCGCCTGAACAACCAGGAGCGCTGCGATCGCCGTTACCACGCCCGAGATACCATAGGCATTGAACACTGAGACGATCAGGAAAGGCGTCACCAGGGTGGTCAGCCGCGCAATCCCAATGCAAATCGCGTTGCAGCGGACCCGAACCGCGGTGGGAAACAACTCGGGCAGATAGACCGCCTGTATCGTTGCAAGGAGAAAGTAGACGAGACTGAACAGCACGAATCCGCAGATCACCGCACCGACCTGGCTTGTCGCCTGGCCAAAAAGCACCGAGAGCGCAGCCGCAAGAACCGAGCCGACGACGACCGCCGGACGACGACCGATCCGATCGATGATTGCGAACGCAACGAAGGCACCAACCGGCCCGCCAAGCGACATAAGCGCCGACAACCCGAGCGACTGGTTGATCGGCATCCCCTGCTTCAGCAAGAACGACGGGATCCAATTCACGAGACCATACAGCGCCGCGAACATCGCAACCTGCAGAATCGTGCCGAGAACAAGAGGACGGACTAGCTTCGCCTGCCACAGGCTTTCACCTTTGGCTGCCTGCGTCGTCGCTGGAGCCTGAAGCTCGCCGCCCTCCTCGATGACCTTGCGTTCGATCGCGGCGACAATACGATCCGCCTCATCGAAACGGTTGTGCGCTTCCAGCCAGCGTGGAGATTCCGGCAACGATTTGCGGAGCAACAACAAACCCAGGGCGCAAACGCCGGGCACCACGAACATCACGCGCCAGCCGAATACCGGAATCAAGGCCCAGCTCATCATGGTTGACGCGAGCAGACCGAAGCTGGACATCATCGACAAAAGCGCCTGCCAGCGTCCGCGACGGGCGGGCGGCGTGAATTCGGAGAGCGTGCTGTAACCGACGGTCAGCTCGGCGCCAAGGCCGACGCCTGCGACGAAGCGGAAGATCGTGAGATAGAAGATATCCGGCGCAGCGGCGCAGGCCAGCGTAGCCACACCGAACACCGCGAGGTTGAACTGGAATGTCAACCTGCGACCGTATCGATCGGCTATGATCCCCGACCCGATCGTGCCGATGAGCATGCCCGCGAACGTCGCCGATACGAACGTCGCATTCTGAGCCAGATCGGAGAAGCCGATCGCCAGCAACTGACCGAGGACAGCTCCCGCTACATAAATATCGAAATTGTCGGTAAACAGTCCGCCGGCAACCAGCCCGAACAGACGCCGATGAAAATTGGTGAGCGGAAGTCGGTCCAGCCGCGCCGCCGCCGTGTGTCGGGCATCCTGCATCGTTTCCCCCTATCGCTTGGCAATACAATCAATTTCGACGAGCGCGTCGCGAACCAGGTCGGTGACACCGACACATGTCCTGACCGGCCGCTCTCCTTCGGCAAAGAACCGGCCGTAGACGGCGTTCAGCCCGTCATAATCCCGCTTGAAGTCGGTCAGGAACACGCGAACGCTCACCACGTGACGCAAGGTCATTCCCAGCGAGGCCAGCACCCGTTCCATGTTCTGAAGTGTGCGCTCCGTCTGCGCTTCGATGCCGGCGGAGAGCGGCTCGTCCGGAGCTTCGAGATTGCGACCGAACTGTCCGGTGAGAAAAACAAAACCGTCCGCTTCGACGGCATGGCTGCTTGGAGACATCGATTTTGGGAAACCGTCCAGAATGTGCCGCTTGATAATTGTCATGCGTCCTCGCCTCGCTGAGTTCGGCACGCGTCGCGCGAGCCCGACCATTCGCGAGAAACTACGTCGCTGCTCTTGCGAATTGGGCGCTAATTTGATGTGCTTTACGCAAATATTTCTCAGGGGAGCACATATGACAGCGACGATAGATGCAGCCGATGCCCGCATTCTTCGTTACTCGCAAAAGGACAATACGAGGCCTCACAGGGAAATCGCGGACAAGATCGGGCTCTCGGTCGCGGCCGTCGCGAGACGCATCCAGCGCCTGCGCGAGGAGAAAATCATCGCAGCCGATGTGAGCGTCGTCGATCAGGATCGCGTCGGGCGGCCGCTGACTCTCATCGTCGAAGTCACCATCGAGAACGAGCGGCTGGATCTGCTCGACAAGATGCGCAAGCGGTTCGCCGAGTGCCCTCAGGTGCAGCAATGCTACTACATCACCGGCGAAGTGGATTTCGTCCTGATCATGAATGTCCGCGACATGGACGAATATACCAACCTGACGCGCGAGCTGTTCTTCGAAGGAGGAAACGTAAAGAATTTTCGAACCTTCGTTTCCATGCGCCGCATCAAGACAGGATGCGAGGTGATCGTATCGAGCTGATCTCCTCCCAGCTGCGGACCGACGCGCTGCACAAATTTCTCGCAGGGGCGCCGAAAAACGAGCCAAACGCGCATGATGGGTGAGCTAGAAGGAGCGGAAGCCGCAATTCGGGTTGAAGGTCGACCCGTTCAAGCAGCTTTCAGCTTTGTACTCACGGTGACGCCATGACGCTTCTTTTGAACAGGGATCCTCAATATCGCACGCCGCTCGACGAGTCGGATCGACAAAGTTTGAGCGATGCGGCTGCCGCCGAAGCGTTGGCTTTCCTGAGCACGAGAGACGATTACGTTCCGACCCCATTGCACGAACTGCGGGCGCTTGCGGACAGATTTGGAGTCGGCGCCATCTTCGTCAAGGACGAGAGCACACGACTGGGACTCGGAAGCTTCAAGGCGCTGGGGGGATCATACGCGGTCGAAAAGCTCGTCCTGGAAGAGGCGAGCAGCCGCCTGAACCGCTCTTTCGACGGGCGCGACCTGCGCGATCCGGATGTCCGTCAAATCGCTCGAACGGTCACGGTCGCCTGCGCGACCGATGGGAATCATGGGCGCTCGGTCGCGCAAGGCGCGAAACTGATGGGCGCGAACGCCGTCATATTCGTGCATGCCGGCGTGAGCGAAGAGCGCGAGCGCGCCATTTCGCGGCTGGGCGCTCGTATCGTCCGCGTCGATGGAACGTACGATGACAGTGTTGCGGAAGCATCGCGCGTCTCCGCCGAGAACGGCTGGATTGTCGTTTCCGACACGTCATGGCCGGGATACGAGCGGATACCTTCACTGGTCATGCAGGGCTACACCGTGATGGTCGGGGAGCTGATGGACCAGATGCCGGCGCCTCCGACCCATATCTTCATTCAAGCTGGTGTTGGCGGAATCGCGGCCGCACTGGCGGCGCGCTTCGCCCTCCTCCTGCACGACCGGCGGCCGTTCGTCACGGTGGTCGAGCCGGCACGAGCCGCCTGCGTCCTCCAGGCTGCGATGTCCGGCAGAGCTGTCAAGATCGACGCCGGCGCTCCCACCGTCATGGCGATGCTCGAATGCTACGAGGCGTCGCTGGTCGCATGGCGCATCCTGTCGAAGGTCGGCGATGCGTTCATGACCGTCGATGAAACCGATGCCATCGACGCGATGAAGATTCTCGCCAGCCCGGTCGCAGCAGACGTCCCAATCGTTGCCGGAGAGAGCGGCGCCGTGGGTCTGGCCGCACTGATACGCGCAGCCAATGACGAAAGGATGAGAGGCGCACTTGGCCTCGGGCCGAATTCGCGGGTGCTTCTTATCAACACGGAAGGCGCGACCGATCCCGATCAATATGCCAAGTTGACAGGGGTGTCGCCCGACCAGGTGTCAAGGCCGGTCCGGATGCCCTTTGCAACGACCTGACCCCGGTCTTGCAGCGCCACCGGGTGCGTGAACGCTTCTAGCGCGTCGCCAGCACCACGGCTGCGAGCGTGAAGATCAGCGCGGCGATCTGCCCTGCCCCGAGCGGCTCGTGCAGCGCGAGCGCCGAGGCCACGACGCCAATGACCGGCACGGCCATGGTGCCGATCGCGGCGACGGAAGCCGGCAGACGCGCCAGCGCGGCGAACCAGCTAACATAGGCGATGCAGAACTGCACCACGGTCGAATAGACCAGCAGCAGCCAGCCGACCGGCGTCACCAGCTCCAGATGCGTGGTCTCGATGATGGGGCCGATGATCGCGATCGGCAGGCAGCCGATCCCGATCTGCCAGGCCGCGGCCGTGATCGGCGGCAGATGGATGGGGTACTTTTTCGAGAACACCGTGCCGACGGCGAAACCGATAGCGCCGCACAGCGCCATGATGATGCCCGGCAGCTTTTCCGCGCTCGCGGCGATGCCGTTGCCGCCCATGATCGCGGCAAGCCCCACAAAGGCCATCACCAGCGCCAGCGTGCGCAACAATGTCGGCCGCTCGCCCAGCACCGGCCAGGCAATGATCGAGGCCCAGACCGGCATGGTGTAGGCGATCAGTGCCGCCTCGCTCGCAGGCAACCAGAGCAGCGCCAGGCCCATCAGCACCATCCAGCCGGTGACGTTGAGGACGGCGGCGGTCACGAGGCGCGGCCAGATCCTGGGGTCGACCCGCAGGCTCTGCCGGCGGATCACCGCCAGGGCGGCGAGCAGGAGCGCGCCCAACACCCCGGTCACCCCGCGCAGCGTCAGCGGCGGCAGCTCGCCCAGCAGGAATTTCGTCACTGGCCAGTTGAAGCCCCAGCCGATCGAGGTGATGGCGAGGAACATCAGGCCGGCCGGGGCGATGCGCGGTCGCTGCACCGGCCGAGTCGAATCAAGCATATGGGGGTACCCGGCGGAAAACGGGGTCAGCTTGGCGCGGATTCGCACCCCGTACCACCACCTCGGCGGGCATGCCTGCCCTCACCTTCCGTAACGCTACGTGAGTCCCACCGACGCAATCCCGTTGCCCAAAAATATACCTGCCCTGTGAACAGCGGGATGAAGGGTCCGCATCCACACAAGATGGAAATTTTTTCGGTTGGGAATCCCTGAGGACTCACTGATACTTGGCTCAACAACAGGCGCGGGCTTGCCCCCTGTTATCCCCCGCAATCCACCATATTTAGTATTTGATTCAGGAACTCGCACTAGTTCTTGACGGGCGCGACGGAGAGTCCTAGCTTTCGGTCTGTTCGGCGCGAGTGAGTTTGCGTCCCGCCGGCACTCCCCCAAAGGGTCTCGCAAATCGCCACTCCGCCAGCCAGCCAAAGCCAGCGGGATGAGGGCTTGTCTGCCCGCGGTAGCGGACTTCCAGGGCGCCAGAACGGGCCGGCAACAGGCTCGGATGGCATCGGTTGAAGTTGTGACGTTGTGGAGCGTTGAACGCATGTCGCGCACATCCCTTTGGGGCGGATGGGTGTGGACATGCCGGCGGATGAGAGGTGCACGCACCGACCCATCGCGCCGGGAGAAACTGGGCCGGATCCACCGGCTTAACTGCGAAGCCTCAAAGGGCGGCAAGGCCCCTCGAGGGCTCGCGAAACGAAATACCGACCAGGGCGCCTGAACGGAGGCAGTCCGGTCAAAGATGAAGGACGGGGCAAGACCATGCGGATTGAGCGGCGCCACACCACGGTAGGACAGTCACCTTACGCCGGGATCGAATTCCGGCTGACCACGTCGGAGATCAGGAATCCCGACGGCTCGGTCGTGTTCAAGCTTGAGAACGTCGAGGTGCCGACCGAGTGGTCGCAGGTCGCCTCCGACGTCCTCGCCCAGAAGTATTTCCGTAAAGCCGGCGTTGCCGCGCGCCTGAAGAAGGTCGAGGAGGAATCCGTCCCCTCCTTCCTGTGGCGCTCGGTGCCCGACACTGATGCCCTCGCGGCTCTGCCCGAGAAAGAGCGCTTCGTCAGCGAGCTCTCGGCCAAGCAGGTGTTCGACCGCCTCGCCGGCTGCTGGACTTATTGGGGCTGGAAGGGCGGTTACTTCACCAACGATGAAGACGCCCAGGCCTTCTATGACGAGCTCCGCTACATGCTCGCCATGCAGATGGTCGCGCCGAACTCGCCGCAATGGTTCAACACCGGCCTGCACTGGGCCTATGGCATCGACGGCCCCGGCCAGGGTCACTATTACGTCGACCCCTTCACCGGCAAGCTGACCAAGTCCAAGTCGGCCTATGAGCATCCGCAGCCGCACGCCTGCTTCATCCAGGGCGTCGGTGACGACCTCGTCAACGAGGGCGGCATCATGGACCTCTGGGTCCGCGAGGCGCGCCTGTTCAAATACGGCTCCGGCACCGGCTCCAACTTCTCGCGCCTGCGCGGCGAAGGCGAGAAGCTCTCCGGCGGCGGCCGCTCCTCCGGCCTGATGAGCTTCCTCAAGATCGGCGATCGCGCTGCGGGCGCGATCAAGTCGGGCGGCACCACGCGCCGCGCGGCCAAGATGGTCGTCGTCGACGTCGATCACCCCGATATCGAGACCTATATCGACTGGAAGGTGAAGGAGGAGCAGAAGGTTGCCGCTCTCGTCACCGGATCCAAGATCAACCAGAAGCACCTCAAGGCCGTGCTGAAGGCCTGCGTGAACTGCGAAGGCTCGGGCGACGATTGCTTCGACCCCGAGAAGAACCCTGCGCTCCGCCGCGAGATCAAGCTCGCGCGCCGCAGCCTCGTGCCTGACAACTACATCAAGCGCGTCATCCAGTTCGCCAAGCAGGGCTACAAGGACATCCAGTTCGACACCTACGACACCGACTGGGATTCGGAAGCCTACCTCACGGTCTCCGGCCAGAACTCCAACAACTCGGTCTCGCTGAAGGACGATTTTCTGCGCGCCGTCGAGACCGACGGCGACTGGAATCTCGTGGGACGCACCACGAAGAAGGTGACGAAGACGCTGAAGGCGCGCGACCTCTGGGAGAAGATTGGCTACGCCGCCTGGGCGTCGGCCGACCCGGGCCTGCACTTCAACACCACGATGAACGACTGGCACACCTGCAAGGCGTCCGGTGACATCCGCGCGTCCAATCCGTGCTCGGAATACATGTTCCTGGACGACACGGCGTGCAACCTTGCCTCCGCCAACCTGCTGACGTTCTACAACACCACCACGAAGCTCTTCGATGTCGCCGGCTACGAGCACCTCTGCCAGCTCTGGACCATCGTGCTCGAAATCTCCGTGATGATGGCGCAGTTCCCGTCGAAGGCGATCGCCGAGCTCTCCTACGAGTTCCGCACGCTGGGCCTCGGCTACGCCAACATCGGCGGCCTCCTGATGACCATGGGCCTGTCCTATGACAGCAAGGAGGGCCGCGCGCTCTGCGGCGCGCTGACCGCGGTGATGACCGGCATCACCTACAAGACCTCGGCCGAGATCGCCGCCGAGCTCGGCACCTTCCCCGGCTACAAGAAGAACGCCGCGCACATGCTGCGCGTGATCCGCAACCACCGCCGCGCCGCGCATGGCGAGGTCTCCGGCTACGAGGCGCTCAGCGTCAACCCGGTGCCGCTCGACCACGCCTCCTGCCCGCAGGCCGACCTGATCACGCATGCACGATCCGCCTGGGATGCGGCGCTCGAGCTCGGCGAGAAGCACGGCTATCGCAACGCCCAGACCACGGTGATCGCGCCCACCGGCACGATCGGCCTTGTGATGGACTGCGATACGACGGGCATCGAACCGGACTTCGCCCTCGTAAAATTCAAGAAGCTCGCCGGCGGCGGCTACTTCAAGATCATCAACCGTGCGGTGCCGTCCGCGCTGCGCGCGCTCGGCTATCGCGAGAGCGAGATTGCGGAGATCGAGGCCTATGCCGTCGGCCACGGCTCCCTCTCCAACGCGCCCGGCATCAACGCCTCGACGCTGAAGGCCAAGGGCTTTACCGATGAAGCGATCGCCAAGGTCGAAAAGGCCCTGCCGACCGCCTTCGACATCAAGTTCGCCTTCAACAAGTGGACCTTTGGCGAAGATTTTATCCGCGACCAGCTCGGCATCGGTGCCGAGGCGATCGCGGCCCCCGGCTTCGACCTGCTCCAGGCCGTGGGCTTCACCAAGCGCGAGATCGAGGCGGCCAACGTCCACATCTGCGGCGCGATGACGGTGGAAGGTGCTCCGCACCTGAAGGCCGAGCACTATGCGGTGTTCGACTGCGCCAACCCCTGCGGCAAGATCGGCAAGCGCTATCTGTCGGTCGAAAGCCACATCCGCATGATGGCGGCGGCGCAGCCCTTCATCTCCGGTGCGATCTCCAAGACCATCAACATGCCGAACGACGCCACGGTGGAGGACTGCAAGTCCGCCTACATGCTGTCGTGGAAGCTGGCGCTGAAGGCCAACGCGCTCTATCGCGACGGCTCCAAGCTCTCCCAGCCGCTCAACTCGCAGCTCATCAGCGACGATGAGGACGAGGACGATGCGGTCGACCATCTCTACGAGAAGCCGATGGCGGCGCGTGCCGCCCAGGTCTCGGAAAAGATCGTCGAGAAGCTGGTCGAGCGCATCATCGTGATGCGCGAGCGCGAGAGGATGCCGGATCGCCGCAAGGGCTACACCCAGAAGGCGGTCGTCGGCGGCCATAAAGTCTATCTCCGCACCGGCGAGTATGACGACGGCCGTCTCGGCGAGATCTTCATCGACATGCACAAGGAAGGCGCGGCGCTCCGCTCCTTCATCAACAACTTCGCCATCGCGGTGTCGCTGGGCCTCCAGTACGGCGTGCCGCTGGACGAATATGTCGACGCCTTCACCTTCACCCGCTTCGAGCCGGCGGGCCCCGTACAGGGCAACGACAGCATCAAGTACGCGACCTCGATCCTCGACTACGTCTTCCGCGAGCTGGCGGTGAGCTACCTCTCCCGCTTCGACCTCGCCCACGTCGATCCCAACGAGACGGGCTTTGACGCGCTCGGCAAGGGCGTCGAGGAAGGCAAGGAGCCGGACGACGAGGCGGGCCACCACGCGACCAAGCTGGTCTCGCGCGGCCTCACCCGCTCCCGCACCGACAACCTCGTCGTGATGCGCGGCGGCACGACTGCGGTCGCCCAGGGCAACGACAGCGCCCCGACCGGCGGCAGCAAGGTCACGGCGCTGGCCTCCCACGGCACGTCGGCCCGCGTCGGCGATGCCCTCGAAGGCGCCGTCGCCCTGAAGCAGGAAGCGGCCCACGACCTCTCTCCGACGGAGAAGCTCGAGCAGATCCAGTGGAGCAAGGCCGGCACCGCGCAAACGCTGGTGCCAACCAAAGCCGAGCGCCGCGCGGAAGCGAAAGCCAAGGGCTACGAGGGCGAGATGTGCTCGGAGTGCGGCAACTTCACGCTGGTGCGGAATGGCACGTGCATGAAGTGCGATACTTGCGGGTCTACTACCGGGTGCTCCTGATTATTCCTGAGGCTGTCCTGTCTGTCGTGTGAGGCGAAGTTCTTCCGCAATTGTCCGGAACCTTCCGCAAGCAGTCGAAAAAGAGGCCGCCCAAACGGGCGGCCTCTCCTTTTGTGGGCACGATGAAACCTGGTCCGATTTCGGATCAATTGCGGACTTTCGGCTTACTTCCGGATTGTGCCGACAGCGATCATTTCAATCCCACAATCCAGTCCTCCAACGCCCGTCTGATCGCCTGTTCCGGTGGCTCCTCACGCGTGAAGGCCCACCATGTGTGGGCACCCTGCCAAAGCCTCGCCATCTGCCAACCAAGGCGTTTGCCCTGCGCCCGATCCTGTGAAAGGCGGCGGCCGAGAGCTTCGGCCAAGCAATGTCCCCAGGCCGCACCGCGGCTACGCAGGACGGGATTGCGGATATCTTCCCTCAAGAGCAGAAGGCCATTGCTCGTGTCGCGTTCGGCTGTTTCGGGCGGCATCAGGCGCAGCAGGAGGTTGATCGCGCCCTCGGGCGTTAGTGCTTCCTCCGCGTCCGCTGCCTCGGTCTCCGCATCCAGCCGATCCCAGGCACGCAGGAGAATGGCCAGCACCAGTGCCTCGCGGTCTCCGTAGCGCTGGACCAACGTCGCTGGCGAGAGACCGCAGGCTTTTGCAGCGCAGACGAAGGTGAGACCGCCAGGTCCACTCTCCATGAGCGTTTCGAAGAGGATGTCGAGCACCTGCTCGTCAGAGATCGTCTTAGGTCTTGCCATAGGCATATATAAACGTATATTCATTTACTAATCAATAGGGGATCGCCATGGCCAGGATCATGGGCTACATCGCCGCCAGCCTTGATGGGCTGATCGCCACCGAGGACGACAATCTCGACTGGCTGTTCAAGTATGACGATATGAACCTCGGCGAGTATGACTATCGCACCTTCCTCAAGCGCATCCGCACCGTGGTGATGGGGCGCGGCACGTATGATTTCATAGCTGGGGATTCCTCCTCCTGGGCCTATGGAGACAAGCGTGTGATCGTCGTCACGTCGAGGCCGATCGACAATCCGAAGGGGGCGCTGGAAGTCCGCAGCGACGTCGATGCGTTGATCCGCGAGCTTCGTGGATTGGACGACGGCGACGTCTGGATGTTGGGCGGCGGGCAGTTGCAGATGGCATTCCTTGAGCGCGGGGCAATGGACGAGATCGAAATCTACGTCATCCCGGAAATGCTAGGCAGCGGCCGGCGGCTCTTTCCGCTCACCGGCTTTCGCGCGAGCCCAACGCTCGTCAGCGCCCAGACGATCGACAAGCGCTGCGTGCGGCTGCACTACCGGTTCTAGGATGCAACGCGCCGCGGATGTCCACTCCTCCGGTGAGAGGGAAAAATCTGCAAGCGGCCTCGTTCGGGGCGGTGTCCGGGAATTACGGTGACAGTGCGCTCAACTCTTAGGGACGAATCGTTGCAGTGCTATCCCCCGCAAGCTCCGAGGATGGGCGGCGCGAAGTGATACCCATCAACTCCGTCAGGTGATGAATTTCGCAAGCGCTCGACCCATTTCTAAGCGTTCCCCCAAGACCCATGCCAAGAAAAAGCAGTCGCCTCCTCCCTCGCCTTCGCAGCCTCCGGCGAGGCGCTCGGTGGGTGCGAAAGAATTTCGCGCGAGCGCCGCGAGCGGTCCGGATCGCGTGCAGCTTAGCCATCCTGCTTGCGTTCGTAGCGCTGGTGAACATCGTCTATCACGTGATCCGCAAGCCGACCGAGCTGTTCTTCTTTGTCGGCAACTCCCTCGACAAGGATCCATCAGAGAATTGGCGGCAATACGGGCCACTCTTCCGCAAGCATTCCACCGATACGATCACGCCCGAATTGCTGGCCGCGCTGGCGCAGGTCGAGAGTTCAGCAAATCCGGTGGCGCGCACCTACTGGCGCTGGCGATGGAGCTTCAATCCGCTCGCGATCTATCGGCCCGCTTCCAGCTCCGTCGGCCTCTACCAGATGACCGATCCGGCCTATGCCGAGGCCGCACGGTTTTGTATCCGCGGGAACGCGGTCACGAATACCGGCTGCGGGTTCACTGGCCTCTACACCCGCGCGATCCCGAGCCACGCCATCGAGCTGGCATCGGTGTATCTGGACCGCAATGTGGCTGATGTTCTCGCCGCGCGGGCGATGTGAAGGCAAGCGCGCAGCAGAAGCAGGATCTGGCCGCCTTCATCCATCTCTGCGGCGCAGGTCCCGCCACCGCCTACGCACGCCGCCACTTTCAGATGATCGCCGGCGAGCGATGCGGCGATCACCTCGTCGCAAGCTACATCTCACGCGTCAACGCGATGAAGCGGCAGTTTCTGCGGCTAGCGGCGGATATCGGCAATTCGTAGCTCGGATGAGCGTAGCGACATCCAGGAAGGATGTAGGATGGGTGGAGCATTCGCTCCACCCATCCTACGAGACCTCACGGCTCATCATTCGCCGGCGCGTTGCGGCGTGCTTGCCTTGCGGCTTGTCTTGCGTCTTTTCTGGCAACCCAGCGCGCGCGAAACCACTTCGCGGCATGAAACGTCCGCGGGGCGACGACCTGAAACGCCAGAGAGGCAACTCCGGCGACCAGCCCCTTCACCAGGTCAAAAGCCAGATCGGGTCCAAAATACTCCCACATGGCCCTGCATCCTTCTTCGCGAAGGCGCCGCCGGGCAGTCGTGGGCTGACATTAAAAATGGAAAGGCCCCGTCCGAAACCGGCGGGGCCTCAAGAAAACTCCCTGCACGCGCCGTTGCGCGCACGCGAAATCTCTCGGTTCACCCGCTCATGGTGGACACGATGAAAGAGCTGCAAAGCATGGCCGTGCGATTGAAAACGCCCATAGCGATCATCCCGAAATTGCCAAATGCCGACCCACCCGGTGCGCATCGCCGAGCAGCGCACGAGGGTCTAGTGTCGGCGCCACAGAAGCAGACCTGAGGGCTGCCGTCTGTGTGCCATTTCACAACTACCGCAAGACTTTTATAAGGCATGATGAGCAAGCGTGGCCCGCAGGCCTGTTCCGGTGACCACGAACGCGCGAGGACCAGGACCCCGTCATTGCGAGCGCAGCGAAGCAGTCCAGGCCGTCACCCCCGAATTACGGTGACAGTGCATTCAACTTGTAGATGATTATGGTGATAGTTCGCCTCAATTGACTGCCGCGCTCGCGCGGACTGCATACAGAACGACCAGGCGCTCCCTCGTCGATCTCGCTCACAACGAGAGCGATGACGCGGGTGGCGGCGAGCATGGTCTCGCGCGCAGGACGGTCAAGCCCCGGCAGGATGGCCTTGCCGACATCAGGCCAAATCTCACCACACGGCCGCCATGCAAGCGACAATCCACAATCGCGATTTCAGCGCAAACGCGACGGAGGCTTGCGGCTTCAGCGATATTTGAGGAGCCATTTGCCATGTCGAGTGCGGTGGGAAATAAGCCAACGGGAAAATCCGGCCGGCGCGGCGGGAAGAAGAAGGCCGGGCAACGGACCGGGGCCGGCGAGCAACACGCAACTGCAGCCCATCAATTGCCGGATGCCTCGGCGGAGATCAGCCAAGAGATCAGGCAAGAGATCAGCCAAGAGACCGAGCGAGAGATAGGGCAAGAGACCGGGCAAGAGACCGAGCAAGAGACCGAGCAAGAGATAGGGCAAGAGACCGGGCAAGAGACGAGCCGAGAGATCAGTGCGCAGGTACCGTCGGCTGCAGCCTTGCCGGGCGAGGCTTCCGGGATGGAGATCGTTGCAAGCGCGCCCGTCGCACCGGTGGAACCCTTCCAGGCCAGCAGGCAGGCGATTGCCGATGCCTATAGCGACTACACGAGGACGTCGCTCGAGCACGCCTGGACCTTCCTGGGAAAGCTCGCGGCGGCGCGCTCACCCGTCGAGGCCTTTGAGCTTCAGATGGAGTACGCGAAACAGGTGTGCGAATCGTTTGTCACCGAATCCCAGAAGATCGCCGAGTTGCATGGACAATTGACCAGGCAAAGGGTCATGAATTTTGAGGGATTCGTGGCCAGGCTCACACAGACGACGCTCGAAATCCGCGCGACACGTCACTAACGACAGATCTCGAACCATGCCATCGAGCTGGCATCGGTGTATCTGGACCGCAATGCGCCTTGCGGAGGATGACCGTGGTTAGCAGGCGCAGCCCGTAGGATGGGTAGAGCTCTTGCGAAACCCATCATTCCACGACGGCTGTTGATGGGTTTCGCTCCGCTCTACCCATCCTACGAACTGATGTTCTCGCCCGCCGCAGAAGCAGGTTCTAGCCGCCTGCATCCATCTCTGCGGCACAGCGAGCGTAGCCCGGATGGAGCGTAGCGAAATCCGGGCTACACTTTTTGCGCTATTCAGTTCGGGGCCAACGATGGCCGATCACCACATGCCCCGGAATGTAATCGCTTTTCACCACCAGTATGGCCACCGCCACCCCTCATAGCGGACCCACGACGACACCGTGGGCGGGCCGTATGGATCGACCCGGTCGTCCTCAGGGCGATAACGATATCGTGGAACAATATAATAATCCCACGGAGTTGGCCTGAGCACGGGCGCCGTGACAACAAGCCTCTCTTGTTCACGAACGACCGGGGCTTTCTTCGCCCGGGCTTCAGCACCCGATATCCCAAGGTTACACAGCGCCAGGGCCGTTCCGAGCGCAAACGTAAGGGTCGTGATCTTCATGCGTTGGCCTCCTCCCTTGGAAGAGTGCTCAAGGACGCAAAGCAAGGCAAGCTAATTCGCGCTCGAGTTGTTTGAATGACCGCTGCCGGTTTCGCGAAACGGATCATGCCGCAAGGCAAAATCGGATCACGACTGTTCTTTCAGGATCGGTGCACCAAGCTCATCGAAACGAAAGAGTTGAAATATCCGCTGGCCGTCGAAGTCGAGGACCCTCAAATCATCGGTCTCATGCAGATTGCTTTCGACCGCTTGAAAGTGCCCGCCGTAGCGCGCTCTGGCGAGCGACAAGGGAACCTCGAACGCGACGAACTTGCCGATCCCCTTGTGCCTGAGCACCTCGAGGAGCTTCTGGTCGTGCAGGGACTCATGGGATGTGAGAATGAGCAACGGACCGCTCGCCGTGAGCAGTAAAAGCGATTTCATCGGACACTCCTACGCAAGTTGGACCGAACTCGAGCATGATATCCATTATAGCGCCTTGGATGGAGGGGAGCGACTTGTCCGCTCGAAGAGCGAAGGCGGATCCATCAATTGCGGAGCGCTGCGGATGATGGATTTCGCAGGTGCTAACCTGCCAGGTTGTGGAACCATTCGCGCTTCATCGTTTTGAAATATGTGGCCGTCGTTTATGGCGGCAGCGACGAGTTGAGAGGCGAAAATGGTCCTGATGGGACTTGGCGCGCTGCTCATCTTCGGCGGACTCCTATACACGGCACGCGCCACCATTTGGCGGGGACCACTGAGCGGCCGGGATTCCCCCCGGGACGTTCGCGGCACATTGGAGCCGCCACGGCGAGGCCTCGGATTCCTTGGGGTCAGATCGAACTGGCCAGGAATTCTTCTGATGGCCATCGGCGCAATACTGATGGCGTCAGGTGCGAGCTTCCAGCCTTGACGCGAAAGCCGCGAAAGCCGCCCGCCGAGATAGCCATAGATTCTCCCTCACGCTCGCGTTGTCTTGATCACGACGGCGGTGCGACCTATTCTCTTCACGATCTCGGACTGCCGCACTCATTCTGTTGACGCAAGTTCTGTTGACGCAAGACCAAATGGAAAGCGCATCGGTGCCTGAGACGAACGACCCCAAGCCGGACGAACCGCGCGCCGATGGCGATCTGACGCGGGCGTATGAACGGATCAAGAGCGCCGAAGAAGACCTTGCGCGCCTGGACCGGCTGGTTTCCGGAATGGAAAGCGGCGCCGACGGCCCGTCAATCTCGCAGTCAAAGGCCAGTGCCGGGCCAGGTGACGATCCCCTGGAAAAGCCGTCATCGCCGCAGAGCAAGGTTCACCAAGAAAGCCCGAAAGAGAATCGGCCCATAGTGCGGGCCTTCGTTGGCCTGTTGCTGGCGATAGGCGTCCTTGGTGCTGCGTTCGCTTCGCAATATCGCGATGAGGCCAGAGCGATCATGGCGCGATGGGCTCCGCCGGTCTCGCACCCAGCCCCGGAAGCGTCCGAGGCTCACAGTCCGGCGAATCCACTAGCCGTCCAGCTAGCTGCTGCCGACGAGCAGATGCCCGTGCCGGCGCCGCCGGTCCAGAAGGACGCAGATCGCAATCCGCCGGCCGGCGCCACGCCGCCCGATCAGAAACCCGCCGAGTTGGCGCAATCGCTCAAGGCCATTACGGACCAGCTTGCAAGCATCAACGAAAAGCTCGAGCAACTGAAGAGCCGTCACGAGCAGACGCTTCACGAGCAGGCCGACGCCATTCAACAACTGAGGACGGCGCAGCAGAAAGACGCAAGCGACAATGCGCGCCTCGCCACGCAGGTCCAGGCGCTGCAGACGCAGCTCACGACGCTATCCGCATCCGCAGCGGCCAAACCCGCGGCGCGGAGCGTGGTGAAGGAGAGCGATGCGGTTGCGCGCCCGCACATACAGGCGGCCGCACCACCTCGGCGGCCCAGGCCGCCGCGAGGACCCTGGATGCCCCCGCCCTATATGGTCGACCCCTACGGCTATTCGGATTGGTGAGCCCGTAGAGCGGATAGGCCCAAGGCACCGTGCCGGCAGCCGCCTCGCCACTACGCCGCGTCGACTTCCCCTGATCCATCGCTCGGCGCCGGGCCTGCAACGAGCCGGTCGAGACTGACCAGCAACAGATCGGCGATACGCATCAGCTGGTAGAGCGGAATGTCCGCCTCGCCCTTCTCGGCCAGCGACAAGAAACCGGCCGGCACGCCAATGAGCTCCGCCAGCTGGACTTCGGTGTAGCCGCGGGTCTCGCGCGCGCTTCTCACGCGCGCACCGATCCCAAGCCTGTGCCGGGACTGCTCGTCCGCAGTCATCATGGCAGCCTGCTCGTCCGGGCTCGCATAGCCGTCCGCGAACGCGCTGCCGATCAGCCTGCCCTTGCGCCAGGCGACCCGGCAGCCCTTGCGCAGACCATTGTTGAAGATCAGCGTGAATTGCTCGGCGACCCACAGCGAGCTGTTGAGTTGCAGGCGGGCGCCGCTGCCTGAGACATCGCGGATCGTACAGGGGACGCTGACGGTGCTGCCCGTGCCGTTGTCGAACTCGACAATGCCGGTCCTCAACGTCTGATGTCTGACTGCAGCACGATACTCGCTCATGACCCGTACGCTCCCGTAACCTCAGGCAATTTTCGAACGGCGTAGCCGACGCACCCTTAAAATTCAGGCGCAAGTCCGTCGAATTTTCCGTAACTGCTCGACCGGTTCAACCGGGACCGGACGCCATGGTAAAGGATTTGCTGCCAATCGATCGTTGCGGCGGCAGGCCGTAGCCCGGATGGAGCGACTTGTCCGCCGTAGCTCGAAGAGCGAAGGCGGAAGCGTAATCCGGGATCGTGCGGCGGGCACCTGCCCCGGATTGCGCGGAGCCTGTCATCGGGCGGCGCATCGCGCCGACCCGGTGGCTCCATCCGGGCTACGAAGCTCTTCGCCGTCGAGGCCCCGCCACTATGACATAATGCGCCTGTTTTGCCCGACGGGTCAAACATTATTCGGTCTTACCGAAATGAAGTCCAGGGCGGCAGTTTCTACTTTGCATGGGGTTGTTTTCGAGTTTTTTGTCTGACACCCATCAAGGCGCCATCCGCAGCCGAAATTGATCTGTATCAAGAGATCAGTGCGAGGCCCGTAGGAAGAGATGCAGCGCAATTACCCGGAAGGATCATCATGAACGGCAATCGCTACTACGGCGTCCGCGTCGAGGGCGCGAAATACGGCGTCGGCTTCGGCTCGGCGCTCGCCATCGCGATCTCCTACACCAACAACCATTCGATCCTGTGGGCGATCATCCACGGGATTCTTGGCTGGCTCTACGTGATCTTTGTCGCCCTGTTTCGGTGACGGGCTACTTGCCAACCTGCGCGCATCCAGCTTACACCGCCCGCAGCTTTTTCCGGAGATCGAGACCAGCCATGAGCGACGCAACGAAGTGCCCGAAATGCGGCTCGGAGCATGCCTATCAGGATCGCGATCTCTGGGTCTGTCCGGAGTGCGCCCATGAATGGAGCGCGACGGGCGATGCGGCCGCGCAGGTCCCGCAGGAGGCCGGCGTGCGCGATGCCCATGGCAATGTGCTCGCTGATGGCGACAGCGTCATCGTGATGAAGGACCTCAAGGTCAAGGGATCGTCATCGGTCGTCAAGGGCGGCACCAAGGTCAGGAACATCCGCCTTCAGGATGCCACCGACGGCCACAACATCGCCTGCAAGATCGACGGCATCGGCGCGATGAACCTGAAATCTGAGTTCGTGAAGAAGGCGTGACTCGTAATCCACGATCTGTGCCAGATCGGCGGATTACGCTGCGCTAATCCGCCCTACCGCCAAGCAGCGCGTCATACCCCTTCGCGTTGAACGCCAGCAGACAAAATCCGTGTCCGAACGGATCGGCCAGCATGGCGATCCGGCCATAAGGCGCATCACGCGCGGGCGTCTCCAGGATCGCGCCGGCGCGTAAGCCGCGCTCCACCGCGCCGTCGACATCGTCGACGACGACGTCGATATGCAGCGGCGTCCAGTGCCGTTCGTAGCGGCGGCGGTCGTCGCCCGCGCCCAGCGTGCCGGCCTGCTTGGTCAGCAGATACACCGGCGCCGGCCAGCCGAGCAGCTCGACGAAATCGGTGCCGAAGCGGCGACCGACCGTCAGGCCGAAGGCCGTGGTGTAGAACGTCGTGGCGACCGCGACATCGGGGACGTCGATGTTGAGCAGGAAGGTCATGGCGGGCTCGTGGTGTTGTGGAGCCAAGCGTAGCCCGGATGGAGCCACCGGGTCGGCGCAAAGCGCCGCCCGATGACAGGCTCCGCGCAATCCGGGATAGTGCCGCACATTCGGTCCCGGATTTCGCTTGCGCTCCATCCGGGCTACGAAGTCGCTCACGGTATCTCGTAAACCGACACCCTCTCCGCGATCCCGCTGAGCGCGACGCTGCGGCGGGTCGGGTCGAGGCCGCTGGCTTCCAGCAGGCTGCGGGTCTCGGCATTGTCCACCACCGATTCCGTCACGACGATCGAGCGCGAGGCAGCAAGGCCCTGAATGCGCGAGGCGATGTTCACGGTCTGCCCAAAGTAGTCCTGCTGGCCGTTGAGGGTGACTGCGAGGCACGATCCCTCGTGGATGCCCATCTTCAGCAACAGGCCCTGTTGCTGGCGCTGGGCCCCCAGCTCGCTCATGGCCTCGCGCATGCGGATCGCGGCGGCAATGGCGCGATCGGGCGTCTCGAAGGTCGCCATCACGGCATCGCCGATGGTCTTGACCACGGCGCCCTGCTCGGCCGCGATGATCTCCTGCAGCAGGCGGAAATGCTCGTTGACGAGATCGAAGGCGACGAGGTCACCGACATGCTCGTAGAGGCGAGTGGAATCCTTGAGATCGCTGAACAGGAAGGTCAAGCTGAGGATCTTCAGCCGCTGGCCGATGGCCAGCGTGTCGGTGCGGTAAAGGTCGCGAAAGGTCTGATTGGTGAGGAGGCGTTTTGCGGTAAGGCTTGGCTTGCGCCTCGTCAGGATATCCTCGAGCCGCTGGTTCACCACCCACACCGCCGGCAGCACACGCGCATCGGTGCGGTTTTCCAGGGTCAGCCGCAGCGCGCCGGGGCGCAAGGCGACGGCATCGACGGGGACGTCGGCCTTGTTCAAGATCAGCGACAGGCTCTGGCGTTCGCTCGTCTCCTCGCCCTTGACCTCGAGGAATTGCGCCGTGTGCGTCACCGGATCGAACACGATCAGCGTGCCTGAGGGCACCTGCAGCGACAGGATGGCACGCTCGCCCGGCGGCAGGTCGACGGCTTCCAGCGTGAGCTCGCGCAGCAGCGCGTCGAGGTCAACAGGCAGATCGATCGCCGAGCTCCAGAACACTTGGCGATAATACTCGCTGAGCGGCAGCCCGTCCGCATCGTGCGCGGCGATCCTGCGCACGCGCGGACTGACGGCAAAGGTCACCTCAACCAGATTGTCCAGCGACGTCTCGTAGCCGGCGGCACAAAATGCGCAGCGATACTGCGGGCTGTTCACCGTCTTCAGGCTCTTGTTCGCCGAGAGCACGCCGGCGCAGCTCGGGCACATCACGCTCCAGGTCATCTCGAGGATGCCGAGCCCGACCGCGTGAAGCAACCCCGCGATCACCTGCTCCTCGCCGAGACCGGCCCGGCCGGCAAGATCCAGCGCGTTGATCTTGCTCAGGGCGTGGTCGGGGGCCTCCCGCACCATGCGCTCGAGCAGGTCGACGACGGCCGTGTCGGCCGACTGGCGCAGCACACCGAACAAGGTCTCGATTTCGCTCATGCGGCGATTTTACATGGATGGGAACGACGCGGAAATCCGTTTCCCTTCACAAGTGCGGGGGACAACGTAGGCAACAGCTGTCAGCAGATGCCGGGAGCGGACGACCTATGCCTGCCTCTGCGCCAGATAGAACCCGCCGAGCACCGTGACGAGGCCCGCGGCCTGCAGCGCCGTCGGCGGCTCGCCGAGCAGCAGCCAGCCGACCAGCAACGTCAGCGCCGGCACGCAGGCCGGGAACACCGCGGCGCGAGCGACGCCGAGGCGCTGGACCGAAACGGCGAAGAGATAGAGCGCGGCGGGACCGGCGAGCACGCCCTGCGCCAGCGCCTGGATCGCATTCTCGCTGAAGCCGATCGCCGCGACGCGGGCGGGCCCGCCGGTCGCCAGGTAGATCGGCAGCAACAGCAGCGACAGCACGCTGATGACGAGCGCGGCCGACACCGCGGAGACGCGCCACTGGCGCAGCGCGGCGCCAAAGCTCGCGAACATGAAGCCGGTAAGCACGAAGATCAGATCGCCCTGCACGCCGTCGGCCCCGATATGACCGATCGATTCGGCGCCGATGACGCAGAGGCCGCCGACGATGACGAAGGCGCCGGCAAGGCGCGAGGCCGAGATCCGCTCCTTCAGCACGACCGCAGCGAGCAGGAGGCCGCCGAGCGTCGCGCATGACGGCTGGATGACGCTGCCATGACCGAGCGGCACGAGCAGGAAGCCGGTGTAGGAGATCAGCGACATCACCGGGCCGCCGAGCACCATCAGCGCAAGGCCCCTGCCCCAGCCGATGCCGCAGAGATCGGAGATGCCGGCGCGCAACACCAGGGGCAGGAACGCGATGCCCGACCAGACGTAGCGATGCACGAGGAGATCGACGGGCGTGAAGCCGACCTTGAGGCCGTGCCGCGTGCCGGCAAAGCCCAGCGCCCAGAACAGCGCCGCGGACAGGCCGCAGACGACGCCAACAAGCGCCGGCGCCGCATCGTTCTTCTGAATGAGAGCGTCAGCGCCGCTCGCCCGCTGATCCATGGCGCAAGGCCTTACGTCAGGGCGCCGGCCGTCTCAACCCACGCCATTGCAGGGCTGGCACGCAGTGGCGAAAGCGTCGGTTCACCGTGCCTCTTCGCCAAACACCATCCGCCATCCCCCGCGCGTGTCCATGTATTCCCGCACCTCGCGGATACGCATCCCGGCAACGGTGAACACGAAACAATAGTCGTTCTCGTATGGCTTCCCGTCGGGAAGCGTGGCGCGCATCCGCTCCTCGACGATCACGACATCGCCGTCGGCGTAGACGCCGCGAAAGGCGATATCGATGTCCGCGAACAACCGGTGCATCTCCTGCGCAATGAACCGCGCGATCTGCCGCGCGCCGACCATGTGGTCGGTGTGGTCGAGCGCAACCGCGGTGGCGTTGCCCTTCGGCGCGATCCATTCGGCATCGTCGGTGAACACCGCCGCGATGCGGTCGGCATCGCGCGATGAAAAGGTCTTCCAGGCGTTCAGTACGATATTTCTGGGGCTGGTCACGACGGGCTCTCCGCTTGCATCAAGGGCGCCGCCTTCTAGGCCCCCAAACGCAATACGGCTCGCCACAATCGGACTCGGTCATCCCGCGGCCCTTTCGCCCGCGCACGCATGCGCGCTATCATCCGGCCATGCTGAGCTTCGAGACCTGCAATGCCGCGCGCCTGCGCCGCGATCCCCGCTATGACGGCCGCTTCTTCACGGCAGTGAAGACCACGGGCATCTATTGCCGCCCGGTCTGTCCGGCCAAGCAGCCGCTGACGCGCAATGTCGTCTATTATCCGACGGCGGCCGCCGCCGAGGCCGCGGGCTTCCGACCCTGCCTGCGCTGCCGCCCCGAGACCGCGCCATTCTGCCCGGCCTGGAACGGCACGCGCTCGACGGTTGCCCGCGCGGTGAAGCTGATCAATGAGGGCGCGCTCGACGAGGACACGGTGGTGGCGCTCGCGATGCGGCTCGGCATTTCCTCGCGTCATCTGGCGCGGCTGTTCGAGCGGCACGTCGGCGCCACGCCGCAGCAACTCGCCAGGACGCTGCGCGTCCAGCGCGCCAAGCGCCTGCTCGATGCCGGCGATCACACCATGACGGATATCGCGTTCCAGGCCGGATTCGGCAGTCTGCGCCGCTTCAACGCCGCGTTCGCCGAGCTCTACGGCCGCTCGCCGTCGCGCCTGCGCGCGGTGCGGGAACGCAGGGTGTAGCGTTATCGCAGCCCGTTACCAGCTAGAAAAATCCGGGGCTGAGATCGAGCCCATATGTCAGGCTCAGCACGAACACGAATAGCGCGGCGGCTGCGAACATCGCGGTGTGCCTGAGAATGAACGCGCGCGGCGAGGTGGTCGCGATAACGGCTTTCTGTGCAACGGGCATATGGCCTCCATTATGATTTCAAAAATTGGCCGCACGGATGCGGCGGCCGCATCAGGCACGCGACCCTCAAAACAAAGCGTTAAATGGAAGGGCGCCGTTATGAACGGGCATACATGACCAGCACACTCACGCGAACTTGTTCGCGGCCGGAGTCTCAATCAGCGCATCGAAGCGCGATTTTTGCGTACGCGCGATGCGCATGCAACGTCGTGTGTCGAAGGCCGGACGAGGCGGCGGGTCTCGCATTCGGCGCGGCCCGCCTGCCGTCAGGCGAAGTCAGTTTAGCGGGCTGCGCCGGTCGTGACGTCGGCGGTCTTGACCTTGCGCGGCGTCAGAACGCTGGCCTGGAGCGCGGTCACGCTGGTGGCGGGCGCCGTCACCTGCTGCTCGACATGGGCTGCGCCGAGCACGCGGACCTGCACGGGCGAGGCCGGAATGCCGTTGGCCTCATAGGCCGGCAGCTCGGCAGCGAAGGTGGCAGTCGAGCCCGCGATGGCGAGGGCGGCGGCTGCGATCGACAAAGTCTTCTTGTTCATTGGGGATGCTCCAAAGGAAGTTCGGAGCACATCTAATCCTGATTTGCTGCAATGCGACATGCGCCACCGCAACGCAACATCACGCGCGGCGCATGGCGATATGTTTAATCACCCAGCGCCTTGAGTTCCCTGCCCCCGGCGGTTCAACCGCCGAGCACGTTACCCCAGCCATCGAATACGTAAGCCTTCCAAGCCACGGTTCCATCCCTGCGCGGTCGGCTGGCAAGCCGATAGTCATCGGCCTGATCTGCGGTCCAGGTGATGATCTCGCCGGAGACGCGATCATACAGGATGGCGGGCTCGGTAGGGTCGAAGGCGTCCATGGGACGAAGCGAGGAATGCGTCATGGCCGACTAACGCGCAGGCGGCGGCAAGGTTGCCGCTCGGCGTCTGGCAAAATGCCGCGTCCGGGACGCGCGGGGATAAGCGCCCTCACCCTCGGCTCCGTCATGCGAACCGCTATTTCAACGCGGTCGCAAGCGCCTGGAGCTTTTCAACGAGATTGGTGCCGAGCGCATAGATGACTTCAATGATGGCGAGCGCAATGCCCGCAGCGATCAGGCCGTATTCAATCGCGGTCGCGCCGGATTCATCGGCGGCAAATTCAAGAAGCATGTTCTTCAATTTCACAATCGTGTCCTTCCAATCCTGCCGGACGTTCCCGGCACGGGAGAAATGCACATCCACAATCCAAGATTGAGTAAATTCGATTTCCCCAATTTGACGACAATCAACAATGCTTTTGCTGATCACTTCCGGCCTGCCCGGCTCCGGAACCGCGATGGAACCTTCGTTGCACCTGCGCAACACCCGCTCGAAAAGGTCTTTTTCGCCGAATTGTGCCATTGCATCGCCACATGGTCTTCCGAACAATTAACGAGCCGCGTGCTTGGCTGTGCATGCCGTTCCGACAAGGCAGGTTCGAACAGAACCGTTTGGAGGCAGGGATCATGAATGATCGGCGGTCTCTTCTGGTGGCAGTCTTGTGCCCCTCGGCCGTTATGGCCGGCTGGCTGGCGCTCTCCCTGTCCTCTAACGCTCCGGCCCTCATCGAGAATAGCGGCGCCAATGCGACGGCCGTCTCGCGTGCGAAGGACCTCAACCGACTCCAGCTCGCCAATGTTCCGCGCGCTGCGACGATCGAGGATGGCATCGCGTTGACCGCCGACATTGCGGCTGCCGTGGCTGCGGCGCCGAGCCCGGTGGCGACCATCGACGAGACGACGCCCGACACATCCATTCCCGCCGTCAAGCTCGCCTCGGCCGACTCGGCGCTGATCTTGCCGACGGAGCCGCCCGCGCCACAGATTTCGCCCGAGCCAGCGCCCGTCGTCAGTGAAGCGGCACCAGCAGAAGCCGCGCCGGCGCAAACGCCAGAGCCTGTCAAACTCGCATCCGCCGATCCCGCCGAGATCGTGACGACAGACACCCTGTCCCCCGCAGCAATCGCGAGCGGGCCCGCAGCAGCGGAGAGTAAAGCGTCACCACCGGCGGATACCGTCGCCGTGCTCGACGAATGCTTGGTCATGGATGCCTGCATCGACCGCTATCTCTGGACGCTCTACCAGCGCACGCCCAAGGAAGACTCGATCAAGGTCGAGGAGCGCCGCGCCGTCACAGTCAAGCGCAGGGGCAAGACGAGGACCGTGATGCGCAGCTTCACGAAGCTGGTCGACGAGGATTTCGGCTGGAAGGATCCGAAGGCCGCCGAGCACGCCGGCATGACGATGATGGATTACGTGATCGGCGGCATGGACCGCAGCTTCAAGCGAAAGCTGTTTCGCACACTGCTTGCGGCAGAGGCCGCCGGCCTCTCGCCGGGCATCACCAGCGCGTTCCGCGACGACTATCGCCAGTCGATCGCAAGCGGCCTGAAGGCCGCCTCCGACCGCTCCTATCATGGCGGCAGCTCGCGCGGCGGCTACGGCCATGGCTTGGCGGCTGACATCGTCAGCACCAAGGGCGACAATCGCGCGCAGCGCTGGGTCTCGACCGAAGCGCTTTGGAAATGGGTTGACGCCAACGGCAAGGCGCTCGGCATCGGCCGGCCCTATCTCGACCGCGATCCGCCGCATGTCGGCCCGGTCGACGGTCAGGAATACATCTCGCGCCGTGGTACGGCGGACCACAAGGAAGCGGCCAACGTGAAGTCCAGAAAGGTGCGGACTGCGGCCCACGCAAAGCCGCCAAAGGCACAGGCCGCGCGCGAGCAGAAAGTCCGGGCAAGGCCACAGAAGTCGGCGCAAACCGCCGCAAAGCGGGCGACCTGAGCCGTTACGCCTTTCGCCCCGGCGTCGGCAGCGGCACGAGGCGCATCTCGGATGTGCCTGCCTCTTGCGTGCGTATCAGCACCGCAAAGATGGTCTCGACCGCAAGCCGCACCGCCGCCTCGGTTGCCTTGCCCTTGGCGAGGTGTGCCGCGATCAGGCCGGTCAGGAGATCGCCGGTGCCATAGGGGCGGATCGGCAGCCGCGGCGTCGCAAAGCGCGACAACTGACCGTCCGCACACAGGATCGTCTCCACCTGCCCGTCAGGCGTGTCCGCGAGCGTGCAGCCGGTGGCAACGACGTCGATGCGTCCCTTCCCCGCCAGTGTCGCGCACGCCGCGCGCAAGCCCTGCGCATCCGCGATCGTGGTGCTCGCGAGCAGCTCGAGCTCGAACTGGTTCGGCGTGGTCAGGTTTGCCGCCGGCAGCAGCCGTTGCCGCAGCACGTCCAGAATGCCGTCGGCGACATAGACGCGGCCGTCGTCGCCGATCACGGGATCGCAGAGATAGACGAGCTTCGAATTGCGCATCAAGGCCCGCTCGACGAAATCGGCGACGGCAGCGGCATTGCCGGGTGAGCCGAGATAGCCGGTGACGAGCACCGCGGCCTCGTCGACGAGGTCTCGCTCCTCGACGCCCCTCAGGAGATCGGCGACGAGTTCGGTCTCCAGCACCCGGCCGCGCAGGCTCGGATAGCGCGGATGGTTCGACAGGAGCGTCGTCGGCACCGCCGCGACGTTCACGCCCTCCGCCTGCATGGCATAGGCGGCCGCGCTGTTGCCGACATGGCCATGGACCACCTGGCTTTGAATGGAGATGACGAGCATGGACAGGTCCGTAGGGGCAAACGTGTTGCAAGGCAAGCGTAGCCAGGATGGAGCGAAGCGTGATCCGGGGCTCTGAGGTCGCGGCACCGCTCCCGGATTCCGCTTGCGCTCCATCCGGGCTACAGGCCTACGACGTCCGATACGCGAGCCCCGGCCGCAGCGTCTGCATCTTCTGCGCCAGCCGCCGGTGTCCCGTCTCCTCCGACTGTGCCAGCCGGTCCGCCACCGCGATATGATCCGCGTCGCTCTTGTGCTGATTGAGCTTGGCCTGCCCATCGACCGTGTCCACCACGAGATCGATGACGCGGATCGCAGCTAACATGCTTTCGCGCTTTTCCGGCTCCATCTGCGCGAGGTCCCAGGGCCGTTTCGGCAGCCGGGATTCGGCCACCGCAAGCAGCGCGTCGCCGTGCCCGCGGTTCTCGTCCAGTCCGCGCAGATGTGCCACGCCCGACAGGTGAACGGCCTCGTAGAGCCAGGTCGAGACGTTGTCCGGCGAGGCATACCAGTCGTTGGAGATGTAGGCATCGTCACCGGCCACGATCAGCAGGAATCGCCTGTTTCCGTCCGCTAGCGGGACGAGCGGATTCTTGGCCGTAAAATGGATTTGCACGATGGCGCGTCCGTCGCGCTGATCCAGCACGAACGGCACGTGCGAGGCGTGCGGGCCGCGCTCATCCGCCGCCACGATCATGCCGAAGCCGCGTTGCCTGGCAAATTCCAGCGCGCGCGGCTCCTCGATTCGGAACTGGGGACGGAGAATATGCATGCGCGGCGCTCGATTGCTGGATGGAGGCAAACCGAGGCTAACCCATGATCCGGCGAAATCCGAACGGGAATCCACTGCATGGTTCGCAACCCAGCCTCGCCGCGCGAGCCTCTGTCGCCGGTTCGTCACGCCTGAGTGGGATGCCTCGGGAGCAGGTCAAAGCCCACCGAAAAGCCACGATCCACCTATTGAACATACCTACCGCGCGGTATCTTTCGCGCGCCCATGCCCGAGCCCGTCATGACCTCCGCCTTCAATGCCTACGCAGCGCTTGCCCTCGCCATCGTCTTCGAGGTCACCGGGTCCGCCTTCCTCCAGCAGTCCGCGCAGTTCACGCGGCCCTGGCCGACGCTGGCCATGGTGCTGTTCTACGTCGCCTCGTTCTATGCGCTGTCGGTCGCGATCCGGGTCATTCCCCTGAGCATCGCCTATGCGATCTGGGGCGGCGTCGGCATTATCCTGACCGCCACGGTCTCCTTCGTACTGTTCCGCCAGATGCTGGACGCCGCGGCCTTCGTCGGCATTGCGTTGATCGTGTCCGGGGTCGTGATCATCAACCTGTTCTCGGAGACGACGGTGCACTGATGCCGGCCAGCGCCTACACCCGCGCCAAGCAACCGGAGCAGGTCCGACGCGCCCTGCTCGACTGCGCCGCGGCCATCGCGATGGACCATGGCGTCTCCGGCGTTACGGTACAGGCGGTGGCGACGGCGGCTGGCGTCACCAAGGGCGGGCTGTTTCATCATTTCTCGAGCAAGCAGGCGCTGATCGAGGGCTTGTTTGCCGATCTGCTCGCCCGCGTGGATGCCGAGATCGACGCCGCCGTTGAGGCTGATCCCAAGCCGCGCGGCAGCTTCACGCGAGCCTATGTGAACGCGGTGTTTACGGGCAAGGCCTTCGGCTTCGCCACCCCCTGGGCGGCGCTGAGCATGGTCGTGGTCACCGATCCATCACTGCGCCGGCTCTGGAACGACTGGATGAAGGCGCGGCTGAAGCGCCACCATGCGACTGACGCCGCGCCCGATCTGCATGTCGTGCGCCTCGCCGCCGACGGCGCCTGGCTGTCCTACGTCACGACGGGACAGACACGCATGAGGGCGGATCTGCGGGACGTGCACACGCGACTGATGGCTCAGACCTATCGACGCGTCTAGCCGGGATCGCAATAGCTGCTAGTGGCTCTGCACCGGCTTGCGCGGGCGCGGCGCGGATCTGGACGGCTTTGCCCCGGGCTTCGCGGCAGCGCGCGGAGGCGGTCCATCGACCGACTCCAGATACGCAGCGAGCGCTTTGGCAGAGTCGGAGCTGGTCGCGTAGTGATCTCTGAGGAACCAGCCGAGCGTCAGGCTGAAGCGCCCTTTCGCCAATCCCCGCGGGCTGCGATGGCAGGTCGCGCAACCGTCCGCAAACAGCTTTGCAGGCGGTTTGCCGGCGTCGAGATTCTGCGCGGACGCGACCGTCGCCGTCAGTGCGGCGGCGGCTGCGAGAGTCGTGAGGGGCGCGATCACATCGCGCCCCAGTCGAAACAGCGAAATCAAATGTCGTCCCCGAGCCCCGTCACGCGCGGTCACGCCGCCAGCAACTGATCAAATTCGAGCGGAGTATAGGTCTTGCCGTCCTGGTCAGTGATGACGACGCTCCACCCCTCGCTCGCCCACACCCTTGCCTTCGCCACGATGAGCAACCGGCTCTCGCGGGCGAAACTGCACTTCTCATTATCGCGTTCTGCGACCATTTTATAGGCCAATGCGTATCCCCTGGCGTTGCCCCGCACCCCGTTCCCCTCGTGACAGCGGGCTTTGGCGGCAATTCGCCGGGAGCGTGGCAATTTGGTGCCCTCCACGGCAGCATGGTGCTTTGATTCCAGCCGGGCGACGGAGGTCGATATGCCAGGCAACATCGATGCGATTCTGCTTGTCGCGGGCTTGCTGGGAGCCAGCCTGCTCGGCGCCGCGCCAGCAGGAGCGCAGACCTACGATCCGCGCTATCCCGCCTGCATCGAGGTCTACACCCTCGACGGCAGCAGCATCGATTGCAGTTTCACGTCACTCGCGCAGTGCGCAGCGGCGGCCTCTGGGCAGTCCGCCCAGTGCTACGCCAACCCCCATGTCATGCAAATCCGCCGTCCAAGCGGAGCGCCGTCGCCGCCGCGACGGAACCGATAGCGCTCAATATCCGCTAGTGGACGCGGATGGGGTGCGGACGGCCGAGATCGATGAGCCCCTGCACTGCCGACAGGCGATCGTCCAGGGCAGCGATGGTGAGCAGCAGATTGTTGCGACGTTCGTCAAGCAGGCCCATCTCGGCGCCGGAGGGTTTTGTGTTCGCCCGTTCCCTGTGGATGCCTTCGAGCGATTCGCGCAGTCCGGCAATCAGGCCGGCCAGCTGCTTGGCCTGTTTGGCCATCGACCTTTTCGCAACATTTTGGCGGCGCGTCTCCACCCGGCTCTGTCTCATCGTCATCCTCCCGTGCCCCGCTGCCCCGAGTGGATGCCCACAGCTTTGAGTGGAGATATTACGATCGATGAAATCTGCCCGGGCAGAACTGCCTTAAATTGTAAGCGCAAGGAACCCGGGCCAAACAGAAAGCCCGGCGCGAGGCCGGGCTTTCGTAGCAGCGCTAGTGCTTTTCGTGACCGCGACCGGGGCCGCCGGCCGGCGCGCCGCCGCCACTGATGTGCGGAGCACCGCCGCCACCGGGATGCGGCGTTGCAGGCGCCGCCGCGCGCGGCGCCGGCATCTGGGCGTGGGCATTCATCGGCGAACTGCGGCTGACGTTCGGCTGGGCCATATGCGGCATCGCGGGCCGGGCCGCAGGCCTGGCCGAGACGCGCGGCGCCTCATG
>NZ_LGHM01000363.1 GCF_001908185.1 Bradyrhizobium sp. AS23.2
GGTCGCCAGACACACGACCAGCGAGAAGATGACGACCCAGCCGCGATAGACCGGCAGGAACATGAAGCCGAGATTCATGCCGCCCTTGAGCTGGTCCGGGATGGCGTAAGGCAGGCCGGAGGAGCCGAAGTAGTTCTGGAACACGCCCTGCACGATCAGCGCGATGCCGAAGGTCAGGAGCAGGCCGTAGAGGTGATCGAGCCCGGTCAGCCATTGCAGCATCGTCCGCTCCAGGATCATGCCGAAGATGCCGACGATGATCGGTGCAAGCAGCAGCGCCCACCAGTAATTGATCCCGCCGAGGCTCAGCAGGAAATAGGCGACGAAGGCGCCCATCATGTAGAGCGCGCCATGGGCAAAATTGATGATGTTGAGCATGCCGAAGATCACGGCGAGCCCGAGACTGAGCAGCGCGTAGAACGAGCCGTTAATCAGTCCCACCAGTAGCTGTGCATAGAGAGCCTGCATAGAGTTACTCTTTCGCGTCCAGTCCAACCAACTTGATCTTCAAGCGCATTGACCGTGACCTTTTCGGGACCCTGCCTCAGACGCCGAGATAGGCATGGAGCTTGTCCATGTTGGCGGCAAGCTCCGCATTGGAAAATCCGTCAATGATCTTGCCGTGTTCGACCACGTAGTAGCGGTCGGCGACGGTGGATGCGAAG
>NZ_LGHM01000039.1 GCF_001908185.1 Bradyrhizobium sp. AS23.2
GCCCGCAACCTGGCGCGGCTCGCGGCAAGGCTGGCGCGCGCCAATGCGGCGGTTGAGGTACTGGCCGACGGCGCCGAGCGCTTCCTCCTTTTGCGGGATCGCGGCGTTGCGCCGCAGCCAGGCGTTCGCAGTTTCGAAGCGTCCGCGTTTGCGGCCTTGCCGGAGGAAGTCCGGCTGCGGCTGCTGCTGCGGGCCATCGACGCCGTGGGGCATGAGGGGCCGGCGGAACTCGGCAAGGTCGAAACACTGATGGCGGCGCTCGATCAGGCGATTGCCACAGGTCCCCGCGCAGCCGCAAATGGCCGGCCGGTCCTGAAGCAGACGCTTGCGGGAGCCTTGATCAGCCTTGCCCGGGGGCGTATCCACATCGCGCCGGCGCCGGCCCGGCGGTCCAAAGGCGGATAGGAGCGGACAGGGCGGATCATGACACCGGCCGTTTCCGCAGCACGCCGTCAGGGCACCTTAACCAGGCAGGAAAAACCCCGAATCGGCCGCCATTATTTCAGCGGGAATCGGCCTAAGATGGGCTAAATAGTCCCATCTCGTTCCCTTGGCAGCGAGCGGGGCGGCACCTAAATTGTATGCATCCAACCGAGAGGATTCCTTGGGGATTTCCTCGTATTGCCCAAGTAGCTCCTGAAGGATCAGGGCCGCGATCCGCGCGACCACGAAGGAAGATCGATGAACGCCAATCTGCGCAATTTCGCCCTCTGGGTCATCATTGTTTTGCTGCTGTTGGCGTTGTTCACGCTCTTCCAGAATCCGGGTCAGCGCGCCTCCTCGCAGGACATCGCGTTTTCCCAGCTCCTGAGCGAGGTTGACCGCGGCAATGTGCGCGACGTCGTGATCCAGGGCCCGGACATCCACGGCACCTTCACCAACGGCTCGAGCTTCCAGACCTATGCGCCGAACGACCCGACGCTGGTGAAGCGCCTGTACGACAGCAAGGTCCAGATCACTGCGAAGCCGCCGGGCGACAACGTGCCGTGGTTCGTCTCGCTGCTGGTCTCCTGGCTCCCGTTCATTGCGCTGATCGGCGTGTGGATCTTCCTGTCGCGGCAGATGCAGGGCGGCGCCGGCAAGGCGATGGGCTTCGGCAAGTCGCGGGCCAAGATGCTCACGGAAGCGCATGGCCGCGTCACCTTCGAGGACGTCGCCGGCGTCGACGAGGCCAAGCAGGACCTCCAGGAGATCGTCGAATTCCTGCGCGACCCCGGCAAGTTCCAGCGCCTCGGTGGCCGTATTCCGCGCGGCGTGCTGCTGGTCGGCCCTCCCGGCACCGGTAAGACCCTGATCGCGCGCGCGGTCGCGGGCGAAGCCAACGTGCCGTTCTTCACGATTTCCGGTTCCGACTTCGTCGAGATGTTCGTCGGCGTCGGCGCCAGCCGCGTCCGCGACATGTTCGAGCAGGCCAAGAAGAATGCGCCCTGCATCATCTTCATCGACGAAATCGACGCGGTCGGCCGTCACCGTGGCGCCGGTCTCGGCGGCGGCAACGACGAGCGCGAGCAGACGCTGAACCAGCTGCTGGTCGAGATGGACGGCTTCGAGGCCAACGAAGGCGTGATCCTGATCGCCGCGACCAACCGTCCCGACGTGCTGGATCCCGCGCTGCTGCGTCCCGGCCGCTTCGACCGCCAGGTCGTGGTGCCCAATCCCGATGTCGTCGGCCGCGAGCAGATCCTCAAGGTTCACGTCCGCAAGGTGCCGCTGGCGCCGGATATCAACCTCAAGACCATCGCGCGCGGCACACCGGGCTTCTCCGGCGCCGACCTGATGAACCTCGTCAACGAAGCCGCGCTGACCGCCGCGCGCCGCAACAAGCGCATGGTAACGCAGGCCGAGTTCGAAGAGGCCAAGGACAAGGTGATGATGGGCGCCGAGCGCAAGTCGCTCGTCATGACCGAGGAAGAGAAGCTGCTGACGGCCTATCACGAGGGCGGCCACGCCATCGTCGGCCTCAACGTGCCCGCGACCGATCCGATCCACAAGGCAACCATCATCCCGCGCGGCCGTGCCCTCGGCATGGTCATGCAGCTGCCCGAGCGCGACAAGCTGTCGATGTCGCTGGAGCAGATGACCTCGCGCCTCGCCATCATGATGGGCGGCCGCGTCGCCGAAGAGCTGATCTTCGGCCGTGAGAAGGTGACTTCGGGCGCCGCCTCCGACATCGAGCAGGCCACGCGGCTTGCGCGCATGATGGTGACGCGCTGGGGCCTGTCGGAAGAGCTCGGCACCGTCTCCTACGGCGAGAACCAGGACGAGGTCTTCCTGGGCATGTCGGTCTCGCGGACGCAGAACGCCTCCGAGGCAACCGTCCAGAAGATCGACTCCGAGATCAGGCGCCTGGTCGAGGAAGGCTACAAGGAAGCGACCCGCATCCTCACCGAGAAGCATGCCGACCTCGAGGCGCTGGCCAAGGGCCTGCTCGAGTTCGAAACGCTGTCCGGCGACGAGATCGTCGATCTCCTCAAGGGCAAGAAGCCGAACCGTGAGTCCGTGCTGGAGCCGGCCACGCCGCGCGCCTCCGCCGTGCCCCCGGCCGGCAAGTCGCGTCCGCGCCCCGATCCGGATCCCGGCCTGGAGCCGCAGCCGCAGGCGTAGTCACGAGCGGCAGATCGAATTGAAAAACGCGGCGGCAACGCCGCGTTTTTTGTTGTCCAACGGCGCATTTGCGAACCGGCATTTCGGCGTCTCGCTATGGCAATGTTGATGTAGCTGCGCTCGAAACTCCGGTCTCGTGCCCCGGACGCAGCGCAGCGCCCCTTCGGCGGTGCACTGCAGAGCCGGGGCCTATTTCTCCGCGTCGTACCGTGTTGCCTTCTGGGTCCCGGCTCTGCGCCGCAACGCCAAGAGCATTGCAGCGCGTCCGGGACACGAGAGGAACGCGTGTTTCGTCACTATGCCCCGTCATTGCGAGCGCAGCGAAGCAATCCAGAAATGTATCCGCGGAAAGACTCTGGATTGCTTCGCTGCGCTCGCAACGACGATGTTGCTGCATTTGCGCTCGAAACTCCGGTCTCGTGCCCCGGACGCAGCGCAGCGTCCCCCTGGCGATGCGAAGCATCGTCCAGCAGGCGGTGCGGCTGCAGAGCCGGGCCCATGCTGCAGCGGTTTGCGCGGCCTTTGGGTCGACCCTACGATCCTGGACGCCGGAATGATTGGAGTCCACCGCGACGTCGTGGCATCCTCTCACCCGGCCGCGCCCTCGAGAAGCGCGTGCAAAATGACAAAGGGGAGGGGAAGCCGATGCGTTTGGCATTGGGTGCGCTTGGCGCCGTTTCAATCCTGCTGCTGCCTGCCGCCTCGCTCGCCGCCGAGATGCGCGGCGTCACCGCAACCGAAATCAAAATCGGCCAGACCATGCCCTATAGCGGGCCGGTCTCGGCCTTCGGCGCGCTCGGCAAGGGCGAGGTCGGTTACTTCAAGATGCTGAACGAGAAGGGCGGCATCAATGGCCGCAAGGTCAATCTGATCTCGCTCGACGACAGCTACGCACCGCCGAAATCGGTCGAGCAGACGCGCAGGCTGGTGGAGAGCGACGAGGTCGCGCTGATCTTCTCCTCGATCGGCACCGCCCACAACACGGCGATCGCCAAATATCTCCAGGCCAGGAACGTGCCGCAGCTCTTCATCGGCTCCGGCGCCTCGAAATTCGCCGACATCGCGCAATATCCGCAGGCGACGATGGGCGTGCAGGCGCCGTTCCGCTACGAGGCGCGGCTCTATGCGCGCTATGCGCTGGCGAAAAATCCGAATGCGAAGTTCGCTGTCATCTCGCAGAACGACGATTACGGCCGCGATTATCTCGCGGGCCTCAAGGACGTGCTCGGCGACAAATACGATTCCGTCGTCACCAGCGCGACCTACGAGATCCAGGATCCGACCATCGATTCCCAGATCGTGAAGCTGAAGGCCTCAGGCGCCGATGTGTTCGTGATCGCGGCGACGCCGAAATTCGCGGCGCAGGCGATCCGCAAATCCTTCGAGATCGGCTGGCGGCCGATGACGTTCCTCTCCAATGTCGCGGTGTGGGTCTCGACCGTGATGGAACCTGCGGGACTGGAAGCGGGCACCGGCATTCTCTCCACCGCCTACGTGAAGGACCCGGACGATCCCGCCTGGAAGGACGACCCGGGCGTCAAAGGCTGGCGCGAGTTCATGACGAAATATGTGCCGGAGGCCGACCTGCACGACACCAACTACGTCAATTCCTACAACAGCGCGATGGCGCTGGAGGCGGTGCTGAAAGCCTGCGGCGACGATCTGTCGACCGAGAACATTTTGATGCAGGCGTTCGCGATCCACGATCTCGAATTGCCGATGCTGCTGCCCGGCATCAAGGTCAACACTGGCACAACCGACCATGTCCCGGTCGACCAGATGCAGTTCATGCGCTTCAACGGCAAGAGCTGGGAGCGCTTTGGCGAGCTGCAGACGGGGAATTGATGACTGACAAGGGATCTGTTCTTGATCGAAGCTGGTGCGAGTCCAGCACTCGGATCGTCTCTCCCCATTGGGGAAGGTTGAACCTGGACAGCCCGAGCTCGAGCAACGTCGGGGGCATCGTGACGCCAACTGCGTTGCCGTTTTGATACCAAGTGAAATCAAGATACGACGGTTATGGCAGTGCTTCTGCCTCTTCAGCTTTTATGCGCACTGTTGCAAGGCGATTACAGCATTCGTCTCCGTCAGGAGTACCATCTCTAATTGCAATCTACGCAAGGGGATCCAAACCAAATCGGCCTTGGCCGAACGAACAGCAGGAGAGAGGAATGTCGGCGAAATCCTGGTGGAGTGTCCTTTCAATTGGAATCGCCGCGCTGCTCGGCAGCATCATCGGAGGCAATACACGCGCAATCGCGGCCTCCGACAACAACCCAAGAACATACGCAGGAGACTACCAGGGCGGCTCGCTTCCGATCGGAACCTTCATTGCGTTCCAATACGCAAGCTTTGCGCATGCCGATGCGTTTGTCGATCCCACCGGACATGCCCTACCAGGCTCGCACGCCAACACCTGGATAGAGTTTACGCGCGTGACCTATTTTTCCGAGATCGCGGATCATCCCTTCGTGATCGAAGCAGACCTGCCATTTGCGACACTGACGGATGTGAATATCCCGGGCACGAACAACCGTGTTGCCGGAGGGCTCGTCGACCCCGTGTTTCACATGACCTATTTCTTCATCTCCGACGCAAAGGTCCAGCGCTGGTTCGGAATCACGAATTTTCTCTGGCTGCCGCTCGGGCGCAGCTTCGACAACACAGCCGCGGTGAATGTCTCGACACCGGGGCAGCTCACCGACACCCCTCAGTTTGGTTACACCGAGGGACTTGGAAAGCTTTCGCCAAGCCTTAACGGGTGGTTTTTCGATCTGATCGCCAATGCATCGTTCCACAGCAACGGCAGAAGTCCTCTCGAGGTGGTCAATCCGCCTGGGGCCCCGTTCCCCGGAGTCCTGCGATACGATAGTTTGACGCAGCAGCCGTCGTATGACGTCAAGGCATTCCTGCGCTATAATCCGAGCACGTTCCTGTTTGCCGCCGTCGGCATAGAGAAGTCTTGGGGAGGCGAGCAAATTGGTACAAACGGCAGATTCGTCGCCGCCGGACTGCCGATCTCGATACCTCAGCCCAATATGTCGCTTGGTCGAGATGATTTCTTGAGGGGCCATTTCCAATTTCAAGTCCCGCTCGCTCAGGATTTCACCATAGCTGGTGATGTGTTTCACGATTTCCAGGCGACGGGTGGGCTGCGGGAGAACATCGGGGTCGAAGTTCGCCTGGCCAAATTCTTCTTTCCGCCACCGCGCGCGAACTAAGCCTCTCTTGACCGGAGCGATGCAGCCGAAGGCGGAGGCAGCCGCCACCGGTCGCCGATGGACTTCGATTTGGCTCTGACAAGGCCGGGCAGAGGTGCCTGCGATTCGTCGTCGAACAATGCGGCTGCATTGCCGGAGGGTCTCGTCCAAAAGCCGATATGCTGGTTCGACTGCTTCGGGTCCAAAAGCGGCAGTCAGCCCAACGATCCTGTGGCGTCCGGTTTCCCGCGACCAGCCGACATGGCAGCGGCTGTTGCGTTGTTCAGCTCAGGGCCAGAAGCAGTCCTTTCGAGGATGCCGACTAGGCGGCCTTGGTGGATACTCCCATCGCTCACAGGTGCTCACGAAAGAATCGTAGGACGCTTGCGTCGAAGTCGCGGTGAAAGGCTGCCCTATCGAAGCCCACCGGATCGGCGCAGAAGCGTGGCAGGTTGGTGGCAAGCTCCGGCGAGCACGGCGGCAGGAACGCGAAGTGACCAGCTGGCACGATATGAACCTCGGGTTGGCCCGGCAAAGCCTCCAGGACACGCGCAACGCCCTCCGGATCAACGCCCCGATCTTTGGCGCCTGATTCAGATCGCCAGACCTGCAATGGGATGTCGATGGGTGACAACGTACTCTTTGTGAATGCCACAGTCGGTGCAGGATCGGCAATTACAGCAGCCTTGATCCGAGTGTCTCGCGGCAGGTTCGTTGGGACATCGCCGCTCCGTACCTGCTCGCAAAAGCGGGAGTTATCTTTGCAGGAAGATGCAGTCCTCTGGAAATCGAGAGTGGCACCTGCGAGCACCAGCCCAGTGTACCCACCCTTCGAAAAGCCGAAGAGCCCAATTTTTGACGGGTCGATCGCGTCTCGGTCCTTCCAATCCTTCAGCATAAAATCGATTAGGTGAACCATATCGGCCGGCCGCGAGGCCCAACCCGACAGGGTTTCGCTCTGCGAGGTGTCGTTGCCGTTGTCACCCGGATGATTAATGGCTGCAACGACAAAGCCGGCGTCGGCCAACGCCTCTGCTGTGTCATGATGGAGACCGAACCAGCCGCCGCGACCGTGGGAGAAGACCACCAGAGGCAGCTTCGCGCCAGCGACAGGACAATCCTTCACGCCTTCAAGGGAATTGGTAAAGGGCACCGCGAGGCTGCCAAGCGGCACACTCTGCGGCTTAGCTGCGCATGGATACCAAATGGAGCCCGTGAGCGTTGGAGTTTCGAGCAACTGGATGCCAGCGCCCCGCGCGGGATATGCCAAACAACAAAGTATCAGGGAATAAGCAAAACATGTCTTGAGCCCCAAAGATGCCTCCTAACTACTAGATGTAGCTAGTCGAAGGCTCACCACAAGATTGTGTCGAAATCTTCGCGTATTTTCTGCCGACGCAACGTCCGAGATGGGTCACTCACAGACCTTCTGCCACGACCTGAACCAGCTCCGGTCTATTCCCGGAAACCGACATGGGCAGCGGCGGTCTCGGTACGTGTTGGGAGTACCGCCGACGTTAACCCTGTCGGCAAATGATCCGTGCGTGGCTCGGCAGCCGCCGACAAGTTGCCTCATTGGAGCGGAGAATTTTCAGCGGCACTAACTCAAGGTTAGAGGCGCATCATGCTGAGAATCGCGTTGTTGGGCCTGCTTATCGTGTTGGGTGTAGGAGTGCTGTCAGCAATGGAGCTCAGAGCTCCACCGCGCCGCGCAGTCGCGATCGTCCAGCCCCTTGCCGAGCCAAACGCAGACATTTCCGATTCACATGGCGCGTTGGCGAAGGCCGATCGCCTTGAGGTTGCCGCCGTGAGTAGCGAGAGGCCGGCACAGGCTTCCTTGGTCGACGAACGCATTGCTCCGCCGCGCATTGTTCCGCCGGAAGACATCAGTATCGGTTCTTCAGAGCCTCCGACGCCGATCGTCCGTCATGGGGACAATCCGAAGAAGGTCACTACCGCTGCACGTCCCAAGTCGATTGCCAAGTCGATTGCCAAGTCGATTGCCAAGCCGATTCCCAAGTCGAAGCCGACGGCGCCCGTTATCAAGCGAACTGCCAGTTTCCAGCGTTCAAAGGCCGCCAGCGATACCGAGCCCTGTCGGCTCAAGGCGTTTGGCGGCTTGCAAAAGGCTTTGAATTCAGCCGCGTGCGAAATCTGAGGGCCCCTATGAGCATGGCAGATCGAAGTCGAACAATCTGTGTTCGTGGTCCGCTGTGGGGTAAAGAAGCGGAAGTCTGGGTTGCCAGATGCTCGGTCCGCTCTGTCTTTGATAGTGGACATGCAAGGGCTTTCGCTGGCCACTTTCGGACTCATGCACCGCACCAAAGGAGCCTGATCGTTGGCGCGCGTTGAAGCAGCGCCGACGCACGACCATCCGCTGATTCGTCTCAGCTGCGTCGGCCTTCTCCGAGATCGCGAAGGTAAGTTGGCTCTCAAATCCTTTCGCACGATGGTCTCGAAGCGAGAGGCCCGCTATCCAAAATCTTATCGGAGTTGGATCACCAGCGACCTTTAGCCGGTCGCATCGGACACAATTCCATCCGACTGGTTAGGTCCGGCACGGACCGACGGGACACGTGCTGGACCGCCCCAGTTGGGCTCCCACGTTCACGGACCGGTGAACGGCGACTGCGGCTCTGACGAAATAAGCACGAAGCGATTTCCTATTTCGGCGAAGACGGGCTGAAACGATTCGGGATCAGCATGCAGTGCGTTGGGGGGTATTGTAGTGAGTATCCGATTTGCTTCTTGCCAATTCATAGGGAGAACGAAATGATTGACAAATCTCGACCCGCATTTCTCGCCTTCGCAATTTTCGCGATCACCAGCACTGCAATTGCCCCAGCCTCGGCGGCCGTTGCCAAACATACAATTCAGTCGAACACGCGAAATCATGGAATTCATTGGACGCCGACACTGCGAACGCCGGCGGCGCAACCCGAACGCCCAGCCAATGATCCCTTCGCATCCATGGTGTTGGGATGACGACGAAGGCCGAGTTGGGTCACTAACCGAATTGTAGATTTGCGGCGGTGGCCCGCTTCGGGTCAAAAGCGGCGGTCTGGGCAGAGCGGGCTGATGTCCGGTCTAACCCAGACAGCCGACGCCGTGACGGTGCGATATCCGCAAGAGGCGACAGCAACGGAGCCTGTCAGGCCCCTCCATATGCAAGAAGGCGCTCGGTCAACGCTTCCGGATTCGACAACGCGACGAGATGGCCACCGGGAATTTCCTCTACCTCCTTGCCGAGCCTTGCACGCGCGACGCGCCGTTGAAATTCGACCGGGAAAAAACGGTCGTCTCTTGCCGCAAGAACATGAACGGGGATGTTGGGCCAGTGCTCGAAGCGACAGGGCTCGCCGAAAACGGTGGGAGCTTCCTCGCGTGCTTGTTCCGGGCCGGTGCGCAGCACGTCCTGCGGCACGTCATGCAGAAAGTAGGTTCCCACATCTAATTCCGTCGCATATCCGCCGCGCGTCGCGGCTTCTTCGCGCGCTTCGACCGCTCCTGTGGCGCCCCACCATGCACCAGCGGTCTCCCCGGGCTCGGGGATCATCGCGTTAACGAATACGACTGTCCGCACGGGAGCACGCACGCAGACGAGGGGCGCCGTGAAGCCCCCTAGCGACTGGGCGACGAGTATCACGTCTGTTCGTTGCGCGATCGCGCCGATGACGATGTCCGCATACGCCGCAAGACCGGAGTTCCTGTCGTCGCCAGGCAGATCGACGGCGATGGCTTCGTGCCCCGCCGCGCGAACAAGCGGGACTACGCGGTGCCAATACCAAGCCATGCCGCCTGCCCCGGGGAGAAGGACGAATGTTGCCATATGGGTTCTCCTGTGTTGCCACCAGAATTGCTGCTCAGCGAGCTTGCCCGCTTGATCAGGATTGATCTTACCTATGATGTGAGACCGGGCTGGTTGTCGCCTTCGGGTCGAAGCGTCGTTCTAGTCGCCCGCTAGTCACTTCCGGTCTGTCCCAATAGGCGGACGATTTAAAGCGCGCCTATGGGCAATCGCGTGGGGTTGATCCTTGGGGCGGTCCAATCGCGTACCAACCTATTTTCATGTGTGCTACCTAGTTGGGTAGCAAAATGGTAGCGGGAAAAGCAGATGACTGACGATCAGGTCGATCTCGTCGTTCGGCACCTTTGCGAGCAATTGCACTTGGCGCTCCGATTGAAGGGTAGCGAGGCACATCCGCCAAACGCCAAGGATATTGGATTCGACCCTGCCTCTGTAAGAACTGTACTGCTGACCGGCTTGCGGTCGGCGGGTGTCACGATCCACCACGGGGCAGCCGGGGCGAGCGAAGAGCCGCCGTGGTCCTAAACGCAAAACGCGGGACAGACGCCCCGCGCCAATGTCTCAGTTGGGTCCAGAAGCGGAAGTCGGGGGCTGCCAAGGACTTGGTCCGCTCTGTCTTTGATAGCGGACATGCCAAGGGCTTTCGCTGCACGTCGGCTCAGGGCCCCAAAGCCGAAAGTCGCATCAAGGCATGCGCGCAATCTATCGTGCGCGGGCGGGGATTTTACGCGGGAAACAGACGAATTGCGCGAGCGGGCGGCCAATTCAGATCGCGTCGAAGTTCGACGGTCAACCAAATTGAACGCGGCGCTTACGATACCCCCTTAGAAACGCTATCTCCTTGGTCGCCTCGGCAAAGTGCGCTCGAACGATTTGGAATGCGCGATCAGCTGCTGGTGCCAACGTGCGCCCTCGGCGCCGCACAATGCCAAGGGTCATGTCCAGTTCGAGCGGCGGATGCACATCGAGTGCCGTCACCTCGCGGGCGCGCATGGCGTCAACCACCGCAAGGTCCGTTCCTGGCACAACGGCGTCACTGCTGGCAATCAGCTTTCGCAAAGTCATGACATCGTCTGTTACGACCGAAAAATGATCGAGCATGGGCATCCGCAGCGCATACAGCTGCGAGAAACGCCGCATCAGCGACTCGTCAAGATAGCCGCCTGCCGCCAGCGGAAATCGCTTAAGGTCGGCCGTGCCAATCCGCCGCTTCCCCGCCAGAGGATGGTTTCGTGCAGCAAACCAGCCGAAGGTGCAGCGATAGACCGGCTCGACAGCAATCTCCGGGATTTGTTCGGCGACACGAATGTCGCCCACAAAGAAGTCCAGGCGCTCTTCGACAAGTTCCTCGATCAGCAGGTCCGATGTCCTGACAAGCGCCCGCAGCTTGAGCTTGGGAGCGTCATGCATCAACTTCAGCAGCATCGGCCCAAGAAGCCAGGCGGCCAGCGACGACCCCATCCCGAAAGAGAGTGGCCCGAGTTCTCCTGCCCGCATCACTTCGAGCTCACGAGCTCCTTCTCGCGCGTCGAATACGATGCGCCGCGCCCGCTCAACGTAGGCAATCGCATATGGTGTCGGCCGGAGACGCCGGTCGGTTCGATCGAAAAGCGGTACCCGTAGTTCATCTTCAAGCGCACGCAAGCTGCGCGACAGCGCGGGTTGGCTGAGATGCACGGACTCAGCAGCTGCGCTGAGCGAGCCCAGCTCCATGACTGCCAGGAAGTGGCGAAGTTGCCGGGTGTTCACGGGATCATACCTTGACTTGCACGTTATGCATTATTGTGCAAATTTAATTGCAATATGCGCAACTATCTATCCGCCGTAAGTTGCGCCATATGGTCTTCCATTCAACCACGTTATCCCGGCCTCGTCCCGTTGTCGTGATCATGACGGACCGTGTCGAACTCGACGGTCACGCGGCACACGTTGGCTTCCACGGATATGTGCGCGCCGTAAGCGAGGTGGCACAGGCCCTGCCGCTTCTGCTGCCGGCCGCAGTCGACGCAATCGACGCCGAAAGCCTGATCGCTGGAATAGATGGAGTGCTGCTGACCGGCAGCCCGTCGAACGTTGCGGCCGAACGCTACGGGGCCTCTCCCTTGCCCGCGACGACAAGGCTCGACGCCGACCGGGACGCCACGGTGTTGGCCTTGATCCCAAAGCTGATTGCGTCTGGCGTGCCGGTTCTCGGAATCTGTCGCGGCTTCCAGGAACTTAACGTGGCCTTCGGTGGCAGCCTGCACCCGGCTGTACACGAGCAACCAAGTCGGCTCGATCATCGCGAAGGCGATCACAGCCGTCCGATCCAGCGCTGGTACGACGACAGCCATGAACTCCACGTCGTTCCCGGAGGTCGGCTTGCGCAGCTAGCCGGGGCGGGTCGCGTGTCGGTTAACTCGTTGCATCACCAGTGTGTTGATCGCCTTGGCAAAGGCCTGCGGATCGAAGCCACCGCACCGGATGGCTTGATCGAGGCATTCTCCGTCGAAGGCGCAGAGAACGCCACACTAGCTGTGCAGTGGCATCCGGAAATGCGCATCGACGACTGCGCTCTGTCTCGCGCGATCTTCGCCGATTTTGGCATGGCCTGTCGCAAACGCCAATCCGAGCGCTTGCGCCTCCCGTACCGCGCGAATTTGAGGGATTCAGAGTTATGAACAACCAGGCCATCGAGCTATTCAGCGCGACCTACGTGGAAGCGCGGACGAAGTTCCTGCAAGCGGCGGCGAAGCGCGGCCTTGCCGTCAATTCGTTCGTCCTTCCTCTGCAGGGTGTTGATGGAGAAACTCTGGCGACCGACGTCGTACTTGATGGACCCGACGACGCAGAGTCACTGCTGATGGTGATAAGCGGGGTCCATGGAGTCGAAGGCTATTGCGGGTCCGCCATCCAGACCGGCGCTCTTGACGTCGGCTTGCCCCAACAAACCCGATCTGAAGGCAAAGTCGCAGTCCTGCATGTGCATGCAGTCAACCCCTACGGGTTTTCTCATTCCCGCCGCGCGACGCAGGAAAACGTCGACCTCAATCGCAACTTCATCGACTTCTCGGCTCCTCTGCCCGTGAATGCCGGTTATGCCGACATCCACGATCTTCTCCTGCCGCAGACCTGGCCGCCACACCCCGACAACGAGGCAAAACTTGCCAACTATCGCGAACGCTTCGGCGACCGCGGCCTGCAGCGAGCGACGTCAATGGGTCAGTACGCCTTCAAGGATGGCCTCTTCTTCGGGGGCCACGAGCCGACCTGGAGCAACAAGACGTTCAGGCGCATTCTTCAGCAGTACGGCGGTCAACGCACCCATATCGCCTCCATTGACATCCACACTGGCCTCGGCCCGTACGGGTTCGGCGAAAGGATTCTTGCCTGCCCCGAGGAACCGGTTGTCCTGGAACGTGCGCGCCGCTGGTGGGTCAATCTCACCTCCGTCGAAACCGGGACCTCGACCAGCATTCCCCTGAACGGCCCGGTCCAGACCGCCTTTGCCGAGGAGTGTCCGGAGGCGCTACAAACGCATATCTGCCTCGAGTACGGAACCCGTCCGTCGGGCCAGGTTAAGACGGCACTGCGCGCTGAACATTGGCTGTACCGCCAGGGATCTGTCGATCAGACAGGAAACGCGGCTATCAAGCAGGCCCTCAAAGACGCCTTCTACCCCGATGCCGATGATTGGAAGCTCGCTGTCTGGCAACAGGGCTGCGAGGCCTATAAGCAGGCCATCGAAGGCCTTCGCTCCACCCGATAACAACCGGTCACGACACCACACCAGCCATCGGCCGATCTAGCCGCGCATGACAGCGAACAAGGAGGCATAGATGAGCGCGACGACCCTCAGTCCGATGAAGCCCGCGACCGGCAATCCAATATCATCGGATACAGGAGTGGCGCAGACCCCGACCATCAGTCGTACTGCTGTGGTTGCGGCGGTCGCAGGTAACGCGCTGGAGTTCTACGACTTCGTCATCTACGCCTATTTCGCGGTCTACATCGGCCGCGCTTTTTTCCCCATCGAAGGTGAGTTCGGTAGCCTGCTCGCCTCGGTTGCGACCTTTGGAGTTGGCTTCTTCACGCGCCCGCTCGGCGGCATTCTGATAGGCGCCTTCGCCGACAAGGCCGGCCGCAGGCCAGCGATGATTCTCACAGTCGTGCTGATCACCCTCGGCACGCTCGGAATGGCCGCAACGCCCAGCTATGCGAGCATCGGCATCGCAGCACCCATTTTCGTGGTCTTTTGCAGGTTGCTGCAAGGTCTCGCCATCGGCGGAGAAGTTGGCCCATCGACGGCACTACTCATCGAAGCGGCCCCGGTGCACCGCCGCGGCTATTACGCAAGCTGGCAAATCGCAAGCCAGGGCCTCGCCGTGGCTTTTGGTGGCCTGTTAGGGGTGACAGTGTCCGTGCTCCTGAGCCCGCAGGACCTTGCTGCCTGGGGCTGGCGCATTCCGTTCCTGTTCAGTCTCGCGCTGATCCCGATCGCCATCTACATTCGTCGCAGCCTGCCTGAGACACTTCAGGACGGCGATCAACGCAGTACGAAGCAGATTGTGGGCTCCCTGCTCAAGGGGCAGCGCGGCTACCTCGCTCTCGGCATCCTCATCTCGTTGGCGGGCGCAGTGTCGACCCAGGTTGGCAATTACATGACCACTTATGCGGTCCAGACGCTCAAGCTGCCGGCCACGCTCGCCGTGAGCAGCGTATTGGTCGGGGGGCGTGGCGACTTTCATCTTCGCACTTGCCGCCGGCGTCCTCTGCGATCGCTACGGAAGAAAGAAGATCATGGTGCTGCCCCGCATTGCACTGATGCTCTTGATCGTGCCGATGTTCCTCTGGCTCGCTGGCGCACCCAGCGCGAACACGCTGTTGGTGACAACCGCGATTCTCGCGGCTCTCACGGCTCTCAGCGCCTCCGCCGGTCTGGTCGCTCTTCCAGAACTGCTGCCCATGGCCATTCGCAGCACGGGGCTTTCATTGATTTATGCCATCGGAACCACCCTATTCGGAGGCACGACACAATTTATCGTCACGTGGTTGCTGGCCGTGACGCACGATCCGCTTGTGCCTGCGTACTACACGGCGGCCACGAGTCTGGTCAGCATCGCAGCAATGGCTCTGCTTCCCGAAACGCGGCACTTCGACGTTACGAAGTAAGGCGAATAAATCTGCCCATTGACGAGCTGGTCGAATACCCGAGGCCGGCTCGCCAATACCCGCTACAATCATATGGCGTCCGGTCTGCCGCAGACAGCCGACATGGCGACGACTCTTGCGATGTTCTGCCCAGGGCCAGGAGCGCCCTGGAGCTACGTTCTCACTTCGACGACGTCACGGCCGCGGTCTGCTGATCGTCCCGCACATGGATCACCGCGATCTTGTCGGCGTAGAGCCGTTTCCAGCCCTTGATGTGATCCAGCACCTGGGCGGCCGGCGAGTCCGCGGCCAGGAGCGTGGCGTCGATCTTGTACTCGTCCAGCAGCCGGGTCAGGTTGTCGAGCTTCTTGACCTCCACGGCCTTGAAGAAGTCCATCACGAAGGTCTCGCCATAGAGCTCGGCGCGGCCGTCGACGAAGACCGGGACGTCGCGCGAGATCAGATAGCCGCCGAACTTGTACGCGTTGAAGATGCGCTGCGCCCCACGCTTCTCGAGCAGGTCGACGGCGGCAACCGGCGTCTGATCCATCGTGAAGGTGAAGCGGTGATGCGCCATGAAGATCGAGGTCGAGGTCCAGGCCGCTGCCACGATCATCAGCGCGCCCGTTGCGGTCACGTAGCGAGCGGGCCAGCTTGCACCGCCCAACGTGTCGGGCTGCGGCAGCGGTGACCGTTCGCCGAGCGGCTTGGCCAGCACCAGCGGCACCAGGAACGCGAAGGCCTCGATGCTTCTGACATGGGTGAGCGCCATCCAGGTCAGGAGCAGGATCAGCAGAATGCGCGGCAGCGACAGCGTCAGGCCACGATAGAGCCCGATCGCGATCAGCCCGAACAGCGCGCCTTCGAACGCGTTGAAGGATGCGAAATTCACGGGCGACCATTCGGAGATGACCGAGAGCAGCTCGCCGAGATTGAGGATGTTGGTCGCACCGAGCAATGTGCGCCAGCCATAGGGCGTGACGCAGCACGCGGCCAGCGCCGCGACACCGAACAGGAACCAGCGCAACAGTAGCCGGACCTGCTTGCCGGACTCCATGTCCCAGGTCGCCACGAACGACATCGGGCCGATCAGCGCCAGGCCCAGCACGAAGCCGCCATGCAGGTTCGCCCACAGCGACATCAGCGGCAGCCAGCACCATGACGGCGCGACCTTGCGATCGGCCGCATTCATCAGCATGCCGACCCAGGCGATCATCACGGGCAGCGCCAACATATGCGGCCGCGCCAGGATGTGATGCAGCGACAGCACGACCGCGAGCATCGCGAACAGCACTGCGCGCGGAATCTCCAGATGCGCGTCGAGCAGGTCGACGAGGATCGCCGCCGACAAGGCGACCGCAAGCGCGGTGAGGATCACCGGGCCGGCCCAGTCCCATTGCGCATAGGAGATGGCGAACAGCACCTGCGACAGCCACGAGGTCGAGATCCAGGGCTCGCCGGGCCGGGTGAACGAATAGAAGTCCGTGTAGGGAAGGGCGTGGTGATCGAGGATCCATTGCCCGATCTTGATCTGCCAGAACGAGTCGGAGTCCTGAAGCAGCGTGTCGCCGACATAGAGGAAGAAGAGATAGGTGCCCGCGCCGACGCACAGCGGCGCCAAGGCTCGCGCGCGGTTCTGCACCGCGATGCTGTTGGCAAAGGAAAGGGACATCGCCGCCTCGTCGTCCTGATGTTCTTGTCGGGTTGGCCGAGCGGCGGCATTGGACCACGGCGGTCATAACTTCGGGTAAATCACGGCCGCGCCAGAGTGAAGTCCCGATAATTTAACCGATTGTTTTAGATTTCGGTTTACCATCGACGAATACATGCAAACCGCTCCGTGTTTACGCAGTTGAGTTAACTGCGGCGCAATTCTTTGCCGTTACGCTCGGTTCCATGGTCAGGCGGCGCTGGGAAGCCGAAAAGACCAGACCAGTTGTAGCCTCGTGTTTTTTTGGGAGCACTCTATGAAGAACCTCGTTGCGCGTTTCGTGAAGGATGAGTCCGGCGCCACTGCGATCGAATACGGCCTGATCGCTGCCGGCATCGCGCTGGCGATCATCACCGTCGTCAACAACCTCGGCAGCACGCTGAACACCAAGTTCGGCTCGATCTCGAGCAGCCTCAAGTAAGGCCGAACCAACCTGGAATTTTGAGAGCCCCGTCCTGGACGGGGCTCTTTTCTTTTGGGCGCACGGCATCAAGGAACCCGTAGGGTGGGCAAAGCGACTTGTCCGCCGTAGCTCGAAGAGCGAAGGCGGAAGCGTGCCCACATCGGAAATAAGTGAACTGCGAGAATGTTGGCGGGCACGGCGCTACGCGCCTTTGCCCACCCTACGCACGTCGCATGTGATTGGCTGCGGCGAGACGCGCTGCTTGTCGTGCCGCTATTCTGCGAGGCTGGGTTGCCAGGCCGGTGACGAAGCAGGCGCGGCAGGAACACGCGCCGCGCGGCCGAGCCATTCGAGATAGAATTTCACCGCCCAGATCGAGGCCGCGGCGACTGCGACGCCGCCGGCGACATCGATGAGGTAATGCGCGCCAATCACCGGCGTCGCCGCGATCATCAAGAGGTTGAGCGCGGCCGCGATGCCGCCGATGCCGCGCACCGGCCACAGCGCCCACATGTAGAGCACGGCGGATGCGGCGTGAAAGCTCGGAAACGAGACGATGCCGGAGAGGAAGAACAGCCGGAGCTCGTGCAGGCTGCCGTCGCGAAGTGCGAGGATGTCGCGCAACTGTCCAGCATAGATTGCGGTGTTGATCTCGGGGAAATGTGCGGCCGGCAGTTGCAGTCCGTAATAGGTGCCGATCGCCGGCACCACGGCGGAGATCGCGATGGTGACGGCGAGCGCAAGGCTCATCGCGAGCATGAACAATTGCAGCCGCACATAACGCGCCGTCAGTGCAAGCACGACGGGGATGCCGAGTAGCGGCCATTTGATCAGCCCGTAGCCGCGGGCAAGACAGTCTGCGAGCCAGGGATGGTCGTTGACGTATCGCGCGATCGGTTCGGGATCGAGCCCGAGCGCGCGGTCGATCGCAAGCAATGCCTGGTCCTGGAGCGGCCAGTTCATCTTGCCCGCGACGTAGCTGAGCGGTCCGACGATGGCGCAGGTGAGAATGATCTGTCCGATCGTGCCGAGCGAAAACACAAGCTTCGGATCCGCAAGTTCGCCCTTGACCATCCGGTGGCAATAGGCGCTCCCGAGCAGGAACGCGGCGATTGCCAGCGTCACGCCGTAGGCGACCGGCTCGAGACTGAGACCGGTGATGGGGAGGCCGAGCGCCAGCAGGCAGCCCATGGCTGCGATGGGAAGCCAGTTCAGGTGGAAGAGCTGCCAGGCGGTCCGGGCGTCCGTGTCGACCATGCTGCACCGAATTGGGATCGCAGTACCGAAGTACAGTGGGGGAGCTGGCTTAAAATGGCGGTAACGATCGTGGTCAGCCCTTCATCAATCAGCTCGATGCAATTTTAGGTATTTGCGGTTTCGCCGCATTGCGTGGCGCTCCACGCATTTGCATCTTGTCATCCACTCTGAATAGTTGTTCACTCCTTGCGGGGCGATTTGCAGCGAATTGAGTGACGAAGCGTTCGGTCGCAGGGCGTGCGGCGGGCGTGTGGGACAGGAAGCGCGCCATGGTTTATCGGCGGACGCATCAAGTGGTTAAGCGCCTTGCGGCGCGGCGCAGTGCGATACTGGCGGCGGCGCGGGAGGCTGCGGCGGAAGGCGGAATGGCGGCGGTGCAGATCGCACCGGTCGCGGTCCGCGCCAGTGTCGCGGCCGGCACGGTCTACCGTTACTTCCCCTCCAAGGCCGAGCTGATCTCTGAATTGATCGCCGAGGTCTCCCGCGACGAGCTGGCGGCGATCCGCCGGGCGGCCGATGCCGCGCCCGGTCCGTCCTCGGCGCTGGCTGCCGCCGTCACTACAGTGGCGGTCCATACCCTGTCGCAGCGCAGGCTGGCCTGGGGCATCCTGGCCGAGCCGGTCGATGTCGATGTCAGCGCCTCGCGCCTGGCGAGCCGGCGCGAGATCGCGGGCGAGATCGCCTCGCGGATCGATGCCGCCGTGCGCGCCGGTCACCTGCCTGCGCAGGACACCGCGCTTGCCGCCACCGCGCTGCTGGGCGCGTTGCATGAGGCGCTGGTCGGGCCGCTCGCGCCTGATAATCTCGACGATACCGCCAGGATGCGGGATGCGGTGCAGACCGTGACGCTGCTCGCGCTGCGCGCCGTCGGCGTCTTGGATGCCCGCGCCCGCGGCCTTGTGGTGCAGCAGACGCTGCTCCCGACCACGAAGGCGCTGGTGGGCGCGTAAAGTCGAAGAGCGATCGAGGCGGAAGCCTCATCGCGCTCAGGCCGTTGCCTGAGCACGCCTTTTCGAAAAACCGCAGCACGTTCGCCGGACTAGCCGGCTACTTTGCATGGGGTTGTTTTCGATATTTTTGTCTGCCGCGCGCCGGCGGACTTAGATATTCGCCTCGCCCTCGGGCCCGACCGAGGCGATGCGCACCATGTTGGTGGTGCCGGGAATGCCGAGCGGCACGCCGGCGACGATGATCACGCGCTGGCCGGCGCGGACGAAGCCGTCGCGGAACGCGATCTGGCCGGCGCGGCTCACCATGTCGTCCTGGTCGCGCGCGTCTTCCGCCACCACGCAATGCACGCCCCACACGACCGCGAGCTTGCGCCCTGTCGCCATGTTCGGCGTGATCGCGACGATCGGCGGCTTCGGCCGCTCGCGGGCCACGCGGATCGCTGTTGAGCCCGAGCTGGTCCAGCAGATCAGCGCTGGCAGATCCAGCGTTTCGGCGATCACGCGGGCGGCGTCCGCGATCGCGTCGCCCGCGGTGGCTTCGGGCTCTGGCCGTTGCGCCGTGACCACCGAGCGATAGGTCGGGTCGCGCTCGACCTCCTCGCCGATGCGGTTCATGGTCGAGACCGCCTCGACCGGGAATTTGCCGGCCGCTGATTCCGCCGACAGCATGATGGCGTCGGCGCCTTCGTAGACGGCGGTGGCGACGTCGGAGACTTCGGCACGGGTTGGCACCGGCGACTGGATCATCGATTCCAGCATCTGGGTCGCGATCACCACCGGCTTGCCGGCGCGGCGCGCCATCCGGGTCATCTGCTTCTGCAGGCTCGGCACGCGCTCCAGCGGCAGCTCGACGCCGAGGTCGCCGCGCGCCACCATCAGCGCGTCGGAGGCCTCGATGATGTCGGCGAGGCGGTCGATCGCCTGCGGTTTCTCGATCTTGGCCATCACCGCGGCGCGGCCACGGATCATCTTCTTGGCCTCAAGCACGTCATCGGCGCGCTGCACGAACGACAGCGCGATCCAGTCGACGCCGGTGGTCAAGGCCGCCTCGAGGTCGGCGCGGTCTTTCGGCGTCATCGCCGAGACCGGCAGGTCGGTGTCGGGCAGGCTGACGCCCTTGCGGTCGGACATCCGGCCGCCGACCACGACGCGCGTCACCGCATGCTCTTTCGAGGTCTCCTCCGCGATCAGGCGCACCTTGCCGTCGTCGAGCAGCAGCGCATGGCCGGGCCGCAGCGCAGCCAGAATCTCGGGATGCGGGAGATTGACGCGCGTGGCATCGCCCGGCGTCTTGTCGGAATCCAGCGTGAAGGTATGGCCGTTCTGGAGCTGGACCGCGCCTTCAGCGAAGGCGCCGAGCCTGAGCTTGGGGCCCTGGAGGTCGACCAGGATGCCGATCGGCCGGCCGTAGCTGCTCTCGACGTTGCGGATCGTCGCCACCAGCTCCCGCATCTTGTCATGCGGGGTGTGGCTCATGTTGATGCGAAACAGGTCGGCTCCAGCCTCGAACAGGCGGCGGATCATCGCGAGGTCTGACGAGGCGGGTCCGAGGGTCGCGAGAATCTTGATACGGCGGAGACGCCTCATGGCTTGCTTCCAGACGG
>NZ_LGHM01000364.1 GCF_001908185.1 Bradyrhizobium sp. AS23.2
CTCAAGCTCGGACGTTACTCAGTATTTTGAACGGTTCGGCCTGCCTGCGCCAAAACCTTCCGCAAGCCGGGGCGGAGCGGGCCTACGCAGGCAGATCCGCGAGGACCGCCTTTGACCCAAAGCGGTCAATGTCGAGTTTGTCCCGAGCTACTATCAGCCTAGCTGATCGACCAGTGCTGACCACAAGGCCCATGGCTCGTCTCGATGTACCGGGTCCTCAATTGCAGTGTGCACCATGACAATCTTGGAGGTCGGATCAACGCAAATATACTGGCCTTTGAATCCTAACAACGCGAACTGCCGCCTCTCACCGGGAAACAGCCACAAAAGATAACCGTAACCAAATCTTTTCGTCGCCACGCCCGGTAGCAGATAGCCATCCGAAGCTCGAACGGTTGTTGCATCGATCATCCATTGCGTCGGAACGATCTGCTTGCCATTCCATGCGCCATCATGCGCCAGCAAACGCCCGAGCCGGGCGTAATCGCGCAGAACGGCATTGAAACCGAAGTGTCCCAGTTCAAATCCTTCTGCGTCTACCAACCAATTGGCATCCGCTTCCGCGCCGATCGGCTCCCATACTTTCTCGCGCAGATAGTCAGACGCTGACTTGTCAACAGCACTATGAAGCACCATGCCGAGCACGTCGGCTTCAATGCTGG
>NZ_LGHM01000365.1 GCF_001908185.1 Bradyrhizobium sp. AS23.2
TCGACTACATGTCGCGCAATCCGGTCACTGGCCTACTGATTGCCAAGGACGACCAGATTATCTTCGAGCGCTATCAGTACGCGCGAACTGATCAAGATCGGTTCGTATCCCAGTCGATGGTCAAGTCAATAACCGGACTGTTGATCGGGATCGCCATCTCCGAGGGTGCGATTAAGTCGGTCGATGATATCCCCGAAACTTATGTGCCGGGCTTTATGGGCACCGAGTACGGCAGGACGCCAATCCGCGATCTGCTGCACATGTCCTCAGGCGTCGATTTCGGTGAAACGAGAGACGGAGGACGCGACCTCAATCGCCTGTGGAACGGCATGGGGATCGCGTTCCCGGAATGGAAGATGGGCACGGTTAAGAGCATCGTGCAATTCAATCAGCGTATCGCCCCATCGGGAACGAGATTTTACTACGCCAGCATAGAAGCCGACGTGCTCGGCATGGTGCTTCAGAGTGCTGTCAACAAGTCAGCGTCCGACTATCTGCGCGAGAAAGTATGGGAGCCGATCGGCACGGAAGCGGATGCTAATTGGTTGATAGACGCAGAAGGATTTGAACTGGGGCACTTCGGCTTCAATGCCGTTCTGCGCGATTACGCCCGGCTTGGGCGTTTGCTGGCGCATGATGGCGCATGGGATGGCAAGCAGATCGTTCCGGCGCAATGGATGATCGATGCAACAACCGTTCGAGCTTCGGATGGCTATCTGCTACCGGGCGCGGCGACGAAAAGATTTGGCTACGCTTATCTCTTGTGGCTGTTTCCCGGTCAGAGGCGACAGTTCGCGTTGTTAGGATACAAGGGCCAGTATATTTGCGTTGATCCGACCTCAAAGGTTGTCATGGTGCACACTGCAATTGAGGACCCGGTACATCGAGACGAGCCATGGGTCCTATGGTCGGCACTGGTCGATCAGCTATGCTGACAATAGCTCGGGACAAATTCGACAGATCGACCGCTTCGGGTCATTAGCTCCGTTTTAACTGTCGACCACGCACTTCCGGTCTACCCCCGAACAGCCGACATTTTCGTGGGCAGTCGGCATGTCTCAAACG
>NZ_LGHM01000366.1 GCF_001908185.1 Bradyrhizobium sp. AS23.2
CCAAGAGAAGTGATCGCAAAGGTCTATTGCGGGTCACTCGCGTCATTTTCGATCCGTTCGACGGATGTCTGCTTATCCCTTAACAGCGGCGGAATAGCAGACATCCACCAACCGCCGCTTGGGTCCATGAGCCGACATCGCTCCAATCAAGCGGCGATACTTGTCAGGCTCCTTAGCGGCCGTAGGGGAAGCAGCGGTTGCGATCGAGTGTGAGACCGAAATGCGCTCCCAGTGCAGCGATGGCCGCGTCCTGCTGAGGATAAGGATCGGCATTGGATGCGGCAACGATGATGATCCGGAACCCGCCGCGATCCTTGCCACCCGGTGGCAGCATCGCTGTAGTTAGTGCATTGCCCTCCCTGTCGCACAGCGTGACGAAACCCGGCATCTCTCGCCGTACATGGGCCTCGAGGCCGATGTCGCGCTCGATCGCGTTGGGCCGCTCCGGACGCCAGGACTGGACTGCCTTCTCCCGCTCGCGGCGGAAATATTTCTCAACTGTGTGGCCCATCAGGCGCGACTCATGCATCGCTTCACCTTCCGTCTCGATACGGAACCAGGTCTTGCCCTTCGGCGCGTCGCAAACATACTGCATTTCGCCCGTCCTGCGATCGCCGCAATTCTAGGGCGGCGGGCCTGCAAAGCCAATATGAGACTAGCTCCCGTGTATAGCGCTGCACGATCAGAGGGGCTAAGAGTTCTTGATTGGACGTTGAAGTTCTAGTGAGCCCAAACAATACTAGGTCGACCGGAATAATCCTCTTCAAGGAGCGTCCCGATGCCTGACGTAAGGGAAAAGCAACGCGAAGCCCGCCGGAAGATCATTCGCCAATGGGCGAAGCTTCCGAAGGATAAACGGCA
>NZ_LGHM01000004.1 GCF_001908185.1 Bradyrhizobium sp. AS23.2
TAGCAGCGGATGCGCTTGATCCCGGACGAAGATGTAGCAAATTAAATTCAATGAACGCGTCCTTTATCCTCCCGCTCATAACGATCTGGTTGCAGGTTCGGGTCCTGCCGCGCCCACCAGCCTTCGCTCGTCGTTACCGATCCCAGAGTGCATAGACATTTTGATTCTGCGGATTGGTGGAATCCGTGGATAGATGCATGCCCCCGAAAAGAGTGTGCAGGTCACCGCCCCTCGGCGAGCATAAGGGACACCGGACCACCTTTCTAGGTAGTTCCCAGGCGCATCAAGTGGCGCGATATTCAGTGCGCGTGTTGGGAAGACTGGTCTTCTCACCGTCACGATATTCGGAGATTAACGATGCGCACAGCAATGGGCGCGCGCCGGCTTGGGACGCCCGACGACGACCGGACGGAGAGGCGATGGCGTTTCGGCTTTTTCATCGCCCTATCATGCGCCGTTTTGATTGCAGTCGCGACCTTCGCGCAGGAGCCACCCGCTAAAGCGTTGATCCGACCTACTGGCCAGCTGCCGGCGATCAACATTCCCTGATCGAGGCACCGTTGGCGCGTCATTTGCCTGGAGCCGAGATTTCATTTGCATTGGGAATTGTGTGATCCAGACCGTTAGCGATCGGGCATTTTTGCTCATGCTGGTTTCATTTTGCCTTGGGGCCTGCTTTGTCTGCGCATTCTGGGAGATCGAAGAAGCCCGCCGTCGCCGAGAGCGGAATTGCGAGCTCGTGCGTGAAGCACGGCGCTCGCCAACGCCCAGTCGTTAGCCAACTCCTGGAGATCATCATGCGCGCCGTTGCAACTGCTGCGATTGCAAACGCTTTTGCCCGGATATTCCCCGCATCGTCATTGCAGGCAAACGTCCTCAAGCAGACCGCGTTGTTCTGTGGAGCCGCCCTCTTGGTGTGGCTGCTGTCGGTGACTTATGGGCTGGATCTCAGTGCCGGATTCTTCTAGCCGATCAGCATCTGATTTTTGCGTTTGCTTCGGTATCCAAGCCCTTTGAGCCACATGAGGTAGTCGCGCTCTTCAGGGGCAAGTTCATAGAAGGACGCGGAAATGCGCTGCTCAGACGTTTTGCTCTGCGGCTCAAAGTCCTGGGTTGAAGCCGCCGGCTATCTCGCATCTGTTCTCGTCTTCGCCACGTTTTGCATGAAGACGATGCTCCCGCTTCGGATCGCGGCCATCTTGAGCAATGTCGCGTTCATGGCATACGCGTTCTTCGAGGGCTTGTATCCAATCCTCATCCTTCACTCGGTTCTGCTGCCCCTTAACGTCGTCCGAACAGTCCAAATGTGCCGCGTCAGGCGAATTGTGGAGCAAGCGTCCAAGGGCGAATTCACAACCGAACCGCTATGCCCGTTCATGAAAGCGGCGACGTGGAAGGCCGGGGAGATCATTTTCAGGCAAGGCGAGTACGCCGATTGCATCTATCTGCTTGCAAAGGGAAGCGTACGCCTCAATGAAATCGATCTCGTTCTGGGGGCGGGAGATCTGTTCGGGGAAATTGGCGTTTTCTCGACGGCACATGAGCGCACCCAGACCGCTCAGGCTATTTCCGATGTCGAGCTGCTCTGGCTCACTGAGGGCGAGCTCGCCCAGGTGTGTCATGCGAATCCCGCCCTGGCTTTCTACTTCCTGAAGCTGTCGATCAACCGACTGCTGGCGAACACGGGACGCCACCTGCCGGCGCACACAGGCCGCATGCAGGCTCTTGAGAGTCGGCGGCGAGTGCCGCTCGACGAATGCTGAAGAACACCAACAAGCAGCGATCTGCTTTAGGCGACTTAGCGGATTTCCCGACAACAACAGTCAGTTGATGTGTGCGCTGGTGAAAGTCCGAGCATGAAAATGCACGAATGCAAACACGTCATCAGTTTGCATTTGCAACGGAAAATGCAAACTTCACGGCAATATTGGAGAGCAAGACGTAAGCGAAGCGATCCCTGCCGCTTCTCGAAGCTACGCTTGCTGAACAAGCGAATGCAACGCCTGAACCGCGGCCTCGCGGCTCTCCACGGGGACGAACAGACTGACCGAATGCGGCGACAACACGTAACTGTCGGGGACGATGCCGTGATGTCTAAGAACCTGCAACGCCCTGAACGGCAATTCCGACGAAACGCCGCCGAAGCAGGTGAGACTCACCGAGCTCGAGGCCTCGCGCTGCTTGCGCAGATCCTTGGCGTGCTCCAGCGTGCGCAACAGGGCATCCAGCCACTCCGTATCACAGGCCACGGTCATACTGGTTTTTCCCGTCGTGAAGTGTGATGCGAGGAGCTGCGGCCAGGACAGGCTGTTTTGCTTGAGATGCTGCGCGAATTTCTCGAAACCGTGATTGAGATCAGTGGAATCGATTTCCACGTACTCAATGCGAGCCATCGAGTTGACGGCCAGAACCCTTCCGTTTTCCATGCCCGCAACCTCCTTCATTACTTGCGTGCTGTCTTCAACGCCACTCCACTGCTTGAGAACCAGAGGCACATCCTGACTTTGCGCGAGTTCTACGCTACGAAAGTGCAGGATCTTTGCGCCCCAGAAGCACATTTCGGACAGCGATGCGAAGTCCACTCGCCGCAGGGGCTTTGCATCCGGCACGATACGCGGATCGGCCGAGCAGATGCCGTCGACCTCCTTGATGATTTCACAGCGCTCGGCTTTCAGCGCCGCGGCCATCGCGACGGCCGTGGTATCGCTGCCGCCCCGGCCAAGCGTGGTGATTTCCCTGGTCGCCGGGTTCACGCCCTGAAATCCAGCCAGCACCACAACGCGCCCACGATCAAGTTCCTCGCGCACCCGAATGGGCCGTACATCCAGAATGCGTGCCGAGGAATGGGAGTCGTCGGTCATCACGCCGGCCTGGCTGCCGGTGAAGCTGATCGCGGGCACGCCGAGATCGGAAAGCGCCATGCTCATCAGGGACATGCTGATGCGCTCACCGGTCGTTAGCAGCATGTCGAGTTCACGGCGATTGGGAGCAGGGCTTACCTGATAAGCCATCTGGATCAATTGATCGGTGGTGGTGCCCATGGCGGAGACGATCGCCACGACACGATGGCCCTGTCCATGCAGGTCGGCGAGACTGCGCGCAACCGCGCGGATTTTCGCCGGTGTTTCGAGACAGACACCGCCATATTTCTGCACGACGACCGGATGGTTGCTCATCTAACCTCCGTGAGAAGCCTCGCTCGCTTCCGGATAATGCGTTAGCCCATCGAAGCGACACCGCCTATCCATGTGCCGACGACTTCGAAGTTCGGACGGAATGCGACGAGGTCCGCGCGGTATCCGGGCGCGATCCGCCCAAGCTCGGACTCAAGACCCAGAAATGCCGCGGGCGTCCGCGAAGCCATCACGAGGGCATCGACAAGCGAGATTCCGGCCAGCGCAACAGCGTTGCGCACCGCCTCGATCATGGTGAGGTGAGCGCCCGCGAGTGTGCCATCGGGACCAGTCAGGCGATTTTCGTGCAGCGTGATCTGCCGTCCCTGCAGCATGAATTGCCGGTCGTTCGTGCCCGCCAAGGGCATGGCATCGCTGACCAGCATCAATCGATCGCGTCCCTTGCAGCGGAAGGCAACACGCAAACCGGTGGGGTCAACGTGGATACCGTCGCAGATGATCCCTGCAAACAGCCGGTCATCCCCCAGCGCGGCGCCCACCAGGCCCGGCTCCCGGGCGTTCAACTGCGACATGGCATTGAACAGATGGGTCACCCCCGAGACACCGCGATCGACCGCCTGCCCGATTTCGGATGCCGTGGCATCGCTGTGGCCGGCGGCGATACGCAATCCGGCGCTGATCAATTCATCGATCATGAACGCGGGCACGCATTCCGGGGCCAGCGTCACAACGGAGCGGCCGCAGTCCCCAAAACTCTTGATGGCGGCGAGATCGCGCCGATCGGGCACGCGTATCTCGGCTTCCGGATGGATGCCCTTACGAGACTTGTTGAGGGCCGGACCTTCCAGATGAAAGCCGTGCACGCCGGGAATTTTGAGGCACGCCTCGGCTGCTGCAGCCAATCGCGCGATGACCTCGCTGCGGTCGGTGATGAGGGTCGGCAGGCAGCCCGTGGTCCCCGCCGCGCGGTGCGCAGCGACGATGCGTCGAACGCCAGCCTCGGTCGGCTCGTCGTTGAGAAGAACGCCCCCCGCCTCCGTTCACCTGAGTGTCGATGAATCCGGGTGCAAGGATCGCATCTTGGGAAAGCTGGATCGACGCGCGCGGCTCTGACTCTCCGAGGGTGATGCCTTCAATCCGGCCTTGCGAAATCCTGACCGACCCCGGCCCACACATGGCGGTACCGTCAAAGATTTGCGGCGCTGCAATCGTCAGAACGTCGGAAGAGGTGCAGTCGCCCATCAGCATTCATCCGAGAGTGGCAGTCACAGACCCGTGAGGCGAGTGCCGAAACCTCAAATGTTCCCCATCTAGGCATTGGGGGACCCGGACCGAAGCCCTCGCGTTAACATCCGATGGGAACAAAAGGTACCACGTATCTTGGCATTGATGGGGGCGGAACTCGCTGCCGCGCCCGGATTGAAGACGAAAACGGCAGGCTGCTCGGCGGAGCAAGCTCGGGACCTGCGACGACCCGCATTGGCGTCGAAAAGGCCTGGCGTTCCATCATGGAGGCGACAGAAGCCGCTGCCGCACAGGCGGGTTTGGCGCGCGAGGATTTTTCGCGGATGCACGCCGGAATTGGCCTCGCCGGGCTTGGCCGCCGGGGCGCGGAAGCTGCGCTCAAGAACATCGCGCATCCCTTTGCATCCGCTATCTTCATCAGCGACGGCATGGCTGCCTGTCTCGGCGCCCACAGCGGCGCGGACGGGGCGATCGTGGTCGCCGGCACGGGCTCGGTTGGCGTTGGCCTGACTGGCGGCCGCGAAATCCGTCTCGCCGGTTACGGCTTTCCCGTGTCGGACGAAGGCAGCGGCGCCGACATCGGCCTGCAGGTCGTTCGACTGGCGCTGCGGGCCGCGGATCGCCGCGGCGAGCTGACCCCGTTGCTTTCAGAGGTGCTGGGCGCATTCGATCATGATCCCTATCAGGCGGTGGCGTGGTCTGAAGACGCCCGGGCCACCGACTACGCAGCGTTCGCGCCAATGGTGATGCGGCACGCCAATGAGGGCGATCCGGTCGGCCGTCGCATTGTCGAACGCGCGGCCGATGCCATTGGCGATCTGCTCGGTCTGTTCCTGGCGAGAGGAATTGATCGGCTCGCGCTGGTAGGCGGGCTCGCGGATGCCATTACGCCCTGGCTGACGCCCGATCTGCGCGCCCGCCTGAGGCCTCCTGACGCCGACGCGGTGGCCGGCGCGTTGCTGGTGGCGCGAGGGCGGCTTGATCTGCCCAAACCAGATTTGCCCAAGCCAGATCTGCCCAAGCTTGATTTGCCCGAGAGAGAAACCGATCATGAACAGGCTTCGAAGTCCCGCGGATGAGGGCGCATGGATCAACCAGATGGCCACCGAAGACGTCGATCCCCGTTTTGCCGATCTTGATGCATGGTCGCTGTCCTCGGCGATGGAAGCCATGTGGGAGGGCCAGCTTGCGGCAGTCGCGGCGATCGGCCATGCCCTTCCTGCGATCACTGCGGCGACCGAAGCGGCCAAGGCGGCGCTGGGCGATCGCGGACGCATTGTGTATGTCGGCGCCGGCACCTCGGGCCGCGTGGCGGTCCAGGACGGCGCCGAGCTGACACCGACCTTCGCCTGGCCCAAAGAGCGCGTCCGCTTTATCGTCGCCGGCGGAGACAGCGCGTTCGTCACCAGCATCGAGGGCGCGGAGGACGATATCGACGATGCGGTCGCGCAGATTGATGCGGCGCGGCTCACGCCGCTCGACGTGGTGATCGCCGTTGCCGCCAGCGGGACAACGCCATTCACGGTCGCGGCGCTGCAGCAGGCAGGCTCTTTCGGTGCCGTGACGATCGGTATCGCCAACAATCCCGGCACCGCACTCCTGGCATCGGCAAAGTTTCCGATCCTGATCGAGACCGGCCGCGAGCTGATCGCCGGATCGACGCGGATGAAGGCGGGTACCGCGCAGAAGGTCGTGCTCAACCTGATCTCCTCAGGGATCATGCTGCGCCTTGGCCGGGTGTATCGCGGCATGATGGTGAACATGCCGCCGACCAATGCCAAGCTGAAGCGGCGTGCAGAGGCCATGGTGGCGCAAATCGCGCACTGTGATCCCACGCACGCGGCACGCTCGCTCGAGCAGGCCGGGGGAGACATCAAGACGGCAGCCCTTTTGGCGTTGGGCGTCGACAGGATTGATGCTGAGACCGTTTTGAAAAACTGTGACGGCAACCTTCGGCGCGTGTTTGCCGAGCTCGCCAGGAATCGTGAATTGCATCGCGACCGGCACCCAACGGCCGCGCACAATCGAGGCGGAGCGGTCGAGCCGTGACGACATCCGCGATGGCGAGTGAAATCGGAGAGAGCGCGGATGTCGTCGCCAACATTGTTCGCAGCCGCCCCGCCACGCGCGACATCGCACAGCGAATTGGGATTGGCTCCGTCCCCCTGTGCGTCGTGTGCGGCCGGGGAAGCTCCGGGCATGCCGGAGTTTTCTTGAGATACCTCGTCGAGACGCGGCTTCGTCTGCCCGTTTCAGCCAGTGCTCCATCGGTGATCACGGCATTTCGTACGCCCTTGATGCTGCGTCATGCGCTGTTCATCGTGATCTCGCAATCCGGGCGCAGCCCGGATCTCGTCGCGGCGACCAGGTCGGCCCGCGCTGCGGGCGCCCACACTGTTGCCATCGTCAATGCGACGTCGTCGCCGGTGGCTGACGAAGCGGAGTTCGTCGTTCCGATCGAAGCCGGAGAAGAGCACTCCGTAGCGGCGACCAAGACCGTGATCGGCTCGATGGCCGCGAGCGCGGGACTTGTTGCCGAGCTGGCGGACGATCATGCGCTGCGGTCGGCGCTCGACAGGCTGCCTGAGCGCCTGCACCGCGCGCTCGCGCTCGACTGGTCCGGGATTTCCGGCGATCTCGCCAAGGCGTCAGCCGTGTTTGTGGCGGCCCGGGGCCTGGGCCTGGGATCGGCGCGGGAAGTCGCGCTCAAACTTTCGGAAATCCTGCGCCTGCCTTCCATTGGTCTGAGCTCCGCCGAGCTGCAGCACGGGCCGCGGGCCGCGTTATCATCGCGCACACCGGTCGTCATGATGCGCCTCATGGATGAAACGGCGGCCACGGTGGACGCGCTGGCGGAAGAATTGCGCGAGCAAGGGATCACGCTGCATCTATGCGGCGGACCGCATGGCTCGCTGCCCTGGCTGGCCGAGGATGACCCCGCTACCGACCCGATCACCATGCTCGTTCCAGCCTATCGGATGATCGAGCAGGCGGCGCGCGCCTGCGGATTTGACCCGGACCGTCCTCCTCGCCTGAGCAAGATCACCGAGACGTTTTGATAGCTGACTGCTTGGGCTCACGACTAGCTCAGTGGAAGGTGTCGTGGGCGAGCAACTCCGCTGCGGTCATTTCCCCTGTGATCGATCCCTTTTGCATAAGCAGAACACGTTTCGCCAGAACCGCGATGAACTCCCGTTTCTGCTCGACCACGATCATCGCCAGGTTCTTCTCGCTGATCAGTTTCTGCAACGTCTCGGCGATCTCCTCGTTGATGGAGGGCTGGAT
>NZ_LGHM01000040.1 GCF_001908185.1 Bradyrhizobium sp. AS23.2
GAAGACCTTGCCGAGGTCTCCCTTCGCCGTCGAGCTCTCATAGAGCCCGCGGATGTCACCGCCGGCACATAGGCCGCGCTCGCCGGCACCTTCCAACAGCACGACCGCGATATCGGGATCGCTCTCGAACCGGTCCAGCGCGGCGTCGACCCCCAGGGCCATCTCCAAGCTCAGGGCATTGATTGCCTTCGGCCGGTTGAGCCGGATGACGCCCGCAGTCCCTTCGCGCCGGACGATCAGGTCGCCTTCTGCTCCCACCACATCATTCATCGTTCACTCTCGATCATATTGTGCGACATGACCATCGCGACGGTTCTTGGCAGCGTCAAAGGGGCCGCGCAGAGGAGCCAGGCCTATAGCCTCAGGATCCGCGTCCGTGGATATGGCACCTGGAAGTTGAGCGCAGAGCCGGACCCTGACTGTAGATGCCCCCCGCGCGGTAAGCGCGAAGACCTTCTTGCCGCCGAGCAGGCCCTGTGGTCCGGATGCCGTAGATGAAGGTCTCGCCCCATCGGGCGACGTGGTCAATCCAGGCCTTCAGCGTCGACGCCGACCTTCTTCCGCCTCAACAAATACAGCTAGTGCGCGTTGCCCAAAGGGGCCCTTGGAGGCCACATGCAAGAGCATATGACGAGAACAGAATCGACCCCGTTCACGCGACTTGCAAGGCAGGACTTCTGCAAAAACAGCTTGGCGCCGTTGGCCTCATCTGATCTAGTTTTATTATCGAACTCGGTATCCAGCCAACCATAGCGCCCACTCTACCGACACTGAGACACTCACTAAGATGCGACAAAGGCTTACAAAGGAAGTTCGCGAAAATCAGATACTCGATGCGGCAGCCGAGCTCTTTCGGGAGCGGCGTAGCTTTGCCGCTTCGACGCTTGAAATAGCGCAGAAGGCGAACGTCGTCGAAGGTACCTTGTTTCGCTACTTTCCGACAAAACGCGAACTTCTGCTGCGCCTGGCAGAGCGCTCATACCTGAGGACTCTCGCGGATTACGACGAGCAGCTTGCCGGGATCAAGGGCACATGGAACCGCCTTCGCTACATGGCCTGGCGTCAGCTCAAGAACATCCAGGATGATCCGGTCCTCTATCGATTCATTCACAACGACATCAAACTGGACCCCGAATTTCGATCGACGCGCATTTTCCATTTGCATCGCTCCTTTACCAAGCGAACCTTGGAGATCGTGAAGACCGCGATGGACACTGGCGAGTTTCTATCCGACATTCCGGTAAGACTTGTGCGGGACACCATATATGGCGCGATCGACCATCATGTCTGGCGCTACCTGAGAGGAGACGGATCGATCAATATCGATCGCATCGCCGATGACGTCACCACTCTGGTCTACCGCGGCCTCTCGTTGCAAAAGGGAGATCACAAGCAGGAAGAGGCAGCTTCGAAGATCGAGTCTCGACTGGCTCGCATTGAAGCCAAACTGAACCAGCTAACGAAAGCCTCCGAAAAAGCGTAGCGATCAGCACGACCTTTATCGATCCACGCTGGATCACCTGCTGCTGGTCGATATCGAAACCCGGAGCCGGTAGCGCTTGAATCGACTTAGCGATACCACTCAATCAGACGCTGCCTGATGGTTCCGACTATTCCACGCCTGAAGACCATCACGCATAGTATGAAGATGACACCCACCACCGCCGGTACCGGAAGGTCCGTCACCGCAAGGTAATTCTCAAGCGCAAGCGCTAGAGCCGCTCCGACCACCGGACCCGTAAGCGTACCCATCCCCCCCCAGAAGCGTCATCAAGACCACCTCCCCCGACATCTGCCAGGTCACGTCGGTCAACGTAGCGAGTTGAAACACCAGACTCTTCGTCGCCCCCGCCAAACCGGACAGCCCCGCCGACAATACGAAGACGACCAGCTTAAATCGCTCAGCTCGATAACCGAGCGATATTGCCCGAGCTTCGTTGTCCCGGATCCCCCGCAATGCGTGCCCAAAGGGCGAATGAACCGTACGCCAAACTACCCCAAAGCCGAAGATGAAGATCGCAAGCACCGTATAGTACATCGCGTACGTATTGCGGAGATCAAGGACGCCGAACAGATAGCCGCGTGGAATCTCCTGGATGCCATCCTCACCGTGAGTAAAGGGCAGTTGCAGCGCAAGGAAATATATCAGCTGCGACAACGCCAGCGTAATCATTGCGAAGTAGATGCCTTGCCGCCTGATTGCAACTAAACCGAAGGCGCTTCCGAGTAGGATCGAAGTCAGCGTACCAAGCAGAATGCCAAGCTCTGGCGGGAGGCCCCACACCTTCAGAGCATGCCCGGTGACATAGGCTGCGCTACCGAAAAACGCGGCATGACCAAAAGACAGCAGTCCGGCATAACCGATCAGCAGGTTGAATGCGCAGGCGAAAAGCCCAAAACATAGAACCTTCATCAGGAAGACTGGATAGACGACAAATGGCGCGGCTATGCCGACCATGATCGCAACAACAAAGCCGAGCTTGACGTTGCTTCGGCACATTACCTTTTCGCGGGCTGCAGCTCTCGGCTCCGCAGTTGATTGCACGCTCACGATCAAGGCTCCCGTCCGAAGAGCCCAGCCGGCTTGACGATCAGAACGATCGCCATCGCGATGAATATCGCGACGTTGGAAGCCGCAGGATAGAACACCTTGGTCAGGCCCTCGAGCAACCCCAGACAGATTCCTGTTACGATGGATCCCATAATCGATCCCAGGCCGCCGATTACTACTACCGCGAAGACAACAATCACGAGGTTGGAGCCCATAGTGGGGCTGACTTGGTAGATCGGCGCAGCCATTACGCCCGCCAGACCAGCAAGTGCGACGCCGAGTCCATATGTGAGCGCGATCATGCGAGGAACGTTGATACCGAACGCCTCTACCAGGATAGCGTTTTCGGTTGCCGCACGCAGATAGGACCCGAGACGGGTGCGCTCAATCAGGTACCAAGTGCCAAAGCAAACCGCCAGCGACATCGCGACGACCCAACCGCGATAGGTCGGCAGATAGACGAAACCAAGATCATTGCCGCCCCTCAACGCCGCCGGAATCGGATAGGGAAGGCCAGACGCGCCGTAGTTGTACCGGAACATGGACTCGAGCACTAGCGTTAGTCCGAACGTCAGAAGCAGACCGTACAGGTGATCCACCTCGTACAGATAGCGCAGGAAAACGCGCTCTATGACCATTCCAAGAACTCCGACGACGAGCGGTGCGATGAGCAGAGCTCCCCAATAGCTAATGCCAAGGTAGGTCAGCATCATCCAGGCGGTGAAGGCCCCGACCATGTACAAGGCGCCATGAACCATGTTGACGATGCCCAGCATGCCGAAGATCACGGAGAGGCCGAGGCTGAGCATTGCATAGAAGGACCCGTTGATGAGTCCGAGCAGCAATTGGCCGGATAGCGCCTGAGCTGGAACTCCCAGAATCGTCGTCATTTGAATCCCTTCGTTGACTGCAGGCGTCTACAGCCCGAGGTACTGATTGAGGATCGCCCGTTTCGAGGCGAGCTGGGCGTTTGGTATCATGTCAACAACGTGCCCCTCTTCGAGGATATAGTGACGGTCGGCAACCTTCGAAGCGAAGCGAAAACTCTGCTCTACCAACAGGATCGTAAACCCACGATCTTTTAGAGTGCGAATCGCGAGTTCAATCTGATCGACGATAACCGGCGCCAGGCCTTCCGTCGGCTCATCGAGCAAAATAAGCTCGGCTCCCGTCCGCAGCACACGCGCGATGGCAAGCATCTGCTGCTCGCCTCCCGACAGGCGGGTCCCCTGGGTCGAAGCACGTTCGTTCAGATTGGGAAACAGCGCGAATATCTGCTCGAGCTCCATACCCCCCTTCTTGATGATCGGAGGCAACAGCAGGTTCTCGATAACGTTGAGCGATGCGAATATGCCGCGCTCTTCCGGTACATAGCCGATGCCGAGCCGCGGAATTTGATATCGAGGAAGACCGACCAGCTCTTTGCCGCAAAGCCGGATCGAACCGCATCGCTTCGGCACGATACCGAGGATCGATCTCATGGCCGTCGTCTTGCCAGCTCCATTCCGTCCGAGGAGCGTAACCACCTCTCCCCGACCTACATGGAAGCTCACGTTGTGGAGGACATGACTTTCCCCGTAGAAGGAATTCAAGTCGTTGATTTCCAACATCGCTGCAGACGCCGTATCAGTCACGGCTCTCGTCTCCCTTGCCAAGGTAGGCTTCCATGACTTCGGGATCCTGTGACACGACGGAATAGGGGCCTTCGGCCAAGATCTGTCCCCGACGAAGCACCGTGATGCAATCCGACAAGCTCGCCACTACCGACAGGTTGTGTTCGACCATCAACACCGTGCGATTTTCGGCGAGGCGCTTGATCAACGCAGCAATTACCTGAATGTCTTCCCGGCCCATTCCAGCCATCGGTTCGTCGAGCAGCATAACGCGCGGTTCGAGGGCAAGCGTTGTCGCCAATTCCAGCGCTCGCTTCCGCCCGTACGGCAATTCGCCGGCTGGGACGTCCAGCCAACGAGTGAGGTTGACGGCGTCAATCAGCTGACGGGCTTGATCGTGCAGACAATGAAGGGATCGATCGGATCTCCAGAAATAGAACGACGTCCCGAGTTGTCGCTGCAAGGCGAACCGAACGTTTTCAAGTACGGTCAGGCTCGGAAATACGGCCGAAATCTGGAAGGAACGGACAAGCCCCAGTGATGCTACTTCGGCCGGCGTGAGCGAGGTGATATTCCTGCCCTCGAAGAAGATATCACCCTTCGTCGGGCGGTGAAATTTCGTCAGCAAATTGAAGACGGTCGTCTTGCCGGCCCCGTTCGGACCGATAAGTGCGTGAATCGACCCTCTTCTGACACGGAGGCTCACATCGTTTACGGCAAGAAATCCCGCAAAGCTTTTCGTTAGCCCCCTAGCCTCAAGAACGAACTCGCTTTGCTCCGCCCCCACCTCGCTCCTCCGTTACTCTCGTCGAGCTACGCTTCCCTTGAAGGTTAGACGCATTCCTTCCCCTACAACGCACTCAGCGAGAGGGGCCCGACTTCGCCTCTTATGCTCGCGCTGTCTTCCCTGCAAACGCGGGGCGCGCCGGCATACCAGCAAACACGCCCTACTTGTCAGGAGTCACGCACCCCGAAACAAAGGAACGAGCGTTCCGTCCTCGGTGGGCTGAAAGGTGACCGTGACCTCGCTGCCGATCCCGATCTTTTCGGGGTCCGTGTCGACAATGCTCGTCAGCATGATCGGACCTTCGTCCAACTTCACGTAGGCCACGATCGACTTGTCCTTCGTGAGGACCGTAAAGCTGTAGACCTTGCCTCGACCACTGGCTTTCTCCAATGCGACGTCCTGGCTGTAGCAATGGGGACAGAACGGCCTCGGATACCAGTGGGACCTATTACACGCGCGACAACGTGGCACCATGAATTTCCGTTCAGCCGACGCTTTCCAGAATTCAACCGTCTGCGGACTGGGGATCGGTGAAGGACGCTTGCTGGATAGCATCTTACTGCCTCTCAAGAATCAACGTTGCGGCCGCGTGGCGCGTGCCTACGATTGCACCAATACCGTTTGCGAGGACGACGTCGCAGTTCTTTACCTGCACGGCGGGGTGCGCCTCGCCGCGAACTTGCCGCACAGCTTCAATGATCTTCGTGATGCCGCCGCGGTTTGCCATGTGATTGTTGCAGAGGCCACCGCCATCGGTGTTGAACGGAAGCGCCCCTCTACCCGAGATCAGGTTTCCATCGGCAACGAAAGGCCCACCCTGCCCCTTCTTGCAGAAACCGAGGTCCTCGATCTGCAGCAGCGCGGTAATGGTGAAGCTGTCGTAGACCGACGTATACTTGATATCTGCCGGCGTTCGCCTCGCCTCAGCGAATGCTCGCGGTCCGGAAACCGACGTCGCCGTCGTGATGATGTGCGGCTCGCCGGCGCCAAAGTGGAAGATGGCTTCTGCCGCCCCGGCGACCTTCACGAGTGGGCGCTTCAACGAGCGCGCGATCTCAGATCGCGCCATCACGACAGCGGCACCTCCATCGCTCACGACGCAGCAATCAAGTCGATGCAGAGGGGAAGCGACCACTGGGGAGGAGAGCACGTCATCAACGGTCACCGGCTTTGGCAGCATAGCGTGCGGATTGTGCTGCGCGTGCTGAGAAGCAGCGACTTTGATCCAGGCAAGCTGCTCGCTCGTCGTACCGAACTCATGCATGTGCCGGGCGGCTGCCATAGCATAGAAGGCAACCACGTTCGTGTTGTACGGCACTTCAAACTGAGCATCTGGCTCAGCCATATCGGGCGAGCTTACGGGAACCACGGCAGCCTTGCTTGCGCGCGGACGACCGCCGCACGTAATCAACGCAACATCGCACCTGCCGCTCCTGATCGCATCCCGAGCATGTGAAACATGCGCCAGGTAAGTCGACCCACCGACATCGGTGGAATCGAAGTGGCGCAACTTCATGTTGAGATACGTCGCCATCGGTAACGGACCGAGACCCGTTGCGTCACCGCCACAATAGTATGCGTCCACATCGGACATCGAGAGCCCGGCGTCAGCCAGAGCCCCAAAAGCCGCCTCTGCGTGCAACTGCGGGACCGAGAGATCGGTAGCGAGCCGTGTCGGGTGCTCGAATATCCCAACTATATACGCATCGTCAGCCATTGCTGCTCCTCTGGAATTTCACGTAAGCGGCAGCACCGTGCCGCAATCGTTCGACCATGAACTTGCCGCCCTGCTGCACCACCGGCCGGCGCTTCCTTGACATTTCGGCATGAACCTCTCTAGCGAACCCAACCGAATTAGATCGGGGGTATGGTTACGCTCAAGCGGAGAATTCGACTTGTCATCCCCGAGCTGATGCTTTTCACAACCATGGAATCTTTCATCCGCTCTTCGACCTCGCGCAAGCTCCATTCAAGCCGACGCGTCCTCCGCATCAACCGGGCGTTATCACCACGCATCGACAAATGGCCGCTTTTTGTCTGACGAAGCAAAGCGCTTCGGGGCAGTCTTCAGGCCATGCATGATCCAACGGCGCGTATCTGCCGGATCGATCACGTCATCGATCTCCATGTACGACGCCGCGTTCATCGCCTTCCCTTGCTGATACAGTTCAGCAACGTAGCTCGAATAGGCGGCCTGACGCTTCTCGGGATCATCAATCGAATCCAACTCTTTCCGGTAAGCGAGCTGAACGGCCCCCTCAAGTCCCATCGGCCCCATTTCTCCGGTCGGCCAGGAAACCGAGAACACGGCGGAGCTGTAGGTACCGGCAGCCATCGCTTGTGCTCCCAAGCCGTAGGCCTTGCGCAACACCACGACCATCATCGGTACCGAGAGGTTCGCACCGATCACGAAGAGGCGCGAGAAGTGGCGCACTGTGGCGAGCCGCTCCGACTCAGGCCCAACCATAAAGCCCGGAGTGTCGCTAAGCGAAACAATCGGCAGATCGAAGGCATCGCAGAGCTGCATGAAGCGAGCCGCCTTGTCCGCGCCGGGAGCGTCGATAGCGCCGCCAAGGTGAAGGGGATTGTTGGCTATGACACCAACCGGACGCCCTTCGATTCGCGCGAGCGCCGTGATCATTCCGGGGGCAAAGTCGCGACGAATCTCGAGCAGCGAGTCCGTATCGGCGAGCGTCGCAAGTGCCTGACGCACGTCGTATCCACGCAGCCGGTTCTCTGGAACGATCCTACGAAGCAACCGCTGGTCCGGGCAGCTCCAATCCTTTAGATCTCCTTGAAAGAAGGAGAGATAGTGCTTCGCGACGCGAACGGCATCCTTCTCATCTTCAACAATAATATCGATCACACCGTTTGGAGCCTGCACCTCAACAGGCCCGACCTCATCCGGAGAGAATGCCCCAAGCCCGGCTGCCTCGATCATGGCGGGCCCGGCCATTCCGGTCGTCGAATTGCGGGTCGCAATGATCACATCGCAGCCGCCCAGCAGAGCTGCGTTTCCCGCGAAACATCGGCCAGAAGTCACGCCCACGAGGGGAACCCTCGCGCTAAGCCGGCCGAAGTGCCAGAAGGTCGGCATATTGAGGCCGGCTGCGCCGACAAAGTCCGTGTCCCCCCGGTCGCCCGCCACCGCCCTCTGCAAACAGCACGAGAGGCGTTTGCAGCTCGTCCACCAGGCTAAACATGCGATCCTTCTTCGCATGCGCTTGAAAGCCCTGGGTACCGGCCAGAACCGTGTAGTCGTAAGCCAGGACCGCGCACCGCGAACGTTCGCCAAAGAGCTTTCCGTTCACATCCCCGAATCCGGCAATCAACCCATCAGCGGGACTGATGGTCTTGAGCTCCTCGATCGACCTGCGACCGCGCTGCATGGCGAGAATGAAGGCTCCGTACTCGACGAAACTCTCTTCGTCGCAGAGATCGGCGATATTCTCCCGTGCCATCCGGCCGCCGCGCGCGTGACGCTTGGCAACTGCCTGCTGTCTTCCTGCGTCCGACACCTCGAATTTGCGCCTGAGCACTTCATCAAGATCCGGCCGGATTTCATCTAAGTTGACGGAATCCTGCTCTGATGCCTTGCCTTCGTGGCCTTCGGTCGGCTCAACAAAGGCGAGAATGTCCCCGGCCTTTACCAACATGCCAGGCGCGACAATGACCTGCCTGACGATTCCCGGAATCTCGGGGCGAACGGCCAACTGAGACTTCATCGCCTCAATAATGAATGCGTCTTTGGCCACGCTGACAGCGTCGTCGGGACCGACCATGATTTCGACGATCAATCCCGGGGTCGGAGACCGCAGAGGCATCGTATTGGGCTGACCTACGGGCTGAGCCGAACGATCTGCACGTCGCTTCGCTCCTTCGCCGACCGGAAAATTGAGCGTTTCCGAATCGTCGAGCTTCAGTGTTCCGGCGCCTTCCTCGATGAAGCGGGTATCGACGTTGTTCGATCTGACATCCGGGTTGCTTAGAAGCCCTCGGAGCAAGCCCAAGTTGGTCTCGACTCCCGAAATTCTGAACTCCGCAAGCGCTCGTTCCGCTCGTTGAACAAGCGTGCCGAACTCCGGTGCACGCACCACCACTTTTGCCAAAAGAGAATCGAAGCCGATCGCGGTTTCGTAACCAGTGTATCCGAAGGTATCAACTCGCACTCCGGGTCCGCCGGGCGGATCGAACACCTCCAATGTGCCCGCACTCGGAATGATCCCGCCGTCGGCGTTGGTCGTCTCCATATTGACCCGCAGTTGCACGGCAAAGCCGCGCGCTTCCGGTACCGACGCACCCGACAGCCCTACCTCGGACAGCTTCCCTCCATTGGCAAGACGGAGCTGCGTTCCGACGAGATCAACCCCAGTTACCTCTTCCGTTACGGTGTGTTCCACCTGGAGTCTGGGATTGCACTCGATGAAGATGAAATCCTCATCGGAGACCGCATTCTGTGAAACGAGAAACTCGAAGGTGCCAAGGCTTAGGTATTTCGCTCGGCTGGCCATTTCCTTTGCAGCCCCGAGTATTTTCTGCCGCAGCTCGGGCCTAAGGCTGGGACTGGGAGCGTACTCGACAAGCTTCTGGTACCGGCGCTGCAGGGTGCATTCACGCTCCCCCAGCACCGCGACCTCACCTGTCCCATCGCCTACTACCTGGACTTCGATGTGTCGCGCTTTGGGGACGAGCTGCTCGATGTAGACGGCGTCGTCTCCAAAGGCAGACAACGCCTCCGAACGGCAACGCGCAATTGCATCGGCGAGATCGTCGACGGCCAGAACGCGCCTCATCCCTCGCCCACCGCCGCCGGCGGCCGCCTTCACCAGCACGCCTTGTCCCGGTGGGAGCGACAAATAAAACTCTTTCGCCTCTTCGAGAGAAACTCCAGATTTGGTTCCCTTTGCGACTGGAACTCCGCATTTCCTGGCGAAAGCCCGCGCCTTTGACTTGTCGCCAAAGAGCTCGAGAAGATCCGCAGACGGCCCTACGAACCGGACGCTCGCGGACTCAAGCGCACGCGCAAACGCGGGATTTTCAGACAGAAAACCATATCCCGGATGAACCGCATCGCATTGTTCGGCGCGAGCAATGCCGACGATCTGCTCGATATCCAGGTAGCCGGCTGCACCTCGCCCCTCCAGCCGCACAGACTTGCTGGCGCGCTTGACGTGGAGCGATGCCGCATCGTCACCACTGTAGATCGCGACTGTCTCGATCTCCATCTCTGCCGCCACTCGCGCGATCCGGATTGCGATTTCGCCGCGGTTGGCGATCAAAAGCCTCCTTATGGGCCCGCCCAACAGATTCACCAGACTCTACCTTCCATTCGATGATCGAAACCGTGCTGCGATGTCGCCCCAAACCGCAATCCGCGACGTTCAGGTGCGAATGAGATACGTAACTGGGACGAGGGGAGCCGTTAAACGAGCGCCGAGTTCCGGCCCGCCCAATAGGGCATCCTGAGCTCGCGCTTGAGGATCTTCCCGGCACCCGAAACAGGAAACGGGTCGCTTCGAAATTCCAACGAGCGAGGGCACTTGTAGCCGGCGATCAGCCCATGGCAGTGGTTGATGATTTCTTCGGCCGTGGCCTGATGTCCTTCGCGCAGCATCACGACTGCATGAACGGCTTCGCCCCAACGTTCATTGGGAATACCGATCACGACCGCGGTGGCGATGGCCGGATGCGTCGCGAGCGCATTCTCGACTTCGGAAGAATAGATATTCTCGCCCCCGGACACGATCATGTCCTTTAGGCGATCGATCAGAAAGACGAAGCCCTCTTCGTCCATGTACCCGGCATCACCGGTCCGAATCCAGCCATTGTCGATTGTTGCCGCCGTTTCCTTCGGCTTGCGCCAGTAACCGAGCATGACGTGCGGTCCCCGCACTCGCAATTCGCCGACTTCACCGCGCGGCAATTCCTTGCCATCTGAATCGGCGATATAGGCCTCGGAGCAATACCCGACCTTGCCGATCGATCTGAGCTTGCCGGAGCCTGGTCCGTTCAGCACATGGTACTCGGGCCGCAAGGTTGATACATACGGAGCGAGCTCGGTTTGACCGTACCCGTGCTGCAGGTCGACGCCCGGAAGCTTTTCCATCGCCTCTTCTGCTTGCGCCTGCGACATTGGCGCGGCCCCGTACACCATCACTTTCAGGGCGGAAAGGTCGCGCTTCCTTTCGCCAATGCTGTCGAGGATCATACGAACCATCGTCGGGACGATCGAGGTGTGAGTAATTTTCTCGTCCTCGAGAGTTTGAAGGAACGTCTGAGGCAGGAAGGACGGCAGGAACACGTTGCAGCCGGCCCCGATAACGGTTGTAAGCACCGGCAAGACCCCACCGCTGTGGAATAGCGGCATCACGTTGAGCGTCCTTGAGGTATCCCGGGTTAAATCGCGAATATCGTTCCCGAAAGCTATGGCACTCGACCAAAGATTGAGGTGCGAAAGCATGACACCCTTCGACCTCCCGGTTGTGCCTCCGGTGTAGCAGATCATGGCCATGGTCTCGCCGGGCACAACGGGCGCATCAATGTCGTGACCAGCTCCCGCCAGCGCCTCGTAGGCAAGCACCCCTCCTCCAGGGCTGGGCCTATCGGCCATCAAGATCAGATGACGTACACCTGGGCAGCGCTGTCGCAATTGGCTCGCGATCTCGAAATGAGCGTCGTCACAAAGGAGAATGGTCGGCTCGGAATCCGTCAACCCATAGGCGAGTTCATCTACACTCCAGCGCGCATTCAAAGGAACGCACGCCGCCCCAAGCCAGAAGATGGCGTAGTAGGCCTCGAGGTAGCGCGCAGAATTCAGCGAAAGGACGGCTACTCGATCCCCACTATGGACGCCCAGATCAGACAGCCCCTTAGCGAGACTGCGAACGCGCCGTCCGACCTCGTTCCAAGTACGCCGATCAACGCCATCCACGGTCGCCGTTCTTGAACCACCGACCTGGACTGCGCGCCTGAACGACTGCGTAATAAACATCCGTATCCCCCAGCCCAAACTTCTTTATGTTCAGATGAGCCACATTAATGTGTGACACTCATTTACCTTTGTCAAACGCCCTTCAGCGCTCCTCCTCGCCCCCCTCAAAACCGTCGATCACCCCCACAGCCTTCCAGTAACAACAGACCTGCTGCCAACGTCCCTGAAAATAGCGAAGTAATCGCAAATCATTTAGCTTCCGCAGCGACCAAGAATCGAGCCATGCACCCGCGAAGTTTATCGCGCAGTGTACCGCGCCCATGCAGGCGGCCCGATTGACGCGCCTCAAAATCGGCGTGTAATGAGTCTTACATCACTAGTGTGTATTACATCACTAGCGTTCACGAGCCAACGAACTGCCGGCGAATTCAGGGAGATGAAAATGACTATTCGGTTCGATGGAAGAGTTGCGATTGTCACGGGCGCCGGCAACGGGATCGGCAAATCGCACGCGCTCGGGCTTGCCGCACGCGGAGCGAAGTTGGTCGTCAATGATTTGGGCAGTGCGACGAACGGTCTTGGCACCTCGTCCGCCGTGGCTCAGGCCGTAGTGGACGAAATCATTGCGGCCGGTGGCGATGCCATTGCGGACGGGGCAGACATTACAAACGAGGCTCAAGTTGAAGCGATGGTTCGACGCGCGACCGACAAGTGGGGACGCGTCGACATCCTCATCAACAACGCTGGAATTCTGCGTGACAAGACCTTCTCCAACATGACGATGGAAGACTACCAGAAGGTCCTGGACGTGCATTTGAATGGCACCGTCATCTGCTGCAAGGCCGTATGGCCGATCATGCGGGACCAGAAATACGGCCGCATCGTCCTGACATCTTCGACTTCCGGATTGTACGGCAACTTCGGTCAGGCAGCGTACGGGGTCGCAAAAACCGCGATGGTCGGCCTAATGAACGTGCTTCACCTCGAAGGCGCCAAGAACGACATTCGCGTCACTATGCTCGCGCCGTCCGCGATCACGCGCATGACCGAAGGGTTGTTGCCAGAAGACGCCGTCAAACTGATGCAGCCCGAAGCAATCACCCCGGGCGCGCTCTACCTAGTGAGCGAGGACGGACCTTCTCGATTTATCTTGAGCGCCTCATCCGGCAGCTTTGCTCGGATCATGCTCTATGAAACCCGACCGGCCTATTTCCCTGCGGATCAACGGACGCCCGAGGCCATCGCCTCTCATTTTGCCAACGAGATTTATGGCAGGGACATGCTCTACATGGAAAATGCCTTCGAGCAGAACAAAAGCCTAGTTGGCGAAGCGGCCAAGAAGCACGGCTTCACGGTGAGCTTCTAAACAATACCAAGACCGGGTGCCATTCAATCGAACGGCACTCGGGACGGCTGGGCGCCAAATGTCGATCGGCGCTGAATCGGTACCAAGTCTTTCATTTTGGATGGGCTCGACCAAAACTCAGCGAGTATTTCGGCTCCACCTGAGGCGGCCTTTTTTGTGAGGCCGACGCTGCTTGGCCCCGCTCCCGCGAAGACACGATCGCACGGCACGAGGTTTTTGGGCCGGTTCTGTCGCTCCTTCCGTTCCAGGATGACGCCGACGCAATCTCGCTTGCCAATGACACGCCATATGGTCTTGCGGCGGGCGACACGACCGATCGTCCTTATCGGCTCGATTAGGGCAGACCGGATCGCGCTTCTTCTCGCCATCAGGCTGACGTGATTTCCAAGACTCCTTGCTGTACAGACTGTTCTCGCCCTTTGTCAGACGCTTGGCCGAGCAGAAAGTCGAACACGGCCTGGACCTGCGCAGGAAGTACAGCCCCACGCCTAACGCAAACCCGTACCTCGCGCTTCGCCCAATCCTCGGAGAGCGGGAGAGCGACGATGCGATCGTGTGTTGCGTTGGTGACAAGGCCCGACGGTTGAATCATAGCTCCAAATCCAGCAGCAACCATGCTTTTGGCAACCTCATTCGTTTGGACCTGGAAGCGCAGATTGAGCTGCCGTCCAAGATCGGCGGCCGCACGGCGTAATTGGTTCGTCACCGAACTGTTGACATGGACGCCGATCAAATCGATGTCCAGCAACTCCGCAAACCCGGCGGAACGACGCGCTGCCAAGGGATGATCCTCCGGCAAAAAGGCCATGAGCTCATCCCGTTTGTACGCAAAGCTGCCGATCTCGTCTGCGATCTCCGGCGGCGTGGCGAAAACACCGATGTCGGCTATTCCCGTCGCCACTGCGTGCACCACCTCCGGACTAAGATGCTCCCGAATATCAAGGTCGACGCTGGGATAGGCGTCCGAGAATTCCTTCAAATGGGGTGCCAGCGAACCCACAAGCGCGGATGGAATAGCTGCAACCCGAACGTGCCCTTTGATACCCTCGGCAAACTCGCTCAAGTCGGTACGTACTTTGTCGATCAGGTGGAATATCTCGCGAGCATGATCGGCAAGCACCTGGCCCACAGGGGTCGGAACAGTTCCCTTTGCGTTTCGGTAGAGCAACTTGACGCCGAAGAGATACTCGATTTCCTGAATCCGCTTGCTCGTTGCGGATGGAGCAATTCTCTCCCGCTGAGCTGCTCTCAGAATACTCTGTTCTTCGCAGACCGTGAGAAACAGCCGAAGACTCAACAAATCGAGCTTGGCAATGGTCTTTTTAAGTGCCGGAGCTGCCATCCAGTCTCTCTTCAAGAGCAGGCTCTGCAAACAAGAGGGCACCTGCGCAGAGACGCGCGGTCGCCCTGCTTTCGGCGCCTGGAAAGGAAAGCGCGTGCGAAGAAGGGGATATTGCTAGTTCGGTTCAGCTTCGCAGATTTCGGAAGGAGATGGGCCCTTCTCTCCGTGTGGGGCGTCGTTGGCTGGCCGGCAGTGGAGCGCAGTATCAGCATCGTCAAATACCCTCTTCCGGATCCCCCACGGTCTCCAAGCGGACTCGCAGGAGATGAAAGGCGGGCCGGATACATACGGCCCGTCAAGAACGTTTCTCTCTCATTTCTTGACGAGTGGGCACTCGCTGGCCTCGAGGGGCCGAAAGGCCTCATCGCCGGGGACCGCCTGAACAAGATTGTAGATATCGAAAGCATTCTTCGCATCGGAAGGCTTCTTCGCGGTCAGGAGATACATGTACTTTGGGATCATCCGGCCATCGTCACGGATCTTCCCTTCGATCGCATAGAAATCCTTGACAGGCATCTTTTTCATTTGAGCATTCACGGTGGCGCCGGAGTCGGTATTGGCTTCCTTGACAGCCCTTAAGTAGTGGAGCGTGGCCGAATAGGCCGCGACCTGATTCTGGGACGGATAGCGCTTGAACTTGGCCTCGAATCTCTTGGCGAATGCCTTGCTGTCCTCGTCACGATCGTAGAAGAAAGACTCCGTCACCATCAACCCTTGAGCCACCGGCAGACCGAGGCCGTAGATATCCGTGTTGTTGGTGATCAGACCAATCAGATTCTGCCCGCCCTTGCGAATACCGAACTCTTCCGCCTGCTTGAGCGAATTGAGCGTGTCCGCACCGGCATTTGCGAGTGCGACGATATCTGCCCCAGATGTTTTGGCCTGCAACAGGAACGAACTGAAATCGGTCGTTCCAAGCGGAGCGCGAACACTGCCGACCACCTTTCCGCCAAGTCGCTTGATCTCCACCTCGGCATCCCGCTGCAGCGCCTCACCGAACGAATAATCGGCGGTTATGAAGAACCATGTCTTCGCGCCTGCATCGGTCCCGGCCTTGATGCTAAGTTTGGCAGCCGCATACGTATCGACGAGCCAATGGGTCATCAGAGCGTTGCATTGCTTGTTGGACAGATCGGCGCTGACGCCGCCAGCGTTGAGGAGGGCGACGTCATTGTCTTTCGCAACGGCAATCCCGGCTAGCGTGATGGCGGTGCCTGCCGAGGTCAGCAGAACGTCTACCTTGTTTTCATCGATCCATTTGCGCGCCGTCGTCGAGGCGATGTCTGCCTTGACCTGCGTATCGGCGTTAAGCACCTTGATGGGCTTACCATTGAGGGTGCCTCCGAAGTCGTCGATCGCCCATTGAACTGACTGTACCAGTCCCGGCCCGAGCACGTCAGAGTACGGACCGGTCATGTCGTTCAGAATGCCGAGCACCACTTCATCATTCGAAAAGCCGTCACGCGCGTGCGCAAATCCGGAATTGACGAGCGCCGCCATTGCGGTCAGCAGAATGGTGCCCTTGAGACGAGAAAGCATCGAGAAGTTCCCCCTGAGATATTCAAGCGCTGCTTGGACCCGCTTGCTCGCCAAAAGGTTAGCGTATCGCGCGTTCAAGTCACGCCTGCAGGCGAGCTAGATGCACGCATCGGGCCTCTTTTTAGATACGTGAAATGTCACCTGCTTTGCTTGTTACGAGATGCAAGCTCCCGAGCGACCAACGGACTTTCGAGTGCGGCCGAAAGTTAAAGAAGTAGCACTCATTAATTTCTCTTTCCCGGCCATTTCTGATGGCTTGCGGCGTTGCCTAATCGCCAAACTTTGCTAGATTTCTCATAGCCGCGAACCGAAAAGTTCGAACTTTTGCAGGGCAAGCTCGAGCATGACGCCTGATGTCGCGGAGAGCGCCAAAAGAGACAAAAATATAACAAAATCAGTAATATCGGTGAGGGAAATGAAGTCTGTTTCGCGTGGCACGGAGGAAGATTTGTCGACCATCAAATCGGCCCGACGCGTTCTACAGATACTGGAATACCTCAAGGAAACGAGGCAGCCAGCCAACACCACAGATATTGCAATGGCACTCAATTGCCCGATATCGAGCACGTCTCTCCTACTTAAGTCGCTCGCAAGCCTCGGGTATCTGGTCTTCGATCGTCAGACACGCACGTACCAGGCGAGCCTTCGAGTCGGTCTACTCGGCGGGTGGACTTATGATGAAGATTTCGATTTGGCGCGACTGAACGCGATCACAGGACGCCTCACAGAGGAAACGGGTGCAGACGTGTACCTCGCGGTCCGCAACGACATTCACATTCAGTATATTGGAGTAATGTCGATCCATAAGCTTCGTAAGGACACGGCACCCACTGTCGGAGACAAGCTCTATCTGACGGAAACGGCGATGGGCTTATTGCTGATGTCCACGTTTGACGACGAACTAATCGAACGCATCACCCGTCGCATTAACGCGGAATCACCCGTGCGCCGCCCGAGATTAAGCTACGCGGAAGTAAGCACCAGGATTGCCGCGATCCGGGAACGAGGCTACACCTACATGGCCGTGGATGAGGCGACCGAACGATCGATCGTCGCAAAGCTGATCGAGACCGGCTCACCGCAGCGGCTGGCCGTGGGTCTGTCAAGCCCGCGCGATGATGTCGCAATCAATTACGCCCAAATCGCAAACGCTTTGGACGATGCGCTTATCTGTATGCGCGCGCAAGATCCGTCAAACGCCAATGTTGTTGCGGCACGCCGCACTCGATACGGAGTTGCGGCGTCTCAGTCCATCAGCGTCGTATAGGCTGCGGTGAAATAGTCGGTATTTCCGAACTGCGCCTCGATCATACGAGCGCGCCTATAGTAGTGCGACACCGGCATTTCATCGGTCATTCCCATGCCGCCGTGCAGATGTAGGCACTGGCCGGCGACCATCGTCGCGATCGAGCCAGCCTGTATCTTTAGGCCGAAGATCGACCGTGCACGCAGCGTACGGGCCGAAGACGATTGCGAAAGAGCGTCGAGCAAAGACCAGCGAAGCGTCTCCGTCTCGACGAACAGGTCCGAAATCCGATGTTGTAGCGCCTGGAATTCGATCAACGAACGCCCAAATTGCTTTCGGTCGGCAAGATAGTCCTTGGTTTGAGTTAAGACCGCCTCACACAAGCCGATGGCCTCGGCACCGACCCCGAGCAGCGCAACATAGATGGCGTCGTCGAGCGCGCTCGCATAGCCAGGAGCCCCCACGAGCAACTCGGCTTCGGCCAGATCGAATTCCACATCCGACACCCAGTCGTTATCGACCGTCCTGTAGTGGCGCGTGGCTACACCAGTTCCACCCATAGGCACAGCAAAGAAGGACGGACCATCTGGGGTAACCGCGGATACGATCGTCTCGTCCGCAAAGCATCCCGAATAGACCAACCGTTTGCGGCCGGTCAAACGATAGGAGGAGCCTACGGCGATCCCGCGCACCGTTGGCGAATCCATCATTCCACGGCTGCCCGGCTCCAAGTGTGCAACGGTCAGATGCCTTTCACCTTCGGCGCTCGCCGCGAGTCGCTCCCGGGCTCCCCTGGAGTCTGCATTACGCAGCAACGCACTTGCGATACTCGCCGAAAGATAAGGCCCAACGTACAGATGCCGGCCGGCTTCCTCCATCAGGATGGCGAATTCCACCGCGGAGCCCCCAAGTCCCCCGGCTTCTTCGGGTAGCCAGGCTCCCAGCCAGCCGAGGTCAACAAGCTTGCTCCAGACGCCACTCGGGGCATCGTCAGCGATCAGTAGTTTCCGTCGATCGAACGCGTATTGGTCGCGAAGAAAACGCGCTGCACTTTCCTTGAGGAGCTTCTGTTCTTCATTCAGATGCAGATCCACGTCACGCTCTCGCAAGTTGCTTGAAGATGATGCTACGCTGGACCTCCGAAGTTCCAGCGTAGATGGTTCCTGCACGCCGATACAGCGCCTGCGCCATCAATCCAGGCGCCTCATCCTGAGCCCAGCTAAAAAAAATTGCTGACGGCCTCCTGCTCCGGATCCGGATAAAACGGGATTGCGTCCAATCCAAGCGCATCGAGTGCCAGGTCAAGGATGTTTTGGAGCAGCGCGCAGCCCTTGAGCTTGAGCGCCGACGCCGCAGCAGTTGGGTCAGGGACGTCACTATGCAGCATGCGCAAGACTCCCCATTCCAGCGCGCGCAACTCAATCTCAAGCCTTGCGGCCCGATTGCGGAAGCCTGAAACGTCGAACAATGGTTGGCCGTTGAACTGAGCCTTTTGGGCAATTTTCTTCGTTCGCCTGTAAGCGCGTTTCGAATGGTGGACGAAGGCATTCACGGTGCGCTCATTGTCGAGCAGGAACTTGGCGTAACTCCAGCCTTTACCTTCCTGGCCAACGAGGTCATCAGCGGATACCTTCACGTTGTCGATGAATACCTCGTTGACCGTATGCCCTGCATCCAATGTGCGGATCGGGCGGACTGTGACGCCGGGATCTTTCATGTCGAGCAGCAGGAACGAGATGCCTTCCTGCTGCTTCCTCCCCTGGCTAGTGCGCGCCAAGCAAAACATCATGTCGGCGAAGTGCGCATCGGTCGTCCAGATCTTGCGGCCGTTGACGACGTAGTCGGCACCATCCCGCACGGCTCGCGTTTGAAGGGAAGCCAGGTCGGAACCTGAGCCCGGCTCCGAAAAGCCCTGACACCAAAGCGTTTCCCCCGACAGGATCGCCGGCAAATACTTCTTCTTCTGGCTGTCCGATCCGAACGTGTAGATTACCGGACCTACAAGCCTCGTTCCGAACGGACTGACAGGGGGCGCATCAGCCGCGAGACACTCGTCGTCGAAAATATACTGTTGTATCGGACTCCAGCCCGTTCCTCCGTGCTCGACCGGCCAGTGTGGTACGGACCACCCCCGCTTGTGCAAGATCGCTTGCCAAGCTTGCAGGTCTTTTTTGGGAGGATGGTAGCCTCTGGAGAAACGGCGCGCGATATCCTTGGGAAGATTCTCGCTCAGAAAAGCTCGTATCTCATCACGAAATGCGATGTCCTCGGCAGAGAAGTCCAGATTCATTTTGCCTCACCAGATGAAGACTTCGCCGTAGCGGACCAGCGACACGCGGTCTAGCGATGTAATTTGGTTTCAAGCCGGATTTCGCATCCGTGAAAAATGTTTCTGGATCCCTTGCCTTGGCAGTAGGTTGCAACACTACCTTACCGATCTGCGCACGATAATCACTTTCGGTTCGGTAAACTCCTCGACCGCAAAGCGCACACCTTCTCGACCGAATCCGGACGTGCCTACGCCTCCGTAAGGCATGTGGTCGACCCGCCACGTGCTTGGCCCATTGACGATAACGCCACCGGCATTCACCTCTTCGCAGAACCTAAAAGCGGCATCGATGTTGGCCGTATAAATGCCGTGGTGAATGGCGCCGCTGACCGCGTTGATCTCAGAGATCGCTTCGTCGATCGACGAGACGGTCGCTACCGCGACTACCGGCCCGAAGGCTTCCATGCGCATCAAACTCATATCGGCGCTGGCACCGGCAACGAGCGTCGGCTCGAGATATGAACCTGTCCTCCTACCACCGCAGGCTACGGAGCCACCGCGCTGTACGGCGTCCTCGACTAGGTTCTGGACGCGGATAGCTGCGCTTTCATCGACCATGGGGCCGATCGGCGCACCGCCACTTGCCCCTTCTTGCATGGCGATGACGCTTTCCTTCAGAGCGCGCACGAATTCCTCGTAACGTTGCTGCTCCACGTAAATCCGCTGAACGGAAATGCACGACTGGCCGGACCTGACAAAACCGCCGGCCGCACACTCGCGAGCGGCCAGTGTAATGTTTGCATCAGCCGCAACGAAGACAGCTCCTACACCGCCAAGCTCGAGATGAACTCGCTTTCGCGGCACCATGTCCTTGATTTTCCACCCGAACTCGCCTCCGGTGAAGCTAATGACTGGCAGGCGCTGGTCGCGGATGAGAGCCGCCGTGGTTTCGTTGTCAACATCGAGAACGGCAATTGCCTCCTTGGGCCAGCCTGCTTCGACGAAAAGTCGCGCCAGACTGATCGCAGATCGAGGGACTCGGGGAGCAGGCTTGATCACGATCGGAGCCCCCGCCGCAATCGCCGGCGCGATCTTGTGCGCCGGAATCAGCAAGGGTCCGTTGTATGCCGTAATTCCCAGGATCGGACCGATCGGTTCGCGTTTGACATAGCCGAACGCGCCGCGCGCACGGTCAATGGCGTCGACGTTGAGCGCCTCGGACATTCCGGTGCGGGCAAATGCCGCTGTCAGGGTGAAGACCTCGATCGCGCGCTGTACCTCCAGCTGCATGTCGAAAAGAGTCAGGTACCCACTTTCGTCTTCAAGTGACTGGGCGATGAGATCGGCGCGCTGCGCCAAACTGGTAGAAACCCTATCGAGAACGGCCGCCCTATCGGCACTGCTGGTCTTCCGCGTGGTAGCGGTGCTGCCCGCCGCCAAGGCCACCGCGCTTTCGACGCTTTGCCCGTCAAAAGGCTTCTCTTCACCCGCAATGAATGTTGCTTTGACCATGCCTACCATATCGCCTCTCGGACCCGCTGCGACGATTGCCCCCCTTTCGTTCGGCAGCAAGTCGCATTTCGGAACTTGTTGTGTGACGAAAAGAGATGAGTTTTACCTATCGTCGCTCGGTCCTACACCTATACGGGAGCGAGTCGTCGCAGTGTCGAGGAGGGGGAGCATGGAGACTGCTGGAGCAGGTTTCGACTATGTGATCGTGGGCGCCGGGACGGCTGGATGCCTGCTGGCGGACCGTCTTTCGGAGAACCCTGCCAACAAGGTCTGTATCGTCGAGGCAGGGCCACGCGACAACTATCCCTACATCCATCTGCCCGCAGGTTACATCAAAACGCTCTTCAACCCTGCCTACACCTGGCAGTTCAAGACAGAGCCATCCGACTTGATCCACGGTCGCAGCATCAGTACCACGCAAGGCCGCACGCTCGGCGGATCCAGTTCGATCAACGGCTTAGTATATAATCGGGGACAAGCTGCCGACTACAATAACTGGGCGCAGTTAGGCAATCACGGATGGAGCTATGCCGATCTGCTGCAGTATTTTCGTCGCACGGAAAGGCGGATCGGAGAAGCCGACAGCGTTTATCGCGGACGTGATGGATCCCTTCCGGTCACTGACATCGATTGGCGGCATCCGCTCTGCGAAGCGTTCGTCAGAGGCGCGCAAGGCATCGGAATACCGTACAACCCAGACTATAACGGCAGCTCCCAAGAGGGCGTCGGCTATTATCAACGCGTGATCCATCGAGGACGCCGGTGGAGTTCGGCCCGAACTTTTCTGTCTAACGCGCGCAAGCGTGCAAACGTCACTTTGGTAGTCGATGCACAAGTTACACGTATTGTTTTCGAGGGGCGGCGCGCTGTCGGCGTAACCTTGGAACGACCCGACGGCAGTCAAAGCACGCTTATGGCCAGAAATGAGGTGATTGTTTCCGCAGGAGCTATCAATAGTCCCAAGCTGCTGCAGTTGTCGGGAATTGGTCCAAGCGAACTCTTCAAATCCTTAGGAATCCCACCGGTTCATGTCTTGGAAGGCGTTGGCGAGAACCTGCGCGATCACTGGGCTATTCGTGTCGTCGCACGCGTCAAGAACGTCGCAACGATCAATCGTTTGGTCACCGGATTTCCCCTCGCGCTGCAAGCTCTACGCTGGGCGTTCGGTTTCCCCAGCGTTCTGGCCGTCAGTCCTTCGTTGGCCCATGTGTTCTGGAAGTCGGACGACGCGTTGTCGTCTACCGACCTGCAACTGACATTTACTCCAGCCAGCTACCGAGAGGGGGTAGCCGGGCTTTTGGACAGCTTTGATGGGATGACGTGCGGTGTCTGGCAGCAGCGGCCCGAAAGCGTCGGCTACGTACGTGCTCGGAGCACCAATGCTCGCGAAGACCCGGTAATTCAACCGAACTATCTGAGCGCCGAAAACGACCGAAGGGTGATTGTGAACGGAATCAAGCTTGCCAGGTCTCTTCTGGAGACGGAGCCGTTGAGGCCCTATTTCGATAGTCGGGAAAGTCCCGGTGTCGAGATCAATACCGATGCCGAAATCCTCGATTTCGCAAAGAGTAAGGGATCGACCGTCTTTCACCTTATCGGCTCTTGCCGGATGGGACCCGCACAAGACGCCCGCTCGGTGGTAGACGACCGGCTGCGGGTTCATGGCGTCGCTGGGCTCCGGGTGATCGACGCTTCAATCATGCCCTCTATGCCTTCCGCAAACACCATGGCTGCTACCTATGTAATTGCCGAAAAAGGCGCCGATCTTATCCTTGCCGATAACAATGCTTGACGCCGTGGCGCTTTCAAGCTTCGGCGGGATCAGATCGTTAACGCCTCGGGAAATTGATGGGTAACGGCGGCGGCCGTGCGGCCGCTCGTGTTAATGCGATCGTCGTACGGCTTTCGACGAACCGCCCGATCGTTGAGGGGGAGGAAGCGCCCCTCAACCGCAAGCGAAAAGTGACGTCTACCGATCGTCACCTTCTCTCCGGACGACCGACTGATCTCTCTTTCGAAGATCCGAATACGAGCCGAGGAAAGCTCGTCAACAATAGCGCGGCACCAATTTGTCTCAAGCCACTTTTCTGGCTCCGGCGGTATCAAGAAAGCCGCCAAAACGATTTCTCATGATGTCTTCCGCTTGGAGCATGATGCGGTCGATCAATTCCTTAACGCTGGGGACATCGTGAATGAGGCCGGTCACCAATCCACAGCTCCAGACCCCCACATCCATTTGTCCGTCGACCATGATCTTCGGGTACACCCCGGCCACCTGGGCGTAAATATCATCGACCTTGAGTTCGTCTCTCTTCTCGCATTCGATCTGCCGCACCCGTTCCACGCTCGCATTCTTCAACACGCGCTCCGTGTTGCGTAGGGAACGCATGATCAGCGCAGTGTCGAGCTCGGTAGCCGCAACGAGTGCGTCTTTCACGTTCTGATGTACCGGCGCCTCTCTAGTCGCAATGAAGCGCGTTCCCATGTTCATGCCGGCGGCGCCCAGCGCCAATGCCGCGACGAGGCTGCGGCCATCCGCCATGCCTCCCGAGGCAATAAACGGAATCTTCAGTTCGTCCGCCGCGCGCGGTAACAAGATCATGTTTGGAATATCGTCTTCGCCCGGATGACCGCCGCATTCAAAGCCGTCGACACTCACTGCGTCGCAACCAATGCGCTCGGCTCTTAGCGAGTGGCGGACCGATGTGCATTTGTGAATCACCTTGATCCCGGCAGCCTTAAGCGCGGGCAAGTATTGCTCCGGGCTGCGGCCGGCGGTCTCGACCATCTTCACGCCACCTTCGGCGATGGCGGCAATGTATTCCGGATAAGGTGGCGTCGAGAAGGTGGGGAGAAACGTGAGGTTCACACCGAATGGCTTGTCGGTCATCTCACGGCAGCGAGCGATTTCCCCGAGCAGAACGAAGGCCCCTCACCGCGAAGCAGCACTGCAAGCACCGATGGATCGTGGTTGACCCGACGAAAAGCCTCCCCCATCGCGTCGTTTTCAGCATTATGACGTTTCGGCCTGTTTAGCGAAATGATGCCGACGCCCTCGCGCACCTCGACAAGGATAAGTTTCTTTTCCGCGGCCTCCTTATTTTCTGTCATCAATTTCTCCAATCGTTGTTGAATTTGAATCAAGCCGTCCGTGCCGGCTAGTCGGCTGCATTTACTGAAGAGCCTGCTCTGCCATCGCCCTAAGTTCGCCTCACTGCACTTTCCTGTCGTTGGGGCCATCAACGTAAGGAAACCCGTGAATCGCGGTGTAGCGCACCGGCAACTTGTATTTCGCAAGCGCACGCATGCAGTAGGATGAGAGTTCACTATCCCGGATCTCGGCACCCTGCTGTGGGAGCCTGCATCGAGGTTCAACGTAGCCGCAGCTGTCCGGCGTTGATCACGATGACTTCGCGCTCTATCACCCGACAGCGGAACAAGACCTCCTTGGGTGATGATCGCCAAATCTCAGTTCTTATCGTTTCCCCGGGATAGACCGGAGCAGAAAAGCGTACGCGAAGACCAGCAATCCGAGCGGGATCGTAATCGCAGACGGCCTTCAGCAGCGCGTGACAGGCCATACCATAAGTGCACAATCCATGCAGAATCGGGCGCTCGAATCCAGCACCGGTTGCAACCGCTGGCTCGATATGAAGGGGATTATCGTCCCCATTCAATCTGTAGAACAGAGCCGCCTGGGGTAAGGTCGGCAGGTCGATCGCAAGATCAGGAATTCGAGAAGGCAGATCGAGGAGCGGCAACCGCGGCCCCTGAGGGCCGCCGAACCCCCCCGTTGGTCCGCATGAACGCGGTTGCATAGACAGAAGCAATCAGGTCGTTTGTTGCTCGATCCCGAAGGTCATTGCGCGTTGTCATGATCGCGCCCTTGCCCGCGCCGCGATCCACCAACGTCTCCACTTGCATTTGGCCGACGATTGTGCCTTCGGGCGGCAGAGTCCTGTGCAGGACTATGTCCTGCTCGCCATGCAACGAATTCGCCCAATCAATGCCCGTGTCAGGATGCCGTACCCAGAATCCAGGATTTGCGAGCACACTTGCCATGGTCGGCATAGCCTGCAACCAAGGCTCGTAGATGAACTTCAGTTGCTCTCGTGCGCAAGGATCAGATCCCATGCCTACGCTGAGAGCGTAAAATGAAGTATCCTTCCACGTGTAGGTCTGTGTGATTTCCGGAAACGGCCAGTTCTTTAGCCGGTCATAAATGATGGCCATCCGTGCAACGTGCGCATTTTCTTGATGGTCCCTAGCGATGATGTCATCTCGCGGAGATAGCCTGCCATAGATTCCCGCGTTCGGCAGAGCCATCGCTGAGAATTCAAGTATGTGAAATCTCTGAAAGCGGTTTGCGGGGAGACGAAACTCTCCGGAGGGACCTGAAGACCATCGACAGCGTTCAGAAAACCGCCTTCTCGGCTTTTCACATATGAAGAAAGTTCGCGAACGCTGCTAGCATTTTGCTTGATGGGTGCTACATCAGCTCCGACACGGTTCGATCAGGGTCGGTCCGACATGCTGCTTGCTCGTCGTGTCTGCCCACTTGGGCGTTTCCTCCCTCACTAGCCCAGCGATCCCGGATCGCTGGGCCTTTTCATTGGTTTCAGTGGATGACCTCGCGTGGCAGCCCGGCGACGGCGCCAAGGTGGTGACACTCAGTGATGGCAGGAGCTTGCTGCAATAGCCTACTTTGCATGGGGCGATACGCCGAACTCGTGGAGGTGGAGATTAGAAACGGACGCATTGTGCTTGGCCGCCAGATCGTGTGCCCTGCTCCAGACATCAGCCGCCGGCAGCAAACGAAGCGACTGTAGCAGGCGGTACGTGGGCGCTAGCGCGCTTGGCAGATCGTGCCGGGTCGCCGTCCCGAAATCATAGCAAGAACGCGCTAAAGCCGCCGCCTTCGAGTCGCCCCACGCTCAATGCCGCAGCGGCGCTCCACGTCAGCAGGTTCAACGACCGCGCCTGGGTCATCGTCACCACCAATCCAGCCTTCGGAGAATGGCCCAGCGTGTTCGGCGATGCCGAGGTGACCACCGCGCTGCTCAACCGGTTGATCCACCACTGCGACATCGTCGAGACCGGCAACGACAGTCTGGCGATTCAAAAGCCGCGACGACGATCACGCAACCCGCGCTCGTCTCGCCTCCGCAATCCCGGCCAGCTCCAACGAGACGAGCGCTACCAGAAAACCCCGCCGCTCAAAGGGGGCAGAATTGGACGCCGATGAGGGGGCAAATTTGAACGCCAATTGACATGGAAGCAAACGGAACGATCGAGCGCTACACGCGATCATCAACAAGCCGCACTCGGCTTGAATGATATCGTTTTCATCGAGGCTACACTTCAGCGGCATGACGAGTGCGTTCTTCAGCAGTTTGGTAGCGAGCTGGCTAAAATTCCGGAAGTACTGGAGGCGCACCCGTGACCGGCGAATATGACTACCTAGTCAAGGTTGCCGTGGCCGGCACCGCCGATTACGAACGTTTTCTTCGCGAGCGGCTCTATCGAATAAGGGGCATCTGTCACTTCCGTACCACCTTTTCGCTACGCGCCTTGATGCGAGCTGTCTCGGCAGATCCCCTTGCAGTCGGCTAATGTCGCCTAAGCGGATCCCCTGTGGCTGGCCCGCGCCAAAAGCCTTTTTGCCGCGGCTAGATGAGGCGTATCGATCATGCGCCCGTTGTATCGAAACGCAGCCCCACCGCCATCCTGAGACATCTGCAATATGCAACGAGCTTCTTCGATCTCTTCAATCGTGGGGGAGAATGCGGAATTGATTTCGTCCACTTGAGATGGATGGATTGCAAGTTTTCCGGAGAACCCCATCCAGCTTGCTTCGATAGCTTCCTTGATGAGGCCTTCGCTGTTGGATATGTCGACGAAGGGTGTGTCAACACAGGCGATTCCGGCGGAAGCGGCGGCAAAGAGGGCAAGCGACCGGACTGTCTTGAACACTTCCAGAATTTCACCGTCAGGACGACGCGTCCGGCGCGATCCCAGTTCCGTACCGAGATCCTCCATCCCCCAAAAAATGCCGCGTACCCGTTCGTGGGCCCCTGCGATTTCGGGTAGTCTGAACACTGCCTCCGGCATCTCAGTGGCTATCGGGATGAGGGAAGTGGTCCGAGCTCCAGATTCGACACCACTCAACATTGAGGCCACCTTTTGCAGGTCAGATGCCGCCGTAATCTTCGGCACGACATAGCCGTCGGGAGCCGCCTTGATCGTGCCGGCTATGTCGTCCTCAATGAGCCCTGTCTGCAGCGCATTCGTTCGGATGACGATGGCACTGGAAACGCCGGATTCCCTCGCTCGTCGAATGGCACTGGCTGCCGTCGCACGCGCGTTTAGCTTGTTCTCCGCTGTGACCGAATCTTCCAGATCGATGATTATTGCATCAGCCGAACACGACAAGCACTTGGCCAATTTGCGTTCTGAGTCGCCAGGCACAAACAGCCAGGAACGGATAGCGCGAAAATCAATCATGGGTGTCTGTCACTGCACTCTTTGAACGCCGGAGCAAATGGATGGCTTGGCCTATACAGATGATACGCCGCCCCTCTCTCGGTTTAGCTCACGCAAGATTTCTGCTCTGTGTTCGTCGAGCATCGGCGCCGGGCGTCTGATTGCACCGGGAGTCGCGCTCAGGCGAGCTACCACCGAATGCATGGGCAAGGAGCCCGTCTCCTTATCTTCCATTTCGACGAACGTCCCTCGCGCCTTCACATGCGGATCTTCCATAAGAGATGCCGCATCGTAAATCGGCCCCACTGTCACCTCTGCCGCTTCGAAGTGGGCGAGGTTTTGCGCGAGCGTCCGCGCTGCAATGAAGGTCCCGATGATTTCGTCAAGCTGCTCAACATTGTCGACGCGCTTCTCATTGGTCATGAAGCGCGGGTCACTACAGAGTTCAGGCCGATCAATCGCTCGGAATAGCCGAAACGCCATTTCCGGTGTGGATGCCGATAGTGCTACATATTTGCCGTCGCTCGTTATATAGATGTTTCTCGGTGCGGACAGAGCCGTGCGGTTACCGGTACGCCCCGGCACCGTTCCTGTGGCCCTGAATACGGCTTGGTCGGCGCCGAGAACTGAGATGATCGGCTCAAGCAAGGAGAGATCGATTTCTTGTCCTTTCCCGGAACCGACTTCGGCCTCCCTTAGCGCGACGAGTGCTGCTGTGGCTCCGTAGAGGCCGGCGATCGAATCCGCCAAACCCAGATTGGGAAGGAGGGGTTCGCGATCTGGAAAGCCATTCTTGAAGGCAAATCCGGAGGCGGCTTCGACCAGTGTACCAAAGCCCGGTTTGTCACGATAAGGTCCTGTCATTCCCCAGCCACTGATACGCAAGACGACCAGCTTCGGCTGAACCTTGTGCAGTTCGCTCAGACCGAAACCCAATCGATCGAGCACACCTGGCCTGAAATTCTCGACCAGTATTTGAGAACTCGCCACCAATCGGCGAAAAATACCTCGATCTTCGTCTTTCTTAAGATCAATAACGATGCTGCGTTTGTTGCGCGCGTAAACCTTCCACTGAACCGAGATGCCGTTCGATTTCCAGGCGCGAAGAGAGTCCCCTTCGGGCGGCTCCACCTTCACAACATCTGCGCCGAGATCGGCCAGCACATGAGTCAGCATGTTTCCGGCAACGAGGCGAGAAAGATCGAGTACGCGCACTCCGTCCAGCGGACACTTCTTGTCCCGTGCGTAAGCTTGTATCACCCGAATTCCTCCATCTGCAGCCGCAAAGTTGATAGAGCAAATCGGGAATTCAGAGAAATAGCATCTGGTGAGTGGGCTATTGCAAAAACCTTGCGCTGCGGAAAGCGAACGAGCATGTGCAGTGGAACGCTTCAAGCCGAGGCAAGGACCGCCTGACAAAAAAAAACGCTCAGATGCGATCACGGCTCCGAGCGCTGTTCGCGCGTGAGTGACTATGCGGCGCGGCGTGCGTCATCTATGATCATGTCGGAAGCCTTTTCTCCGATCATGATCGTAGGTGCATTGGTGTTGCCGGTCGTTAGGACCGGCATGATGGAAGCATCGACCACTCTCAGTCCGTCCAAGCCGCGAACTCTGAGCTTCGGATCAACAACCGCCATGTCATCGATCCCCATCTTGCACGTCCCAACCGGATGATAGAGCGATGCCCCTTCCCGCCTTATAAATTCCTCGATTTGCGCATCGGTCGTGACATTTCGACCGGGACGCGTTTCCTCCACTATGTAGTTGGAGAAAGACGGCGCAGAGAAAATCCTTCTGGCGTGCTCAAGTCCCGCCGTCATGACCCGAATGTCGTCCCTATCCGTCAAATAGCCATAGCGTATCTTTGGCGGCGCCATAGGATCGGCAGTAGCGATCATAACGGATCCGCGGCTCCCCGGGCGCGTGGGGCAGACAGCCACCGTCATTCCCGGTGTCTCTTCCAGAACGAGGGCTTTTCCGAAGATGTAACTTGCTGGCGTAAACAGAAGCTGCAAATCCGGGCTCTGCAGACCTTCCCGACTCTTGCAGAATACCATGGCGCTTGTAACGCCGAAGGTCAGCGCTCCGTTGCCGAAGAGCCCAAACTTCACAATCTCTCGGGCAAGACGCCAACCGCGTGCGAGTTCGTTGATTGAGGTCACGTTGCGAAGCCGACAAACCAACCTTGCGGTTAGATGATCGGAAAGATTGCGACCGACCCCGGGCAGTTTGACACGAGTTGAAACTCCAACAGACGCCAAGTGGTCGGGGTCTCCGATGCCCGACAATTGCAGCAACTGCGGCGAACCGATTGCGCCGGCGGAGAGTATAACTTCCCTACTCGCCCGAATTTCCCGCATCTGCGCTTCCTGGCAATACCGAACTCCGACGCATTTTCCGTTCTCGATGATGAGTTCGGATACATTCGCCTTTGGAATGACGTGCACGTTTCTGCGCGCTGCCGGGTCCTGCAGGTAAGTTCGGTAAGTGGAGCCCCGAAACCGACCGCGACGCGTCATCTGTGCATAGCCAACGCCTTCCTGCTGCGCACCGTTGAGATCGGGGGTGAATGCAAACCCTGCTTCCTGAGCCGCGCTTACGAACAAGCGCGTAAGTGGAAGGATCGTCCTATAGTCTTCGACCTTAAGGGGGCCTGACTTACCCCGATAGTGAGGATCGCCTTCGCCGCGGTACGCTTCGGCACGCCTGAACAGGGGCAGGACGTCTTCGTAGCTCCAGCCACTGCATCCGAGTTGAGCCCAGCCGTCATAATCCGCCGGATTGCCTCGGACATAGAGCATCCCGTTGATCGAACTGCTGCCTCCAAGAACCTTGCCGCGCGGCGTGTGGATCGGCCGCCCGAATGTCCCCTCTTCGGGCTCGGACGCATACATCCAGTTGTAGGTCTTGTTGTAAAGGAGGTGGCCTACTCCCGCCGGAATTTGAATGAGTGGATACGTGTCCCGCCCACCCGCTTCGAGAAGACATACAGCGAAGCCAGCCTCGGAAAGCCGGGCGGCAACCACGCATCCAGCCGACCCTGCGCCCACCACGACAAATTCTGGTTGCATAAACTTTCCTTATCTCGCGTTGATTGGTGGCTTCCACTTCGATCGGGAAACAGAAAGATCACAAGCATTGCTCGGGATGAAATATTGAAGATCGATATGGCTATCTGTAAGCCTTATAGCTGAGGTAATAGGTTTGATCCCTTTCTGCAGCCCACGATCGCCCAAGGAATTCGGATGGAACTTAGGCAGCTCCGCTACTTGATATCAGTCATCGACTTTGGAAGCTTCTCAAAGGCAAGCGGTCAGCTCAACATCGCTCAGCCAGCCCTAAGCCAGCAGATCACGAATCTCGAATCCGAGCTGGGCCGGCCCTTGCTCGTACGCAGCGGACGCGGCGTATCGCCAACCGAAGCAGGCCTTCGCCTGTATCGCCAAGCGCAAGTTATCCTTGCGCAAGTGGAGGAAGCAAAGTCCAATATCAGGACCTCGGGATATGCTGAGCAGTTTGTAGGCCAAGTCTCGGTAGGCTTGCCCACCTCCGCGGCCACCATGGTCGCACTACCCTACCTACAGCGAATGCGCAGTAGCTTTCCAGGTGTCCATCTGCGCATTGTCGAGTCCTTGTCCGGCCACCTGCTCGAAATGCTGCTGAAAAATAGGATTGATCTGGCAGTTCAATTTCGTGATGATCCGGCTGCGGGTTTGGAGGTAGTGCCATTACTGACTGAGGATCTATTCTGGGTTTCGTGCGACGCAGAGAACGCCGGTCGTCCTATATCTCTTCGAGAAATCGCCACTCTTCCAGTCTCAGTCCCTGGAAAGCCGCACGCCATGAGGTTGATCGTCGACCAGGCTTGCCAGCAGCAAAACCTAACACTCGATGTCATTGCCGATGTCGATTCGTTGCCTGCCCTGCGTGGAATAGCGGCCACAGGTCTCGCTGGAGTCATACTTCCCCAATCGGCGCTGGCAGAGTCGAGCGTTTACGGCAGCTTTTTTAGTCGTCCAATAGAACCGAGTCTCAGCCGACCGTTGTCGCTCTGTCGCTCCAAGGACGCTCCGCGCAGCCGGGCCATGCAAGCTGCGGAAGAAACCCTAAGCTTTACGATTAAAGATTTGGTCGAGTCGGGCACATGGAGGGGAGTACGGCTGGATCCAGCCCTGGCCACCCGCGAACCCGACAGAAGTTTGGTACCTAGGACCAGACAGACGCGGCGATCGCACTCTGCAGCGGAATTGAGGGTCCCCTCCGATGATCATGACTGATACATCGTGCGATCGGGCGGCTTATTTCTTGGAGTGGTCCTCCTCACGCGCCTAGGCCAGCGCCGCGTGTAACTTTGCGCGGCCTGAGCCTCAACGTCGTGACTCACGAACCCTACGGGTTTCCTTGATTGCGAGATCTTCGATCAATGCCCGAATATCGTCTGCAAGGACGTCCGCCGTTACCTTGTCGGACGGCCCCTGGTTCGGAATCTCGCCCCCTGAAGCCGGCGTAAACACCGAATATCGGCTGCTTAGCAGCGGCATGAGCCGCCTCCACACGGCTGAAAACTCCGGCCAGCCGTGGAGCAAGAAGGGCGGGGGCCCTTCTCCTTCGCGCAACAGATTCATACGAATACCGTTCGCGCACACGCTGATCTTCTCAACCATCTGTTCAATGCATGGTGACCAACATGGATACGCTCAACTCTTCTTCACAAGCGGGCAATCGCTTTCGCCGACGGGCTTTACCAGCTGATCTCCCGGAACCGTAGTGATTAGCTTGAAGTAGTCGTATGGATACTTGGACTCCGCCGGCGCCTTCACTTCCCAAAGAAAGTGATCTCGCACAACCCTGTTGTCAGGCCGGATCTTCACACCATGTGTGTAGAAATCATCGACTGGAATTTCTCTCATTTTTGCAGCAACGGCAGGACCATCAACTGACCCTGCGGCTTTGACGGCCTTGAGATAGTGGGTGACGGCGCTATATGCGGCGGCATGTACTTGAGTGGGAGCCCTTCCACCAAAGGCATTCATAAAGCGCTTGCTCCATGCCCTGGTTGCATCGTTTTGGTCCCAATAAAATGTATCCACGAAGCGAGTTCCCTTGGCGATATCCAAGCCCATCGAGTGCACATCGCTAATGTAGACGAGAAACGCTGCGAGCTGCTGTCCCCCTTGCGCTATGCCAAACTCGCTCCCTTGCTTCATCGAGTTGACAAGGTCACCGGCGCCATTGGCAAGCCCGATCACCTTGGCGCCCGAAGATTGCGCCGTAACGAGATACGACGAGAAATCTGCGACTCCGAACGGATGGCGGACCCTGCCCAGCACTTTTCCTCCCGCTTCCCTAACGGCGTCGCTGGCATCCTTGTCGAGTGAGTTACCGAATGCATAATCGGCTGTGATGAAGAACCAATCCTTACCACCATTGCTGACGATTCCCTTCGCGACACCGCGCGCCAAGGAATAGGTGTCGGTCGTGAACTGGAAGCCAGTGTCTATGCACTTCTCGCCCGCAAGTAGCGATGAGATTGCCGCCGTCGCAATGACAACTTTCTTGCGTGCCTTCGCGACCTCGAACGCAGCCAATGCCGTCGAGGAATTGGGTAGATCGATGATCATGTCGACGCCCTTGACGTCATACCATGCCGAAGCGATTTGAGCCGCCGTATCCGGCTTATTTTGGTGATCGGCAATAACGACCTCTATCGGCTTGCCAAGGACTGATGAGCCGAAGTCTTCAACCGCAAGCTTGACCGCCACCACTGTACCAGGACCGGCCAGATCGGCGGCCATGCCGGTCTGATCGTTGAGGACGCCAATCCTGACGGTCTTTTCATCGGCGTGCGCCGCACCCAACATCGCGCTGGCCAGCAGCAAACCGGCTAGAAGCCTCCGATGCATCGCCCCCTCCATGATTATTCTATGCTCTGTGCTGGCAGCTATAGCCTGTTGGCCTCATTTTCCATCATAGAAAACGGATATAGGACGATAACAAAAAGCTAGAGGCCCACCGTGAGACCACGCTCCGGGTGGCCCGCCTGTCTAATCGTGAATACTTATAGCCACCTACCTATTTGCTATTTCGCCTGACAAAACATCAATCATAAAAGGCAAGACGCAGATTGCATTAGGAGGAACCCATGTCCGGCGGAAGCGCGACGAAGGCAGAACAACCGACGATGGAACACCACGCGAACCTGATCGCCGGAAAGCGATGTCCAGCTTTGGATGGGCGCACCATCGACGTCGTATGTCCGTCCGATGGTCAGATCTTCGCGACAATCGCACGAAGCGGGATTGAGGACGTGGATGCTGCCGTCCGTGCAACTCGTCTAGCCTTCGATATCGGGCCCTGGCCGAGAACGTCCGCCACGGATCGCGGCAGGGTCTTGGCGAGGATGTCGGACTTGATCCTACGCTATCGAGAGGACTTGGCTCGCTTGGAAGCCAAGGATGTGGGGAAGATATATGCTTCCACCAATTCGGACCTGACGGTTCTAGCCCGCTACTTTGAATTCTACGCCGGGGCCGCTGACAAGATCGGGGGAGATGTCATCCCTCTTCCAACCGGCCTGACGGCCTTTACGCTCCGAGAGCCGCTGGGCGTAGTAGCAGGCATTCTGCCGTGGAACTCGCCGACCCAGATGTTCGGCCGCGTCGTCAGCCCCGCCCTGGCCATGGGGAATACCGTCGTGTTGAAGCCCGCAGAAGACGCTTGCCTGACGGTCCTCCGTCTCGCCGAACTGGCGATAGAGGCCGGATTGCCCGAAGGAGCGCTGAACGTGGTTACGGGATATGGCCACGAGGCAGGCGCCGCATTGTCTGCCCATCCCGCGATAGATTTCATTAGTTTCACGGGATCGCCGGAAGTGGGCGCGCTCGTTCAGCAGGCCGCGGCGAAGAATCACGTCGGGGTCACACTTGAGCTTGGCGGAAAGTCCCCGCATATCGTGTTTGACGACGCGGACTTTGCAGCCGCACTACCCGTGATCACCAACTCGATCATCGTGAACTCTGGACAGACCTGCGTAGCGGGCAGCCGATTGCTGGTTCATGCCAATGTCATCGACGAGGTCAGCCAATTGTTCGGCGCTCATTTCCGGAAGCTTTCAGCCGGACCTCACGATATCGACTGCGATCTAGGCCCCTTGATCAACGCCAAGCAGCACAGACGGGTCCTTTCCATGGTCGACCAAGCCGTCAACGAAGGCGTGCCGCTGATCGCCCAGGGAAAGATCGCTAATGGAAGTTCTGAGCAGGGATATTTCGTACGCCCTACTCTCCTCGGTCCGGTTCCTCGAGAGAACGCAATTGCCAAGAAAGAAGTGTTTGGCCCCGTGCTTTCTCTACTGCCATTCGTAAATGAAGCAGACGCAATCGCTCTGGCCAACGATACTTCATATGGATTGGCGGCCGCCGTTTGGACGAAGGATGTCGGTCGCGCGATGCGCACAGCGCGTCAACTCCGTTCCGGTCAGGTCTATATCAATGGATACGGTGCGGGCGGAGGCGTGGAGTTGCCATTCGGCGGCTTCAAGAAGTCCGGTCATGGTCGCGAGAAAGGGCTCGAAGCCTTGTATGAGTTCTCAGCGACAAAAACTGTCGTCCTAAATCACACTCAGTAAGAAGTTACATCAGATCAAGTTGATCTTCTATAACTGGTCTTCCGCTCAACTCTCGTAGGATCCCGGCCTCGCTTATGTCGGCGCGTTCAGCTATGCCCCGTGTCAACGTAAACTTCGCTTTCCTAGAAAGCCGTCCCCTTGGGCGGATTTCAATGCTTTCAGAAACGCGCGTGCCGCCGCCGTTTGGTGATTGCGATCCTAGACTACCCCAAGCGTATCAAACCCCGCTAAGGGAAGAACTCGGCCTCCAATAGCTCCGGGATGATCCACGCTTCTCTCTTAACGAGAAGCGCGTTGCCGGGCCGTGCGGAGATCAATTCCATTCTTGAAGCGACGATGCGCAGTCAGAGGAAGGACCACTGGATAGCGAGATTGAATAGGGCTGGTGTGCCTTGCGGACCACTTCACGATATGGATCAAGCCTTTGCCGATCCACAGGTCGCGAGCCAAACTGCCGTCCTGATGGTATCCCTCGAGAGCGAGCAAATCAAAATCATTGCATCTCCGTTCCGCTTCGAGGGCAAGCAATTCGATCTACGCCTCACCTCCGCCGGCGACTGGGAGAGCACACGGCCGAGATACTGCGCGATTGCGGATACGATAATGCCGAGATCGATCAATTCGAAGCGCTCGGCGTCAGATAACTCTTTTCACCGAGGCCGCGCAGGATCGCAAAAGACTACATCGTCGTTTCCAGTAGATCCGAGCTGGAATGGTCCGCACACAGTCAGTGAACTGCCGCGTACATAATTTTGGCTTCCGTCGCCTGCTTCGGTGAAAACTCTTCGACAATTCTGCCCAATCGCGACACCAGTATCCGATCGGACAGGTTCAGTATCTCCGGTAGATAGGATGAGATAACCATCACAGCGAGGCCGTCATCCGCAAGCTCGTTGATTACTTGGTGGATCTCGGCGATGGCACCGACATCGACGCCTCGTGTGGGTTCGTCGAAAATTATAAGCCTTGGCCGCTGTACCAGCGAGCTTGCGATGACGACCTTCTGCTGATTACCGCCCGACAATTCGATCACGCGCGCGTTTCCGTCAGTCGCGCGGATGCTCAATCCTCGTATCCACTGGTCAGCAAGAGCCTTCATCTGGCTGACGCCGACAATGACACTCTTGTCGATATTCGCGCCGAGAACGCCCATGAATATGTTTTCGGCGATCGTCTGCGTCTCGAAGAAGCCCTCGACTTTGCGATCCTCGGTCACGTAGACGATGCCGTCGCGAACCGCTAGTCGCGGAACCCTGTACCGGACCGGAGATCCCTCGAACCATACCTCTCCGCCGTAGAAGTAATTGCGTTTGTAAATGCCGGCGATGATCTTCGCTGTTTCAGTCCTGCCAGAGCCGATGAGGCCGAATACGCCGGTGATCTGTCCCCGGTAGACTGAAAAGCTGTTGTTGCGAACCATCGCCCCCATGGAGAGATTCTGCACGCTCAGTATCTTTGCGCCCGCCTTGCGGATCTTCCGCTCTTTCCTGCTATAGAGTTCACCCGAAAGCTGCCGTCCGACCATGGCTTGGATGATCGATTCGCGGTTGAATTTGGATGTTCTATCAGTTGCGACAAGCTCACCATCACGCAGGATCGTGATGCGATCGGCGACGGCGAGCGCTTCTTCTAGCGCATGGCTGATGAATATGATGGATACGTTGCGCCTCTTGAGGCGTTGTATTAATCCAAAGAAGTGATGCTTCTCTTCTGGGGTCAACGATGCCGTCGGCTCATCGAAGATGATCACCTTAGCCTCGTGCCGGACGGCTCGTGCAATCTCGACCATCTGGCGCTTCGCCGCCCCCAGACTTGAAACCGTAGCCCACGGATCAACATTGAAGTTTAGCGATTGCAGAAACTGCTGAGCCGCAATGTACAATCCCCGCAACCGGTTAAAGAGTTTCTCATCGCCAAGGTAAAGGTTCTGGGCAACGCTCATCGACGGCACCAGGCTTGTCTCCTGGAAAACCATGGCCACGCCGTTAGCAAGGGCTGCCGCAGGCGAGGAAAATGACACCTCGCGACCGCCCATGAGCATCTTGCCCGAGGTTCGCTCAGTGACGCCCGCCATGATCTTCGTCAGCGTCGATTTACCTGCCCCGTTTTCGCCCAGCAGCGCATGAACCTCGCCTTTCATCAACGTGAAATCCACGCGCTTGAGCACCGGCACACCACGGTACTCCTTTGTCACCTGCAGCATCTGGATGAGGGAGTCCACCGTCATTCGTCCTCGTCCTTCAATAGGTTCAAATCGGCGCAAGCGATGACCCCTCCTCCCTTGCTTGTAAACGCCAGCTTTCCGCCGATTTCCAAGCAACTCGTGACGCCGTGGCGCTTTCCGTCGGCGCGGCTGTGCAGGCTTGCGACAGGAGTGCCAGACGCATCCAGCTTGACAAGGAGGCCATAGGATCGGGTCGGCGCCCACGGCTTCCTGATGCCGAGATGTTTTACGGTGCCACCCTGGATAGGCTCAAGAAAGCTCCCGCCACTGCTCAACGCAGGAGCCATCCAATAATCGGAATGGACTTCCCGGAGCATCCGCTCACGGTAGTCTCGCTCACGCAGCACGAATTCCACCATCTGACGGCGCGGGGCAAACACTGAGACCCAACTTCCGCCATCGGTCGCTGGTGCTATCCGCGAGGGATAACCCGGAAGATCTGCCAGGACCGGGCGGGGCCGCTCGCCAGGTCGAAACTGGATGATGCGATGGCTCCACGACTCCGAGACCCGAAGGGCTCCCGAGCCGACGAGCTGTACACCATAGGGAAACCCAAGACCGTGAACGAGACAGGTACTCTCACCTCCGACGAGATCGATCCTCCAGACCGAGCCCGAGCGGCCCTGCTCCATCAGATCGCGCTTCCACTCCCCAGGAGAGAGGCGATCAGAACCTATGCAGACGATCAGCGAATTGTCGCCATCAAAGACGAGAGCCGTTGGACACGCCAGCGGACGCCCACTTAGTCGCGATATGGTCGTTCCTTCGTGCTTACTGCCCCGCAGAAGGATGCCGGCTGTCGTACCAATGGCAAGTATTCCTGACGGATGAGACGCAAGGCAGCTCACGTCGTTGGGCATTTCATATCGGGGCGGCGTTTCTGCTGAGGCTTCCATGTTCATCTGGAAGATCTTGTTGCCGCTCGAATAGAGCAACCCTCCCTGATATTCCGTAAGATTGTCCGGTTGCTGGACAACCTGAACTTCGATCGCTTGGTCGAGCAAATCGTTTGGCCGGAGAGCGCCGTCCATCGAGGGAATAGTGATGGAGGCATCACCCCGTCCCCAAAAGGAATCGAGCATGTTGCGAATCGCGTTCATCACTTTCGCTTGTCCCAATATAGATGACGATCATTGAAACTCGGATCCGCGCCGGGAATTCTGTAGCGACCGATCCTATTATTGTAGACTCCGGCCAAATAGAGATACCCTTTGTGCTCGCGCATCGACGTGATCATGGGATATTTGTCACCGCTGGCGTCCCAAAGAGATTCCAGCACGTTGCCGTTTGCGTCGAACTTGACTACGCCGCCGGTATTGATGTTTGGGTAGATCCACTCCTCGAATGCCACGCGCTGCGCCATGCGGCGACGGAACCCAGGCATCTTCATCGCGAGATCCAGCGCGGGAGTACGCATGCCAAGCATCGCAACCCAAAAATTGCCGTCTGAGGAGCGCCTAATGTTGTCGGGATATCCGGGCATGTCCGGAATCACGCACTCAACTTTTCCTTTGTGCGGCCCGTCGAACCAATAGCGATTGATCCGCGCCGCCCATGTCTCTGCGAACAGCAGGGATTCGTTGTCGCCGATCATGCAAATTCCGTTCGGAAACATCCGCTTGGGCAAGACCGTACGCGACGCGTTCGTTCGCGGGTCCCAGCAAATGATGCGGCCGTTGCCCCGCGCTTCCAGCGAGTCCGTCGCCCAATCGAAGATGTCGTAACGAATCGTGGCTTCGCTGAAGAACACGCGCCCATCCGGCGCGAAATCCATGTCGTCTGCAAACCGCATACGGCTGTCGTCGACGATCGAAAGCAACGTTCTATTTGTTTCGTCAGACAGCCGGATGATCTCACGATCGCGGGTAATCTTGTACAAACCCATTCCGCTTACGCAGGCGAACAGGGACCCATCCCCGTCGAAATGCAGGCCCAATGGTTGCCCGCCGATATGCGCGAATACTTCTACGCTAGCATAGTCGGGAGCCTCGAATCGCAGGATGTCACCGTGTCGGCTACCCGTGTAGAGATTGTCATCGGCGTCAAACGCAATGTCTTCCGCGCCATCGACCTGGTCTAGACCGATTGGTTCTGCATCTTGGAGCTTGTTATTGACTGCATAAGGTGTTCCCGAGTCGGGGGCGGTCGAGAGCAGTGGCGGCGGTTCGAAGTAAGCTGGAGACACATAGACTCGCGAGAGCAGCTTATGGCGGTTCTTGAGCCAGCGGACGTCGGTCGCGACGGCCAGGAGCAAGATCAAGCCTATGGCCAAGGGATTGGCGCCACTTGGCAGCGTGAAACGGAGCAGCGAGTTGGTAAAGAGCGCAACGATGAATGCGCCCAACGCTGCTTTGGGGATCGAGCCACGGCCACCGCCGAGGCTGTTCCCTCCAAGAACCGCGGCGGTGAGTGCAACCACTTCCAAGCCGACCCCAGCCTCGGTGCCGGCGTTATTGAGCCGTGCGGCGTAAAGAACTCCGGCAATCCCGGTAAGCAAAGCAGAGACGATATAGGATAGACACACCGTCCGCCGAACATTGATACCGGCATTGTGCGCCGAACGCCGAGAACCACCGACGGCCCTGATATGCCAACCAAGCCGCATACGAGTAAGAAAGACGTGGAGAACAACGGCGGCCACGATCGCAGCCAGATAGTTGAATGGAAAGCCGAACACCGTTCCAAACGATAGAAAATCCCAAAACTCGGAGTCCGGCGATGATTCAACTACCTTGGATCCATAGTGAAAGAGCAGATAGTCGACCAGCGCACGGACAATGATCAGCGTGGCCAGTGTCGTCAGGAAGGCGCGCAATCGCAGATAGCCTACGAGGACGCCGTTCACCAATCCACAGAGACCGCAGATAGCGATCACAATAGGAAGCGCGAGATATGGCGGCCAGGCGAGATAGTTGACGCAGGCAAGAGTGAGGAAGTTCGCTAACGCAAAGACTGAGCCGACGCTGAGATCGATGCCACCGGCCATAATGACAATCGCCATTCCCATAGTCACGAAAGTCAACTCGCCCATCTGACGGAGCAGTTCGACGATCCCACCTAACGACAGGAAGTGCGGAAGCAGGAGCGAAAAGGCAATGATGGATGCGATGAACATGACGACGGGAATTGCCGTGTCTATCCATTCTTTTGTGAGGATCTCGCCCACAACATGATCGGGAATAAAGCGAGATCGCCACTTCGCAATGGTATCGGAGCTGTTCATTCTCACGCTTGGAGGCTCTTATGTTCGGAGAGGCGATTGCTGGAGCAAAGATGCCGCTAGAGCGCCTAAGGAAGGACGGCTTGGCCGTCCTTCCGAAGCAAACTTGCGACAAGCCGTTAAGGCGGGCTGGCACTATTTCCAGGGCGTCTGCTTGAGCTGTTCGAGGCTCCAGCACTGATCGGGCGAAAAAGTTGCCTTGGTCAGTTCCCGTCCAGGTACATAGTTCGCATAGGGATACGCTCCGGCCTTGGTGTTCTGCTGCAGGGCCACAGCAACCGCAGCGCCAAGCTCGCGAGTGACCAGGGGGATATTGTAGGCGACATAGTTGTCGAAGCTACCGTCGGTAACCTTGTCACAGGTGGACTTCTCGCCGGCACCCGAGCTCGTCACGAAAACTTTGCCCTTCAGCCCCGCCTCGGCGACGGCCGCGGCCATGCCTGCGTCCTGGCCGTCCCAGAAGCCCATATAACCGCAGAGATCCGGCGTCTGCTTGAGCACAGTGGCGACCACGCCATGCGCCTTGCTGGCATCCCAATCGGCCGACGCTTTCGATACCGCCGTTATTTCCGGGTGCTCTGCAAGGACGTCCTCAACGGCCTTCATTCCCACGAAGTTGGTCGGGTTGTTAGGAGTACCTTGAAGGATGGCGATCTTGCCGCTCTTGCCGGCTTTGGGGCTACAGAGGCTGACCAGCTTGGAGATGTTCTTATGTGCAATCTGGTACCAGTCGACGCCGACGTAGGCGTCAGTATTTACCGTCGACTTAACCTGCACTTGGATGGTCTTCACGCCTTCCTTGATGGCTCTCTTGAACAGAGACGCGTAGGCCTGCATGTCAAGATTTTGAACGACGAGGACATCCGGCTTCTCGGAAATCGCCTGGCTGATTGCCTGCGCTCCCTGATCATTGTTCCAGTTGTAGTCCCGAACTGAGAGCTCATAACCTAGATCTTGGGCTTGTCGGGTAAGTCCGGCGGCAAGACCTTGCGCGATGTCCATGCCCGAGGAAATGACGATGAGCACGACCTTCTTCCCCTTGACCGTTTCTTGAAACTTCACGGTCAGACCGTCATCATATTCCGCCGCTCGAGCTCCCGCCCCCGCAAGACCACCTACGGACGCAAGAATTGCCGCAATCGTCGCAACCCTCTTTATCATAGTGCTCATACTTATTCCCTTCCTTAGATGTCGCCTTGTTGTGACGTCTGTTCATCGCGGGGGTTCACAAACGAATCCACGATTATTGCGACCAAAAGGATCAGCCCCTTGATGAGGTTTTGAAGGATGTACGGAACGTCCATGATCGTCATCCCGTTCAAGAGGATTCCGATCAGCAAAGTCCCGACTAGAACGTTCCGAACCCCACCGCGGCCGCCACTCAACCCAACACCGCCAAGAACGACCACGAGAATGACGTCATAAACCATCGTGGAATTGACCTGACGCGTGTTCATGCTTCCGATCAGCATCGCCATGATCAATCCCGCAGCGAACCCCGTAAGAGACGACGCGACGTATTGCAGTACGATCATCGGCCTGACAGGTATCCCTACGATACGAGCTCGAAAGGGGTTGTCTCCCATCGAGAGCAGAAATCGCCCAGGCTTTGTGAAGCGAAAGAAGGCGGCGACGAGCGCAGCGAAACTCAAAAAGAAGACCACATTGTTGGGCACGCCCAGTGTGACGGCATTGCCCGCCACTCTGGTCCAGCTCGCACTGGGGGGGACGTAAACGAGATCTTCGCCAACGAGGACCATTCGACTGAAGCCATAAATCACGCTTGCCATAGCAAGCGTGGCAAAAATGGCGGGAATCTCGACGTAAGCGATGAGGACGCCAAGAACGATACCGATCACTGCGGAGAGGCAAAAGCCCGCAGCGGCTGCAGTCAGAGGTGGTGTGCCATGCCCCGCCAGACTCAGGACCCAGGCGGTCATCATCGTCATGGTCGTAACAATCGCCAGATCGATACCGCGACCAATGATCGCGATGGCCATTCCGAGTCCAAGTATGCCGAGGATCGAGACGTTCTGTACCAGAGCCAACAGATTGCCAGGCGCGAAAAAGCCCTTCAACGTGACTGAGAAGGCAACGAACAACAGGACGGACAGTGCAAGGACGATCTGCTCCTGCGTAACCTGAGTTGAGCCCGTCCGCGGCCCCATTTGCGCTCTCCCGATTTCATGTTTCTTGCGAACGCTTTCGTTCGTCGCAACGTGTCGCAAACAAGGTCGGACTACGGCCGTCTCTTCCGCCGTTGATCTTCCCCACAAGGTCTGCAGCTAGCACCAGTCGCTTTAGATCAGAAGCATCATGTTCTAGGTGAAACGGGAAGACGTATTTTGTTATAGGGCCATCTCCTTTCGCGAAGGGATTCGTTCCGACGTGACAGGCATTCAAAGCCTGACGACCGTCGGGCACGTTTCGCGTCTGCGAGCCATTCCGCGCTCGATTCCTATGTTCCTGAGCTAAATACGAACCGCGCCCCCTCTTTCCCAAACGAGAACGCCTCAAGGTGGACTTCAGCCGCCTAGAACGCGCAAGTTCGCCAGCATCCATTTGCCTGCAGGCTACATCAAGACGCTGTTCAATCCGAACTACACTTGGCAATTCAAAATGGAGCCATCCCAATTGATTCAGGGCCGAAGCATCACTACCACGCAAGGTGGCACGCTCGGCGGATCTAGTTCGATCAACGGCCTAGCTTATAACCAGTGACAGGTCGCCGACTACAACAAATGGGCTCAGCTAGGAAATCGCGGATGGGGTTTGCCGATCCGCTGCATTATTTTCGCCTCACGGAAAAGCGAATCGGAGAGGCCGACCGCGTTTTTCGCGGGCGCGATGGATCCCTTCCGTAAATCTTGGCGTTCGCCGAAGACTACGACATGATCAATGCATTCCCTTCGGATTGAACCGATCAACCGTTCTGCGTAGCCGTTTTGCCAGGGTGAGCGGAAAGACGTCGGGCGTCTCGAATGCCGATCGACCGCACCCGGCGGACAAAAATCTCGCCATAAGCTCGATCGCGGTCCCTGATTAAGTAACGAGGGATTTGCTCCCAGCCACAGGCTTCAGTGAGCTGATTGGC